>WYBJ01000131.1 GCA_011525945.1 Burkholderiaceae bacterium | reverse complement strand
TCGGTGCTCACACGACGCGCCCCTCTCCCCCCGGGAGAGGGGCGGGGGGTGAGGGGAAAGACGCCAGTTTCCTGGGCGTAAGTCGGGATGCGCGCATCGTGGCGTCTCTCCCGGTGCTCGAGGGGGATGTCGCGAGCCCGCTGATGCGAGCAGGCTCCTGGAGCGCGCGATGGCGCGGCTGAACTTTCTCTTGCTCGCGATCGCGATCGCGTGTGCGCTCGCGACGGTCGCCGCGCATCATCAGGCGCGCAAGCTGTTCGTGACTCTGGAGAAGGAGAACGAGCGCGCGAAACAACTGGAGATCGAGTTCAGCCAGCTTCAGTTGGAAGCGAGTACCTGGGGAATGCAGGGACGCATCGAACGGATGGCGGCGACTCAGCTCAATATGCGTGCGCTCAGCGCCAATCGGGTCCAGATGCTCGTCAGCGGCGAGCGGGTGGCCGCGAAATGAACTCGACCGCGAACCCGGTGCTGCGGCTGCGCTTCCCGATCTGGCGCTCGCGCCTGCTGCTCGCGATCCTGCTCGGCTGGATGCTGGTGCTGGTGGCACGGGCTGTTTATTTGCAGGGATTGCACAACGATTTCTTGCAGCAAAAGGGCGAATCGCGTTACAGCCGCGTGGTGGAAATCAGCGCACACCGCGGCCGCATCACCGATCGGCATGGCGAGCCGCTGGCGATTTCGACTGCCGTGGAATCGGTTTGGGCGAGCCCGGCGGATTTCGATGCGAGCGCTGACCAGCTCAAGCGTCTCGCTCGCTTGCTCGGAGTTGAAGTCGACGATATCACGCGCCGGGTCGCGGATCAGGAAAGAGAGTTTGCGTACCTGCGCCGTCAGCTTCCGCCTGAGCAGGCCGCGCGCGTCGTGGAGCTCGACATACCGGGCGTATTCCTGCAGCGCGAATACCGTCGATTCTATCCGGCAGGCGAAGTGACCGCGCACTTGATCGGCGTCACCAACATCGACGATAAGGGCCAGGAAGGGCTCGAGCTCGCCTACCAGGACGAGCTGGTCGGCAAGCCCGGCAGCCGGCGCGTGATCAAAGATCGGCTCGGCCGCATTGTCGAGGACGTGCAGAGCATCCGCGCGCCACAGCAAGGGCGCGACCTGGCGCTGTCGATAGATCTCAGAATCCAGTACACCGCCTACCGGGAACTGAAGCGTGCGCTGGAAGAGCACAGGGCGAAGGCGGGCGGCATCGTGGTGCTCGATGCGCGCACGGGTGAGGTGCTGGCGATGGCCAATTTGCCGGCGTACAACCCGAACAGCCGCGGCCGCATCGATCCGCAACGCTCGCGCAATCGCGCCCTGATCGATCTGTTCGAGCCGGGATCGACGCTCAAGCCGTTCACGATTGCGGCCGCGCTCGAGGCGGGGCGCGTGCGCCCGGATACCATCATTGCCACCGGCAGCGGCCTGACCGTCGGCCACAAGACGATAAGGGACGTGCACCCCGGTGGCGATCTCACGGTCGCGCAGGTCATTCAGAAATCGTCCAACGTGGGCGCGGCCAAGATCGCGCTTGGCCTCCCGGCGCAGGCGATGTGGGAAATCTTCGCGCGTTCAGGCTTCGGCAGGGTGCCCGAATCCGGTTTTCCAGGCGAAGGCTCGGGGCGGCTGCGCCCGTATCAGAAGTGGAAGCCGATCGAGCAGGCCACCATGGCTTATGGCCATGGCATTTCGGTGAGTCTGCTGCAGCTCGCGCGCGCCTATACGATCTTCGCAGACGATGGCGAGCTCAAGCCCGTCACGCTCCTCAAGCGCAGACAACCGCAGGCCGGTGTACAGGTCATTTCCGCCTCGACCGCGCGGGCGGTGCGCGCAATGCTCGAGCTCGCGGTGCAGCCCGGCGGCACGGCACCGCGTGCGCAAGTGGCGGGCTATCGCGTGGCGGGCAAAACCGGAACCGCGCACAAGCTCGACCATGGCCGCTACGCGCCCAACAAGTATGTCTCGTCCTTCGTCGGTTTCGCGCCGGCTTCGGATCCGCGCATCATCATCGCCGTCATGATCGACGAGCCGACGGGGCAGTATTACGGCGGCGCCGTGGCTGCGCCGGTTTTTCACGAAGTGGCGGCGGCCACGTTGCGCGCGCTGTCGGTCGCGCCGGACGCACCCACCATGAATGTGAAGCTGCCCCCGGCCGATGCGCCTGTCGTCAAGGAAGACGTCTGGGTGGCGCACGACGAAACCGGGCCTCGGGGCTAGCGAGCGATGGGCGCGCAACAATGGTCGGCGCAGCAATGCCTCGATGCACTCCGAGCGCATGCGATCGACCCGGTGCGCCTGCGCAACGACAGCAGGCAGATCGGACCGGGCGACGTGTTCGTCGCCTATCCGGGTGAGCGAGCTGACGGGCGCGACTTTGTCGCCGACGCGATAGCGAACGGGGCGGCCGCGATTCTGTGGGAGCGACAAGGCCGCGATTCGCCGCCGTCATGGCGGGTGCCGAACTTCGGCGTCGCCGGCCTGCGCGATCTCGCCGGCGAGATCGCCGCGCTGGCGGCGGGCGAGCCCGCGCGTGACCTGACGATGATCGGTGTGACGGGCACCAATGGCAAGACCTCGTGCAGCCACTGGATCGCGGCAGCCCTGGGCGCCGCCGGTCGGCGCACCGCCGTCATCGGCACGCTCGGGCACGGCTTTCCGGGTGCGCTCGAAGGGCTTGTCAACACGACTCCGGATGCGCTCGCCCTACACGCACTGCTGGCGCGCTACCGCGCCGAAGGCGCCTGTTGCATTGCGCTCGAGGCTTCCTCGCACGGTCTTTCACAGGGACGCTTGAACGGTGCGCGGTTCGACATCGCGCTCTACACGAACCTCACGCGTGACCATCTCGACTATCACGGCGACATGGAGCGCTACGGCGAGGCGAAGGCTCGCTTGTTCCAATGGCCGGGGCTGCGCTGCGCGGTGATCAATATCGACGACGCCTTTGGCCGCGACCTGGTCGGGCGACTCGCCGGTGCTCACGCACGCATCCTCACTTATGGTTTCACGGGCGGCACGGTCTCGGGCACGCGCCTGGACCTCGATCGCTTCGGTCTGAAGCTGGAGATTCGCACGCCCTGGGGCGAGGGTGTCATCCGCAGTGCACTGTTCGGCGCGCACAATGCGGCCAACCTGCTCGGCGTCATGGCTGTGCTGATCGCGGCCGACCTGCCGTTTCACCAGGCGCTGGACGTGCTGGCGCAACTCGGCCCGGTCGAAGGTCGCATGCAGGCGCTGGGCGGCGGCGACAAGCCGCTCGTGTTCGTCGATTACGCGCATACACCCGACGCGCTCGAGCAGACGCTGACCGCGCTGCGCCGCCATTTCGATCGCGCACGCCTGGCGTGCGTGTTCGGCTGCGGCGGGGAGCGCGATGCGGGCAAGCGTCCGCTCATGGGGCAGACGGCGTCGCGCCTGGCGGACGACGTGGTGATCACGAGCGACAACCCGCGTACCGAGAATCCCGCCGACATCATCGCCGCGATAGCCGCCGGCACGCGACCCGCGGCGGGTGTCGAACCGGACCGGGCACGGGCGATCGCCGCCGCGATTGCCCGCGCGCGCAAGGGTGACGTGGTGCTTGTGGCCGGCAAAGGGCACGAGCGTTACCAGGAGATCGCCGGGGTACGTCACGCATTCAGCGACATCGACGTGAGTCGGGCATGTCTCGCGCGTTGGCCCGGGCGGGCGGAAGATTCGTGCGCGGCGCAGGTGCGCGCATGATGAATCTGCGCGAGGCCGCGGCGGCGATGGCTGGTTGCCTGTATGGCGAGGACCGGCCATTCCATGGCGCGTCTACCGATACGCGCAGCCTGGCCGCCGGCGAGCTCTTCTTCGCCATCAAGGGCGAGCGATTCGATGCGATCCGGTTCCTCGACCGGGCGTTCGCGGCCGGAGCTGCGGGCGCGGTGGTGCAGGGCGATAACGCGCCCGAAGTATCCGCACCGGCTTCGCTCATCCGCGTCGATGACACGCGCGCCGCGCTCGGGCGACTTGCGGCGTACTGGCGCGGGCGCTTTCGTTTGCCGCTCATCGCGATTACCGGCAGCAACGGCAAGACCACGGTAAAGGACATGCTCGCGACGGTGTTGCGCGCCGGCGGCGCCGGCGACTCCGAGGTGCTCGCGACCGTGGGCAACCTCAACAACGACATCGGCATGCCGCTCACGCTGCTGCGGTTGCGCGCTTCGCACCGCTACGCGGTGATCGAGATGGGCATGAACCACGCGGGCGAGATCCGCTACCTGACCGGGCTTGCGCAACCGAGTGTGGCGCTTATCACCAATGCCGGCAGCGCCCACATCGGCCTGCTCGGCAGTCCGGACGCAATTGCCCGCGCCAAGGGCGAGATCTACGAAGGTCTCGATGAAGATGGCATTGCGCTCGTCAATGCCGACGATATTTTCGCCGATTTGTGGCGAAGTCAGAACGCGCATCGGCGCACGCTCGAGTTCGCCCTCGAGCATCGGGCGCAGATCACGGGACGCTATGCGGGCCATGCCCTGCACAGCGACATCGTCATCGATACGCCACGCGGATCGTGCGAGCTGCGTCTGAACGCGCCGGGCGAGCACAACGTTCGCAACGCCATCGCTGCGGCCGCCGCGGCCTACGCGCTCGGCGTGCCGCCCGCCGCCGTGTGCGCGGGGCTCGCCGCGTTTCGCGCCCCGCCGGGTCGCTTGCAGTGCTGCGCCGGTCGCAACGGCGCGGTCGTGATCGACGACAGCTACAACGCCAATCCCGAATCCGCCCTTGCCGCGATCGCGGTGCTGGCCGCGATGCCCGGGCGGCGCGTGCTGGTACTCGGCGACATGGGCGAGCTCGGAGCGGACCGCGATTCTGGTCACGTGCGCGTGGGCGAGGCGGCGCGCGCCGCCTCGATCGAGCGCCTGTTCACGCTCGGTGCCGCGAGTGCGCTGGCGGCGGGGGCGTTCGGACCTTCGGCGCGGCACTTCACCCGTATCGAGGAGCTTATCGCCGCCGTCGAGCCGGAGCTGGACGCCGATACCACGGTGCTGGTGAAAGGGTCGCGTTTCATGCAGATGGAGCGCGTGGTGCAATCGCTCCGGGCAGGGGCTGCATGACGAGCCGCGGCGGATCGAATGACGACACGAACGCTGGGCGAGGCGCCTCATGCTGCTCGCATTGACGCAATGGCTCGCAACCGAGGTGCGCGCATTCAATGTTTTTGCGTACATCACCCTGCGTGCGGTGCTCGCATGCCTGACGGCTCTCATCATTTCGTTCGTGGTTGGACCGGCTATGATCCGCAAACTCGCGGCCTACAAGATCGGCCAGGCGGTACGCGAGGACGGGCCACGCACGCATCTCACGAAAGCCGGTACGCCCACCATGGGTGGTGCGCTCATTCTGGTCTCGATCGTCGTCACCACGCTGTTGTGGGCGGATCTGCGCAACCGCTTCGTCTGGGTGGTGGTGGGGGTGACGCTCGGCTTCGGCCTGATCGGCTGGATCGACGACTACCGCAAGGTGGTGCACCGCAACCCCAAGGGGCTGTCCGCGGCGGCGAAGTTCTTCTGGCAGTCGCTGATCGGCCTCACTGCGGCCGTGCTGATCGCGTTCACCGCGAGCCTGCCGGTGCAGACGGCGTTCATCGTGCCGTTCTTCAAGACCGTCGCCTATCCGCTGGGCGTGGTCGGCTTCGTCGCGATGACTTATTTCGTCATCGTCGGCACCAGCAATGCGGTCAATCTCACCGACGGCCTCGATGGCCTGGCGATCATGCCGACGGTCATGGTCGGCGCCGCGCTGGGCATATTCGCCTACGTAACCGGCAATTCGGTTTTCTCCAAGTATCTCGCCTTCCCCTACATCCCGGGCTCGGGCGAGCTCACCGTGTTCTGCGCGGCGCTGGCGGGGGCGGGGCTCGCGTTTCTCTGGTTCAACGCCTATCCGGCGGAAGTCTTCATGGGCGATGTCGGTGCGCTCGCGCTCGGCGCGGCGCTTGGGACGATCGCCGTGATCGTGCGCCAGGAGATCGTGCTGTTCATCATGGGCGGGGTGTTCGTGGTCGAGACCTTGTCGGTGATGCTGCAGGTCGCCTCCTTCAAGCTCACCGGCAGGCGCATCTTCCGCATGGCGCCGCTGCACCACCACTACGAGCTCAAAGGCTGGAAAGAGAATCAGGTCGTCGTGCGTTTCTGGATCATCACCATGATGTTGGTGCTGGTTGGACTGTCGACGTTGAAGTTGAGGTGATCGCGCCGGATGGTTGAGACTTTGCAACTGCGGGGAAAGAACGTTCTGGTGCTCGGGCTTGGCGCGACGGGTCTGTCGATGGCGCGCTGGCTCGTGCGCCAGGGTGCACGCGTGCGCGTCGCCGACAGCCGCTTCGACCCGCCCAACGCTGCGACGCTCGCCAGCGAGTTGCCCGACGTGCACCTGGAAACCGGCCCGTTCGGCGATGCGAGTTTCGAGACGATCGATCTCGTTGCCATCAGCCCGGGAATCGCGCTCACCGAGCCTGCCGTGAAGCGGGCGCTGGACAGAGACCTGCCGGTGGTCGGCGACGTGGAGCTGTTCGCGCACGCCAAGCATGCGGCGGCACGCGTGATCGCCATCACCGGCTCCAACGGCAAGAGCACGGTCACGACCATGGCCGGTTCGATGTGCGCGGCGGCCGGCGCCCGCACCGTGGTGGCCGGTAACATCGGGCTGCCGGTACTCGATGCGCTGAGCGATGTAACGTCGCCCGACGTCTACGTGCTGGAGCTTTCCAGCTTTCAGCTCGAGACGACCCGTTCGCTCGATCCGACTGCCGCAGCCGTACTCAATGTGAGCGAGGATCACCTCGACCGCTACGACGGCATGGCGGCGTACGCCCGGGCGAAGGCCCGGATCTTCCGCGGCAGCGGCGCGCAGGTCTTGAACCGCGACGATGCATGGAGCCTCGCCATGCGCCTGCCCGACCGGCAGGTCGTGACTTTCGGTCTCGGTGCTCCGGATGCCGCGAGCGACTGGGGTATCGTGTCGGACGCAGGTACCGCGTTTCTCGTCCAGGGCGCCCGGCGCGTGATGGCGTTCGCGGATCTCGGCGCACCCGGATTGCACAACGCCGCCAATGCGCTCGCGGCCCTGGCGTTGGGTACGGCGCTGGGGTTGCCGGAGTTGCCGATGGTCGGCGCGCTGCGCGCGTATCGCGGCCTGCCGCATCGCCTGCAACCGGTCGCGCGCTGCGGCGATGTCGCCTTCTACGACGACTCCAAGGGCACCAATGTCGGCGCCGCGGTGGCAGCGCTGTCCGGGCTGGGCCGCACTTGCGTGCTGATCGCCGGGGGCGAGGGCAAGGGGCAGGACTTCGCGCCGCTGGCGCAGGCCGTGAGCCGGCACGCACGCGCGGTGGTGCTGATCGGCCGCGATCGCGACCGCATCCGTGCCGCACTCGCGTCCAGCGGTGTCGTCCTCACGACTGCCGATACCCTCGAGGACGCGGTCGACATCGCTTACGCGGCAGCCCTGCCGGGCGATGCCGTCTTGCTCTCGCCGGCTTGCGCGAGCTTCGACATGTTCCGTGATTATCGTCATCGCGGTGAGGCGTTCGCGCTGATCGCGCGCGCCCTGGCGCAACGCCTGGGGGGGCGGCATTGAATGTTCTACCGCGACGTTCAGCGCATTCAGCCCGCCGCGGAATACGACCGCGGAATCGTCGGCGTGGTCGTTGCCCTGCTCTCGCTCGGGATCGTGATGGTGTATTCCTCGTCGATCGCCATGGCCGAGGCGGGCCGGCATACCGGATACCAGTCGACCTACTTCCTGCTGCGACATTCGCTGTTCGTAGCGGCGAGCGTGGCCATGGCGGCGGCCGTGTTCCAGGTGCCGATACGGACTTGGCAGCGCTATGCGCCGCCGCTATTCCTGCTCGGCATGGCGCTGCTGTTACTTGTTCTGGTGCCTGGCATCGGCCGCGAGGTGAACGGCAGCCAGCGCTGGTTGCCGCTGGTGGTGCTCAATCTGCAGCCCTCCGAGGTCATGAAGCTCTTCGTCGTCGTGTATGCCGCGGACTACACGGTGCGCAAGGCCGCCTACATGGGCAGCTTCAAGAAGGGCTTCGCGCCGATGCTGGTGGTGATGCTGTTCGTCGGTGGGCTCTTGCTGCGCGAGCCGGACTTCGGCGCGTTCGCGGTCATCACCGTGATCGCGATGGGCATCCTGTTCCTCGGCGGAATGAACTGGCGACTGTTCGCGGGACTGGCCGTGCTGCTGGTGCTCGGATTCGTCTTGCTGATCCTCACCTCGCCTTACCGCATGCAGCGCATCATCGGCTTCATGGATCCTTGGTCGGATCCCTATGGGCGCGGATACCAGCTCTCGCACGCATTGATTGCGTTCGGCCGTGGCGAGTGGTTCGGCGTGGGGCTGGGCGGAAGCGTGGAGAAGCTGTTCTACCTGCCGGAGGCGCACACCGACTTCCTGCTCGCCGTGATCGCCGAGGAGCTCGGCTTCGCGGGAGTGGCAACGGTGATCGGACTGTTCTGCTGGCTCATCCTGCGCGCATTCGCGATCGGCCAGCAGTCGGCGGTGCTGGAGCGGCTGTTCGCGGCGCTGGTCGCGCAGGGCATCGGCTTGTGGATCGGCGTGCAGGCAATCATCAACATGGGCGTGAACATGGGTGTGCTGCCGACCAAGGGCCTCACGCTGCCGCTCATGAGCTTCGGCGGCAGCGCCATCGCCGCCAATTGCTGCGCCATCGCCGTGCTGCTGCGGATCGATTGGGAGAACCGACAACTCATGCGGGGCCGAACCGTATGAACGCTCGATTGTGCGTGAGGTGGTGGCGCCGGCGCAGGCCTATGCGTACGCAGCGTGCGTTGTGCCACAGCCAGGAGAGGCAGCCGACGAGAGGTGAAACGGTGTGAGCCGTGCCACGGACCATCCTTATCATGGCCGGCGGAACCGGCGGCCACATCTTCCCCGCGCTTGCCGTGGCCGAAATTCTGGCCGCGCGCGGCTGGCGCGTGACGTGGATGGGCGCGAAGAGCGGTATGGAAGCGCGCATCGTAGCGCGCAGCGGCTACGAGATGCGCTTCGTCGACTTCCAGGGCGTGCGTGGCAAGGGTCCGCTCAACCTGGCGCTCCTACCCTATCGGTTGCTGCGCGCGTTCTGGCAGTCGGCAGCAGTGATCCGGGCACTGCGTCCCGATGTGGTGCTCGGCATGGGCGGCTACATCAGTTTTCCGGGCGGCATGATGGCATCGGCATTGAACCGGCCGCTCGTGATTCACGAGCAGAATTCGATCGCGGGAACGAGCACGCGGCTGCTCGCGCAGATCGCCGATCGTGTGCTCGCGAGCGACGCAGCGGCGTTCACGCGCAGGCGGCGGGTGGTGCTGACCGGCAATCCGATTCGGTCCGCCTTCACCTCGCTGCCGACACCGCAAGCGCGCTTTGCTCGGCGCAGCGGGCCGCTGCGCATCACGGTGCTCGGCGGGAGTCTGGGTGCGAAGCCACTGAACGATGTCGTGCCACGGGCGCTCGCCGCGCTGCCGCACGCGCCGCAAGTGCTGCATCAGGCCGGCGAGCAGCACATCGAGGCCGTCGTTGCCGGTTATCGCGAGGCGGGGCTCGCAGCGCGCTGCGTCGCCTTTGTCGAGGATGTGGCGGCCGAGCTGATGGCTTCGGACCTGGTCATCTGCCGTGCCGGTGCCACCACCTTGGCCGAGCTGACCGCGGTGGGTGTGGGCGCGATTCTGGTGCCGTTCCCGTTCGCGATCGACGACCACCAGATGCACAACGCGCGCCGACTGGCGCAGGCCGATGCGGCGATCGTGCTGCCGCAAGCCGAGCTAACGCCGCAGCGGCTGAGCGAGCTGATCGCCGGGCTCGATCGCGCACGCCTGCTCGACCTGGCATGCGCGGCGCGCGCGCTGGGCAACCCCGATGCCGCGCACAGGGTAGCCGAGGTCTGCATCGAACTCGCCGAAGGGGCGCGCCGATGAGTGCATGCGAGACCCGGCACGAGCGCACGGCGGCGAGGCTGCCGTGGCGCACGGAGGTCCACTGAGCGATGCGACACAAGGTCAAGCGCGTGCACTTCGTGGGCATCGGCGGAGCCGGCATGAGCGGCATCGCCGAAGTGCTGATCAATCTCGGCTACAAGGTGAGTGGTTCGGATCTGGTGATTAGCGCCACGACGCGGCGGCTGTCCGATCTCGGCGCGCACATTGCGCATGGACACGATGCCGTGAACACCCAGGCAGCCGACGTGGTCGTGGTGTCGACGGCGGTCGCGCCCGACAACGTCGAGGTCGTGCGGGCGCGCGAGCTCAAGATTCCGGTGGTGCCGCGCGCACTGATGCTCGCTGAACTGTTGCGCTTCAGGCAAGGCATCGCGGTGGCGGGCACGCACGGCAAGACCACCACCACGAGCCTGATCGCCTGCGTTCTGGCCGAGGCGGGGTTGGACCCGACATTCGTGATCGGTGGGCGTCTGGTGAGCGCCGGATCGCACGCGAAGTTGGGCGGCGGGGAGTTCATCGTGGTGGAAGCGGACGAATCGGACGCCTCCTTCCTGCACTTGCACCCGGTTCTGGCGGTGGTGACCAACGTCGATGCCGACCACATGGAGACCTACGGGCACTCGATCGAGCGGCTGCGCGAAAGCTTCGTCAACTTCCTGCAGCAACTCCCGTTCTACGGCATGGCGGTCCTGTGCGGCGACGACGTCAACATTCGCGCGCTCATGCCGGCTGTGGCGAAGCCGATCGTCACCTACGGGTTCGCCCCGGATGCGCAGATTCGCGCAGTCGACGTCGTTCACCGACAGGGGCGGATGCAGTTCCGTGTCGTGCGCAAGCTCAATCCGAGCCGCGCCGAGGAATACGCCGATCTTCGCGTCGATCTGAACCTCCCCGGCGAGCACAACGTATTGAACGCGCTCGCGGCCATCGCAGTCGGGATGGAGCTCGGCGCCTCCGATGCCGCCATCGCGAAGGCGCTGAAGGAATTCGGTGGTGTCGGGCGGCGCTTCCAGCGCTATGCCGATCTGACGCTTGCCGATGGCGGCAATGCGAGCATCATCGACGACTACGGCCATCATCCCGCGGAAATGCAGGCGACTCTCGCGGCGGTGCGCGGTGCGTTTCCCGACCGGCGCATCGTGCTCGTCTTTCAGCCGCATCGCTACACGCGCACGCGTGACCTGTTCGAGGATTTCGTGCGCGTGCTCTCGGGTGTTGACCTGCTGCTCCTCACCGAGGTGTATTCCGCGGGAGAGCCGCCGATCGTGGCCGCCGACGGCCGGGCGCTTGCGCGTGCGCTGCGCGTGCAAGGGAAGATCGAGCCGATTTTCGTCGAGCAGGTGAGCGAGTTGCCCGCGGCGATTCGGGCCGCGGCGCGCGACGGCGACGTGATCGTCACGATGGGAGCCGGATCGATCGGCAACGTGCCGGTGTGGCTGGAGAGCGCGCACGACGAGGCGCGGGCGCGATGAACATGGCAGAGCCCGTGCTGGCGAATCTGCGCGGACGATGGCTGACCGACGAGCCGATGTCGCGGCACGTGAGCTGGCGCGCGGGCGGCAGGGCGCAGCGCGCATACGTGCCGGCGGATCTCGACGACCTGGCAGCCATGGTGCGCGTGATGCCGCGTGCGGAAGCGATGCTCTTCGTCGGTCTCGGCAGCAATCTGCTGGTGCGCGACGGCGGTTATCGCGGCACGGTCGTTCTGACGCACGGCGTTCTGAACGATGTCCGGCTGGAGGGACATGCGATCCATGCCGGGGCCGGCGTCGCGAGCCCCAAGGTGGCGCGATTCGCGGCCACGCATCAGCTCACCGGGGCGGAATTTCTCGCGGGCATCCCGGGAACGATCGGCGGTGCGCTGGCGATGAACGCCGGCTGCTATGGCGCCGAGACATGGCAATTCGTGCGCGAGGCATGCGTGCTGGGCCGCGACGGCGTCGTGCGGCGGCGGGCACGCGATGCGTACGAGATCGGCTATCGCCGCGTCGCACTGCGCGAGCTTCCGGACGCTGGCGAGGAATGGTTCGTTGCAGCGACGTTTCAGTTCTGCGCCGGTCGCGGCGACGACGCGCGCGCGCGCATCAAGAGCCTGCTCGCGCGCCGCATCGCCACCCAGCCCCTCAACCTGCCCAACGCCGGGTCGGTATTTCGCAATCCGCCGGGAGATTTTGCCGCGCGCCTGATCGATGCCTGCGGGCTCAAGGGGCGGCGCCGCGGCGGGGCGCTCATCTCCGAAAAGCACGCGAACTTCATCGTCAATGCCGGGACGGCCGTTGCCGCCGACATCGAGAGTCTGATCGACGAGGCGCAGGCGCGCGTGCTCGAGCGTTTCGGCATCGTGCTGGAGCGCGAAGTGCGCATCGTGGGGGAGGTGTTGGCATGAGCGACCCCACTCGATTCGGCAAGGTCGCGGTGTTGCTCGGCGGCCGTTCGGCCGAGCGCGATGTGTCGCTTGCGAGCGGCGCGATGGTGTTGCACGCGCTCAAGGCTCGGGGCGTGGACGCGCACGCCTTCGACCCCGACGCGCGCAGTCTTCCCGAGCTCATCGCCGAGCGCTTCGAACGGGCGTTCATCGCGCTGCACGGCCGCTTCGGCGAGGACGGCACGGTGCAAGGCGTGCTCGAGTGGCTCGAGCTTCCTTACACCGGCAGCGGCGTGCTCGCCAGCGCACTCGCCATGGACAAGTTGCGCACCAAGCTCGTCTGGAAGGCGCTCGACATCCCGACCCCGGACTGGCGCGTGCTTGACGCGACCACCGATTGGGCCGCGGTCGTGGCGGCGCTGGGCCTTCCGCTCATGGTGAAACCCGCGTGCGAAGGATCGAGCATCGGCATCAGCAAGGTGACGAGTATCGAACAGCTCGAACCCGCATACCAGCTCGCCGCCCGTCACGACACGATTGTCCTGGCCGAGCGCTTCGTCGATGGCGAAGAGCTCACCGTGGCGATCCTGGACGATGCCGCGCTACCGCTGATCCGGTTGGAAACGCCGCGCGTGTTCTACGACTACGAAGCCAAGTACCACGCCTCCGATACGCGCTACCTGGTGCCATGCGGACTGCCGGCCGCGCACGAACAGGCGCTGCAGGCATTGGCGCTGGCGGCCTTTCGCGCCGTCGGCGCGAGCGGCTGGGGGCGGGTCGATCTCATGCGGGATCGCTCGGGGCAAGCGTATTGCCTCGAAGTCAACACGGTTCCGGGCATGACCGATCACAGCCTGGTGCCGATGGCAGCGCGTGCGCAGGGGATCGAGTTCGATGAGCTCGTGCTGCGCATCCTGGCGTCGGCGCGTGTGCGGGGTTGCGAAAAGGCCATGCGTCGAGGATGCGGGGCAAGCGACTCGCTGCAGGCAGGGCTGACGGGCAGGGGATGACGGACATCGCGCGACATGTGGGACAGGCCGCAAGCACTGAACGCGATCGCAAACGCGCTCTTCGCAGCCGCACTCCTGGCGCTCGTCTGGGCGGCGTTCGAGCTTGCGGCGCGGCTGCCGATCTTCCCCTTGCGCGAGGTGCGCATCGCCGCGCAACCCGTGCATGTGCGCCGCGCCGAGATCGAGGCGGTCGTGCGGCAGGAGTTGCGCGGAAGCTTCTTTACGCTGGACCTGGCACGGGCGCGCAAGAGCTTCGAGAGCATTCCGTGGGTGCGCAAGGCGCAGCTTCGGCGGCAATGGCCCGATCGGCTCGACGTGACGCTGGAAGAACATGTGCCGCTCGCGCGTTGGGGAACACTGGGTCTGGTGAACACGCAAGGCGAAGTGTTCCATGCGCAGTTCGACGGCGAGCTTCCGGTCTTCAACGGTCCGCCCGGTGCGGCGAAGGAGATGGCGATCCAGTACGCCTACTTCCGCCGCAGCCTGGAACGCATCGGACGCGAGCCCGTGCAGGTGAATGTGTCGGCGCGTCGCGCTTGGTCGATCCGTCTCGACGGCGGTACGGCGCTGGAGCTGGGGCGTGCCGATCTCGAAGGCAGACTCGCACGTTTCGTGCAGAACCAGGCGCGGGTCGCGGCAGTGCTCGGGCGGCCTATCGAGTACGTGGATCTGCGCTATGCGAACGGCTTTGCGGTGCGAGTACCGGAGCTTGCGCGCGTCGAGGCGAAGGAACGACGTAAATGACCAAACCGAAGGACAGTAAGAACCTGTTGGTCGCGCTCGACATCGGCACCTCGAAGGTGGTCGCGATCGTCGCCGAGATCAAGGACGACGACACGGTCGAGATCATCGGCATGGGCAGTCAGCCGTCGCGGGGGTTGAAGAAGGGCGTGGTAGTGAACATCGAGTCGACGGTGAATGCCATCCAGCGCGCGCTGCAGGAGGCTGAGCTGATGGCTGACTGCAAGATCCGCGACGTCTACGCCGGTATCGCCGGCAGCCACATCAAGAGCTACAACTCGCACGGCATGGTGGCGATCAAGGACAAGGAGGTCACCCAGCAGGATGTGCTGCGCGTGATCGAGACCGCGCGCGCTGTGAACATACCGACTGATCAGCAGATCCTGCACGTGCTCAACCAGGAATTCATCATCGACGGGCAGGAGGACGTCCGCGAGCCGCTCGGTATGAGCGGCGTACGGCTGGAGGTGAAAGTTCACATCGTCACGGGGGCCGTGTCGGCGGCGCAGAACATCATAAAGTGCGTGCGCCGCTGCGGGCTCGAGGTGCGCGATCTCATCCTGCAGCCGCTCGCCTCCGCCACCGCGACCATCTCCGAGGACGAGAAGGATCTCGGTGTTTGCCTGGTGGACATCGGCGGGGGCACCACCGACATGGCGGTGTTCACACACGGTGCCATTCGCCACACCGCGGTGATCCCGATCGCCGGCGACCAGATTACCAACGACATCGCGATGGCGTTACGCACGCCGACCAAGGATGCGGAGGAGATCAAGATCAAGTACGGCTGCGCGCTGCGCCAGCTGGCCGATCCGCAGCAGATGGTCGAAGTCCCCGGCGTCGGCGACCGCGGGCCGCGCCAGCTTTCGCGCCAGACGCTCGCCGAAGTGATCGAGCCGCGAGTGGAGGAGCTGTACTCGCTGGTGCAGCGCGAACTGCGCTCGAGCGGCTACGAGGAGCTGTTGTCCTCAGGCGTGGTCGTCACCGGCGGTTCGGCGCTCATGCAGGGCATGGTGGAGTTGGGCGAAGAGCTCTTCCACATGCCGGTGCGGCTCGGAGTTCCGCGCTATCTCGGCGGACTCGCCGGAGTCGTCTCCACGCCGTGCTATTCCACCGGCGTCGGGCTGCTGCTCACCGGACTCGAGCAGCACCGACACAACGAACTGGTCAAGTTGCAGAACGGATCGATAGGGCAGGTGTTCGAGCGGATGAGAAGTTGGGTCACGGGGAACTTTTAGCAACAGAGGGTCGCGGCAACGCGCTCATGCAGCCAACGACAAAGGAGAAGCAGATGGCATTTGAATTCATCGAGGCGCAATCGCAGGAAGCAGTCATCAAGGTGTTCGGCGTCGGCGGTTGTGGGGGTAACGCGGTCGACCACATGATCGACAAGGGGGTGAAAGGCGTCGAATTCATCGCAGCCAATACCGATGTCCAGGCATTACGGCGCAATCAAGCGAAGGTGCAGTTGCAGCTGGGCTCCGACATCACGAAGGGCCTGGGCGCCGGCGCCGACCCCGATATCGGTCGCGCGGCCGCGATGGAAGACCGGGACCGGATCGCCGAGCTCATCCGTGGCGCCGACATGCTGTTCCTGACCGCCGGTATGGGCGGGGGCACCGGAACGGGCGCAGCACCGGTGGTGGCGCAAGTCGCCAAGGAGCTCGGCATACTCACGGTGGCGGTCGTCACCAAGCCGTTTTCCTTTGAAGGCAAGCGCCAGAAGATCGCGCAGGAGGGGCTCGATCAACTGACCGAGCACGTCGATTCACTCATCGTCATCCCGAACGACAAGCTGATGCACGTCCTGGGCGAGGATATAACCGTGGACGACGCTTTCCGCGCCGCCAACGACGTGCTGCACGGCGCGGTCGCGGGCATTGCCGAGATCATCAGCTGTCCCGGCATGATCAACGTGGATTTCGCCGACGTGCGCACGGTCATGTCCGAGATGGGCATGGCGATGATGGGCTCGGCATCCGCGGCCGGAGTCGATCGCGCGCGCTTCGCGGCCGAGCAGGCGGTCGCATGCCCGCTGCTCGAGGACATCAACATCCGCGACGCCCGCGGCGTGTTGGTCAACATCTCCGCGGCCAGAGGCACGCTGAAGATGAAGGAGATGCACGAGGTGATGAACACCATCCGTGCCTTCACGGCGGACAGCGCGACGGTGATCGTTGGGGCAGTGTTCGAAGATGCCCTCGCCGACGATCTGCGCGTCACCATCGTCGCGACGGGGCTGGGTGCGGCCGTAAACCGCCAGCAGCCCAAGACGTTAAGTGTGGTGAAGACCGGCACCGACAATACCCACATGATCGAACCGGGCGAGGTGGATTATTCGGTGCTCGAGCAGACGCCAGCCATCATGCGGCGCAATCGCGTCACGGTGGAAGCGCTGAAGAATTCCGGCGTGGAAGAGCTCGACATACCGGCGTTTCTGCGCAAGCAGGCCGATTGAGATGTGCTCGGCCCGCGTGCGCAATCGGGCGGCGTTGGGTGCGCTGCAACAAGCGTGCTACACTCGGCAGGCTGCCTCGCTGCTGTCACGGCGGCGGCTATTCGGGCGCGTGTCACGATGATCAAGCAACGCACACTGAAGTCCAGCATTCGAACCGTGGGTGTGGGGCTGCACTCGGGCGAGAAAGTCGCGCTGACGTTGCGGCCCGCTGCGGCGGAGGCCGGGATCGTGTTCGCGCGCACCGATCTCGAGCCGCCGGTGCACGAACGCGCGCGCGCGGACTCGGTTGTCGACACGCGGCTTTCCACCTGTATCCAGGTCGGCTCGGCGCACATCTCGACGGTCGAACACCTGATGTCGGCTTTCGCCGGGCTGGGCATAGACAATGCGCATGTAGACGTGAGCGGCCCGGAGATCCCCATCCTGGACGGCAGCGCGGGTCCGTTTGTGTTCCTGATCCAGTCCGCCGGCATCGAGGAGCAGCGGGCGCCCAAGCGCTTTACCCGCATCCTGCGCCCGGTGGAAGTGCGTGACGGCGACAAGTGGGCTCGGCTTGATCCGTATCACGGTTTTCGAATCGCCTTCACGATCAAGTATCAGCATCCGGTGTTCGTGGCCGGGCAGCAGAGCGTGTGCGTGGATTTCGCCGATACGTCGTATATCGATGAAGTGAGCCGTGCGCGAACCTATGGCTTCATGCAGGACGTCGAGACCATGCGCGCGCAAGGCCTGGGGCTCGGCGGCAGCCTCGACAACGCGATCGTGATGGACGAATACGGGGTGCTCAACAGCGACGGGCTGCGTTACGACAACGAGTTCGTCAAGCACAAGGTGCTCGATGCCATCGGTGATCTCTACCTCCTGGGGCATCCGATCATCGGCGCGTATTCGGCGCACAAATCGGGTCACGCGGTGAACAACCTGCTGTTGCGCGAATTGCTGGCCGATCCGTCGGCGTTCGAGGTCGTGAGCTTCGCGCGCGGCGAGGAGGCTCCGGCCTTGCTGCAGGCGCGGCTGCAGCCCGTATGAGCTAGCCGCGCATGCGGCGGTACTCACCTGGAGGTGTGTGCCTCGGCACGCGCGCGGCACGATGCTGATCGTCATACGTCTGCTCGGTTTTCTTGCCGTCGCCACCATCGGTGCGGCGCTTCTTGCCTACGTCATGACGCGCAATCGGCGCTGGCTGCGCTTCGCCTTCCAGGTGCTGCGACTGGCGGCCGTAGCCGGGGTGGTGCTGGTGCTGCTCTACATGCTCGAGCGCCTGCTGTAGTCGGTGCAATCAGCGTTTCCTTCGCCGCGCGAGCTGCTGCAATGCGGCACGCAGGGGCGACTCCGGGACGGTGCGCAAGGCTTCTTCGACGGCGTTCAATGCAATCGGCGAAAGTCCAGATGCGCTCGATCCGCGTACTGGTACGGTTGCGCCATCAACTTGCACTTCGATACGCATTGAATTAAATTCGAACCCGTGCTGCCTGAAGCCGTCGAGTATCCGGGGCGCCATTTGCCTGAGCTTCGCGGCTACCGCGCCATTGCCGGCGATGACAGACACGACGCCCCCGCGAGCCCAGCCCACGCGACTGGTTCGGGAAAGAGCGGCGGGCACGGTATCCAGATAGATTCGTTGCAGTTGCTGCACGCGCCGCGCTGCCGCGGCCAGAGTGCCTAGAGCATCATCCGCGCCGAGTATCTCGGATAATTTACGTGCGCGCATGAGCAGCGGAGGGAACGATGAACATCATCCTGGTTTCCAGCCGGCGCCCGACGGCCAAGACCATCACGCTGGGCCGCAGCCATTTCATTGGCGGTCTGGCGCTCGTGCTGGCGACGCTGGTGCTGCTGGCAATCCTCATCAATTACGCTGTATTGCGCTATGCTGCGCAGTCGCACGATGCATCGGCTTCCTCGTTATTCTCTGATAGGTCGGCGCGCCAAGACAGCGCGAGCACCCAGGCCGCTCGCGCGCAGGCATATGTGCGCGACAACCTCGATGCCATGGCCACGCGTCTGGGCGAGCTGCAGGCGCAGATCCTGCGCCTGGATACGCTCGGCGAACGCGTGGCGCGCCTGGCCGGCTTCAAGCCGCAGGACTTCCTGTTCGAAAAACCCCCGGCACGAGGCGGCGCGGTGTCGCAACTCCCATCCGACCCGCTGTCGTTCACCGAGCTCGCACGCCGGCTCGATTTCCTCGCCCGGCAGGTGGACGAGCGCGGCGACTCGCTCGGCTTGCTCGACTCGCTGCTCACCGCGGACAACGTCAAGAAGCAATTGGCCCCCTCGGTGCTGCCGATCCGTGCCGGTACTTATACCTCCGATTTCGGCTGGCGACTCGATCCCTTCAACGGTCGGCGCGCTTTTCACGACGGCGTGGATTTCATGGCCAAGCTCGGCACGCCCATCGTCGCGGCCGCGGCGGGGGTCGTGATCGCGTCCGAGTACCATCCTCAATATGGTAATATGATTGAAGTCGATCACGGCAACGCTCTCGTGACACGTTACGCCCATTGCTCGAAGCGACTCGTCCGAGTCGGCGATGTCGTCATGAAGGGTATGACGATCGGCGAGGTGGGTGGCACTGGCCGGGTGACCGGGCCGCATCTTCATTTCGAGGTGATACATCACGGCGTCCCGCAGAATCCGACGCGCTTCCTGCGTCTATCGGGCTAGGCGCCCATGCCGTTGGCAACAGGGGGTGGGACACGGTCCTCACCCCCTTTTCCGTTCTGGCGCTCGGACTTGTCGGCCCGAACCGCGAACGTTGCCGGACGCGCTGCGTGTAAGCCGTGGCAAGGCGTAATCCGAATGATTCCTGCTTTGTTCAAGAAGGTTTTCGGCAGTCGCAACGACCGGCTGCTGCGCCAGTACGCTCATAGCGTGCGCGCCATCAACGCCTTGGAGTCCGCCATCTCCGCCTTGTCCGATACCGAGCTGCGGGCAAGAACCGAGGCGTTCAGAATCCGCCACGGCAACGGCGAGTCGCTCGACAAGCTCCTCCCCGAAGCTTTCGCCGTGGTGCGCGAAGCCGGCAAGCGAGCCCTCGGCATGCGTCACTTCGACGTGCAGTTGATGGGCGGGATTGCGCTGCATCAGGGCAAGATCGCCGAGATGCGAACCGGCGAGGGCAAGACCCTGGTCGCGACGCTTCCCGCCTACCTCAATGCGATCACCGGCCAGGGCGTTCACATCGTCACGGTGAACGATTACCTCGCGCAGCGCGATTCCGACTGGATGGGCAAGATCTACGGCTTCCTCGGCATGACGGTGGGCGTCAACTTGTCGCAGATGGAGCACGAGCGCAAGCAGCAAGCCTATGCTTGCGATATCACCTACGGCACCAACAACGAGTTCGGCTTCGACTACCTGCGCGACAACATGGTCTACCAGACCTCGGAGCGGGTACAGAGGAAGCTCGTGTACGCGATCGTGGACGAGGTCGACTCGATCCTGATCGACGAGGCGCGCACGCCGCTCATCATCTCGGGCCAGGCCGAGGACACCACCGATCTCTATCTCGCCATCAACCGCATCGCGCCCAAGCTCGTGCGGCAGAAAGAGGAGAACGCCGCCGGCGACTTCTGGGTGGACGAGAAGAATCACCAGGTGATTCTGTCCGAGGATGGCCATGCGCATGCCGAGGAGTTGCTGGTCGAGGCCGGCATGCTCACCGAGGGCAGCAGCCTATACGATGCGCACAACATCGTCATGATGCATCACCTCAATGCGGCGCTGCGCGCTCGCTCGCTGTTCCATCGCGATCAGCACTACGTGGTGCAGAACGGCGAGATCATCATCGTCGACGAATTCACCGGGCGGCTGATGCCGGGACGGCGCTGGTCCGACGGATTGCATCAGGCGGTCGAGGCCAAGGAAGGCGTGGAAATCCAACGCGAGAACCAGACGCTCGCATCGATCACGTTCCAGAACTATTTCCGCATGTTCAGCAAGCTCGGCGGCATGACCGGTACGGCGGACACCGAGGCCTACGAGTTCCAGCAGATCTACAACCTCGAGACGGTCATCATCCCAACGCATCGGCCGATGATTCGCGCCGACAAGATGGACCAGGTCTATCGCACCGCCAAGGAGCGCTACCGGGCGGTGGTCAACGACATTCGCGATTGCTTCGAGCGCGGCCAGCCGGTGCTGGTCGGCACCACCTCGATCGAGAATTCGGAGCTGCTCTCCGGCATCCTGGAGAACGAAAAGCTCGCTCACAATGTGCTGAATGCGAAACAACACGCACGCGAAGCCGAGATCGTGGCTCAGGCCGGGCGCCCGAAGATGGTTACCATCGCGACCAACATGGCGGGGCGCGGAACCGATATCGTGCTCGGGGGCAATCCCGATCCCGAGATCAACGCCGTGCGCGCCGACGAGGCGCTCGACGAAGCGGCGCGGCAAGCGCGCATTCAGCAGATCCGAGACAATTGGCAGGGGTTGCACGATCAGGTTGTGAAGGCGGGCGGCCTGCACATCATCGGTACCGAGCGGCACGAGTCGCGGCGCGTTGACAACCAATTGCGCGGTCGCTCGGGCCGTCAGGGCGACCCGGGATCGAGCCGCTTCTACCTGTCGCTGGAGGATCCGCTGCTGCGCATTTTTGCCTCCGAGCGCGTGGCCGCGATCATGGACCGCCTGAAGATGCCCGAGGGCGAGGCGATCGAGCATCCGTGGGTCACGCGTGCAATCGAGAACGCGCAGCGCAAGGTCGAGGCGCGCAACTTCGATATCCGCAAGCAATTGCTCGAATACGACGACGTCGCCAACGACCAGCGCAAGGTCATCTACCAGCAGCGCAACGAGCTGTTGGAGGCAACCGACATCAGCGAAACGCTCACGGCGATGCGCACCGATGTGGTGAGAGGTATGGTGGGCGCGCACATTGCGCCCGAAAGCCTGGAAGAGCAGTGGGATCTCGCGGGGCTG
The DNA here is from genome assembly GCA_011525945.1 of Burkholderiaceae bacterium. Classification (GTDB taxonomy): domain Bacteria; phylum Pseudomonadota; class Gammaproteobacteria; order Burkholderiales; family WYBJ01; genus WYBJ01. The sequence goes on along the minus strand of WYBJ01000131.1, from coordinate 11,370 downwards.
GAGAAGGCGCTCGCGCAGGAGCTCAACCTGCAGTTGCCGGTGCAGGAGTGGCTCAAGACGGAGTCCGATCTGGACGAGGAGAAGCTGCGCGATCGCATCATGGATGCAGCGCACGCGGCCTACGCGGCGAAGATCGTGCCGGTGGAGCACGAGGCGATGCGGCACTACGAGCGCGCGATCATGCTGCAAAGCCTCGACACCCACTGGCGCGAGCACCTCGCCCAGCTCGACTATCTGCGCCAGGGCGTTCACCTGCGAAGTTATGCGCAGAAGAATCCCAAGCAGGAGTACAAGCGCGAAGCGTTCGAGCTTTTTGCAGACATGCTGGAGCGGATCAAGAACGAGGTCAGCAAGCACCTCATGACCGTTCAAGTGCGCACGCGCGAGGAAGTCGAGCAGGCGGAGCGGCTGCCCGCGGTCGAGAACGTGCAGTATCAGCATGCCGATTTCGCCACCGCAGCGGCGAGCGCTGAAATGGCCGAAGGCGAGGATGTGGCCGTGGCGGAAGCCGAGAAGCCGCAGCCATTCGTGCGACGCAGCGGTAAGGTGGGCCGCAACGATCCGTGCCCATGCGGTTCGGGTAAGAAGTATAAGCACTGTCACGGTCGTCTCAGCTAGCAGGCTAGCGCTGAATGTAGGAGCTTATCGGGCCATGCCGGTCAATCTTGCCGTTGCGGACGCACATACCTTGGCCCCGATCGATGGCGTATCGCTCGGAGTCGCCCGCGCGAACATCCGCAAGCCCGACCGCAAGGATTTGCTGCTCGTCGAACTGCGCGAGGGCGCCGTGGTGGCCGGCGTCTTTACGCGCAATCGCCTGTGCGCGGCACCCGTGGCCGTCGCGCGCGAGCACCTGGCGCAGCGGGGCAGCTCGATTCGTGCGCTGGTGGTCAACACCGGCTGCGCCAACGCGGGTACCGGCACGCAAGGAATCGAAGACGCGCGCGCGGTTTGCGCGGCTGTCGCCGAAGTCGTGGGGTGTGCGCCAGCGCAGGTGCTGCCATTCTCGACCGGTGTCATCATGGAGCGACTGCCGGTTGATCGCATCGTGGCCGGCTTGGCGTCATGCCGCTCCGATCTCAGCGCCGGTAACTGGTTGTCCGCTGCCGAATCGATCATGACCACCGATACGCTACCGAAGGCGGCCTCGCGTACGCTCAACATCGCCGGCACCGCGGTCAGGATCACCGGCATCGCCAAGGGCTCGGGCATGATTCGGCCCAATATGGCGACGATGTTGAGTTTCGTCGCGACCGATGCACCGATCGCTCAGCAAGCGCTCGATGCGGCGCTCGCCCACGCCGTCGAACGCTCCTTCAACTGCATCACGGTTGACGGCGACACCTCGACCAACGACGCGCTGATCGTGATGGCGACCGGGACGGCAAGGATGCCGCGCATCGAGCGTGCCGAAGGCCGGGCATTCGAGCAGTTGCGTGTGGCGATCACCGAGGTCGCGACCGCGCTGGCGCAGGCGATCGTGCGAGATGCCGAGGGCGCGAGCAAGTTCGTGACGCTCACGATCGAGGGTGGCGGCAGCGTCGAAGAGTGCCGTCGGGTCGGCTACGCCATTGCCCATTCGCCGCTGGTCAAGACCGCGTTCTACGCCTCTGATCCGAACCTTGGCCGCATCCTGTGCGCGGTCGGTTACAGCGGTATCGATGATCTCGACGCGGATCGAATCGATCTGTACATCGACGACGTGCACGTCGCCACGGCCGGCGCTCGCCATCCGGACTATCTCGAGGAGGATGGCCGGCGCGCCATGGCGAAGAGCGAATTTGGCGTACGCGTAAATCTGCACCGCGGGCCGCACCGATTGACGCTCTGGACCTGCGATCTGTCGCACGATTATGTGACCATCAACGCCGAGTACCGCACCTGACACCCTCGTCCGTCCGGGAAGGCTAGGCCGCACAAGGTCTCGAATGACCAAGACGAACAGCAGCAATGCACACGATCTGATGACGCGGGCCGAGCGACTCATGCAGCGCCTGGAGCTCGTGCTGCCTGCGCCGCCGGCCGACCCAGATTGGAAAGCCGCGGTCGCGTGGCGCTGGCGCAAGCGCGGGGTGAAGGGCAGCCTCCAGCCGATCCTGCAGCCCCATCGTATTCGTCTGGACGATCTTTGCGGAATCGATCCGCAGAAGCGTCTGGTGGAGCAGAACACGCGCCAGTTCGTGCAGGGGCTGCCTGCGAACAATGTTCTGCTGACGGGTGCGCGCGGTACGGGCAAGTCGTCGCTCGTAAAGGCGCTGCTGAACAAGTACGCGCTGAGGGGCCTGCGCCTGATCGAAGTGGAGAAGCACGACCTGCTCGACCTTGCCGATATCGTGGATGAGGTTTGCGGCCGTTCCGAGCGCTTCATCGTCTATTGCGATGACCTGTCGTTCGAGGCCGACGATCCGGGTTACAAGGCGCTCAAAGTCGTACTCGACGGCTCGATCGCCGCGGCGAGCGACAACGTGCTGATCTACGCGACTTCCAATCGCCGCCATCTCATGCCCGAGTACATGCACGAGAATCTCGAATACCGCCACGTCGACGAGGAGATCCACCCCGGCGAAACGACGGAGGAGAAGATCTCGCTCTCGGAGCGCTTCGGCCTGTGGGTGTCGTTCTATTCGTTCGATCAGGACGACTACCTCGCTATCGCCGCGCACTGGGTGCGGCACTACGCGCCTGAAGCGACGATCGACGAGGCGGTGCGGCGCGAAGCGGTGCAATGGGCGCTCGCTCGCGGCTCTCGCAGCGGCCGTGTCGCCTGGCAATTCGCGCGCGATTATGCTGGCCGCATCGGCATGAAGAAGCGGCGCTAGCGCCTCGCCTCGCGCTCCGCTCGTGTCTTGCCCAACGTATTCGCCGGCACCGCTCCCGGAGGGTGTGGTGCAGGTCGTCGCGGGTGTGGTCACACGCGACGACGGGCGATTTTTGCTCGCGCAGCGCCCGGCAGGCAAGGTGTACGCCGGCTACTGGGAGTTTCCCGGCGGCAAGATCGAATCTGGCGAAGCCTCTGCCGCCGCGCTCGCGCGCGAGCTCGACGAGGAACTCGGCATCGAGGTGAGGCGCGCCTATCCCTGGATCACGCGGCGCTACGTCTACGCGCACGCCACCGTCGATCTGAACTTCTTTCGTGTCGTCGAATTCCGCGGCGAGCCGCGTGGGCGCGAGAGCCAGGCGCTCGCGTGGCAGTCGATCGAGCACATCGATGTCGATCCGATCCTTCCGGCAAACGGGCCGATCCTCGCGGCGATGCGGCTGCCGAGCGTGTATGCGATCACCGACGCCGCGGGTCGCGGCGTGGATCGTGCACTGCTGGATCTCGATGCGGCGCTGGCGCGGGGGCTGCGCCTGATCCAGGTGCGCGAGCCGCGGTTGAGCCGCTGCGAATTGCGTCGATTCGCAGCCGCGGTGGTGCAACGAGCGCACGCCTCCGGTGCACGCGTCGTGGTCAATGCCGACGTGGTACTCGCGCAGGAATGCGCGGCCGACGGCGTGCATCTGAAGTCAGCACAGTTGCGCGCGTTGCGCGAGCGTCCCGCGGCTTCGCTGGTCGCGGCCTCGTGCCATGACGCCGAAGAGCTCGCGCTGGCGCACGCTCTGGGTGCGGATTTCGTGGTGCTCGGCCCGGTGGCGCCCACCTTGACTCATCCTGGCGCCGAGGTGCTGGGCTGGGAGCGGTTTGCGCAGTTGCTGCGAGGCTATGCCTTGCCCGCATTCGCCCTGGGCGGCATGCGCTCGAGCGATCTGCAAGCGGCATGGTGTTGCGGCGGGCACGGCATCGCCATGCAGCGCGCGGCGTGGACGGAGTGATCAATGCCGGTCAGGTGGCCGATGCGTCGTTGACATCGATGCCGCCGTTGCGGGTCTCGTCCGGCACGCGATATTGTTCGGTGGCCCATTGGCCGAGATCGATCAGCTTGCAGCGTGAGGAACAGAACGGGCGAAATCGACTCTCGGGCGCCCACGCGACCGGCTTGCCGCAGTTCGGGCACGAGACGATGCGCTGGCCGGGCTCGGTCATCGGTGAAGGCAGACAACGAACGTGGCGCATTGTACGCGCTTCGGACCCGGTCCAGGTACGCGCGCGGCGTGCGCCAGTCGGCTGCCGCCATGAGCGTGAACCGGCGCGAGCCCGATCTCGCCGGCTGCGGCGCCCGCGCTGTACGCGACGTTCTCAGGACACGGCTCGCTTCGCCGTGGCGTCCGCCGGTGGGGTCACCGCTTCGTGTCGCGCCCGCAGCGCCCTCGCATGCGGATTGACCGGGGCTGCGCGCTCGAGACCCGTCACCTGCAGCACCTCCTGCTCGTCCAGCGATTCGTGCGTGAGCAGCGCCTGCGCCAGCGCGTCGAGTGCGTGCCGATGCGCGGTGAGCAGTCGGGTCGCCTCCACGTGGCTCTGATCGATGATTCTCGCCACTTCCGTATCGATCGCCAGCGCCGTCTGCTCGCTGAATGGCTTCGCTCCGGCGTAAGCGCCCGAGCCACCGAGATACGGATTGTCACGCGGCGCGAATTGAATCAGCCCCAGGTCGCTCATGCCCCAGCGCGTGACCATGCGCCGGGCGAGCGAGGTCGCCTGCTCGATGTCGTTTTCCGCCCCGGTGGTGCGGTCGCCGAATACGATTTCCTCGGCCGTGCGTCCACCCAGCATGCCGACGATCCGGCCGCGCAGATACGCCTCGGGGTAGTTGTAGCGGTCGCTCTCGGGACGCTGATAGGTGACGCCGAGCGCCTGCCCGCGAGGTACGATGGTCACGCGGCTGACGGGGTCCGCGCCTGGCACCACCAGGCCCAGAATAGCGTGGCCGCCCTCGTGGTAGGCGATGCGCCTGCGATCGTCTTCGCTCAATAGAATCGGGCGCGCCGGTCCGAGCACGATCTTCTCCAGGGCGTCGCTGAAGTCCTTCTGCTGCACGCAGCTCTCGCCCCGGCGCGCTGCCAGCAGTGCGGCCTCGTTCACCAGATTCTTCAGATCGGCGCCGGAGAATCCGGGAGTCGATTGCGCGATCTCGTCCGGACGCACGTCGCCAGCGAGCGGCACAGTGCGCGTGTGCACTGCGAGGATGGCTTGGCGGCCGCGCTTGTCGGGTAGGTTGACGATCACGCGGCGATCGAAGCGACCGGGCCGCAACAGCGCCTTGTCGAGCACGTCGGGCTGGTTGGTGGCGGCGAGTACGATCACGCCTTCGCGGCTGGAGAAACCATCCATCTCGGTGAGGATCTGGTTCAGCGTCTGCTCCTGCTCGCTCGATCCGCCAATTGCAATCTGCCCGCGCGCGCGTCCGATCGCATCGAGTTCGTCGATGAAGATGATGGCCGGTGCGCTTGCGCGCGCTTCCTTGAATAGATCGCGTACCCGCGCCGCGCCCACGCCCACGATCATTTCCACGAACTCGGCCGCGCTCATGGAGAAGAACGGCACCGCGGCCTCGCCCGCGACGGCGCGCGCGAGCAAGGTCTTGCCTGTCCCCGGCGCGCCGACCAGCAGTACGCCCTTCGGCGCGGCGCCGCCCAGGCGCGTGTACTTGGCGGGCGCTTTCAGGAAGTCGACGATCTCTACCAGCTCGTTCTTGGCCTCGTCGATTCCGGCCACGTCGTTGAACGTGACCTTGGTTTCGCTCTCCTCGTCGAAACGCCGCGCCTTGCTCTTGCCGATGCCCATGAGCGCGCCACCCATGCCACCGCCATACTGGGCGGTGCGGCGAAAGAGCCAGATGTAGAACACGATGATCAGCAACGCCGGTCCGAACCCGAACAGCAGCGTCAAGAATGGGCTGCCTGCTTCGGAGATCGGAGTGGCGCTGATTTCGACCCCGTGGTCGATCAGGAAGCGCTCGAGGCCCGGGCCGACGAACGTCGGCAGGGTGGTCTCGAATTTGCTGACCTTCCTCGGCGTGTCCGGGGGTGAGCTGCGTCCGGCCAGCCGGTCGAACCAAGTGGAATCGATCGTGCCCTGCGGCTGAGTTGACGACGAATCCTGTTGCCGAGCTGCGGATTTGCCCGGCTGCGGTTTCGGGCCTGGAGGCGGATAGTCGATCGGAGAGGAGAACTTACCGGAGATCTCCTGGCCCTGATTGTAGATCGCCGCCACATTGTTGGCGCCGACCTCCTTCTTGAACAATGTGTACGGTACCGCGACGGGTGTCTCTCCGGAGGGCACGAGCCAGCGAGACAACACGAAATTGAGCACCACGAGCGCGGCAAACCACCACCACATCCGACTCGGCGGCAAAGGCGAACGAGCGCTGGGTGTTGGCGCGTTGCCGCGGCCGGGTGGGCGGGGCGGCGTGTTCGTGTCGTTGCGCGCGCTCTGCGAGGCGGTGAATCTCATGCGTTCGAGCCCTCGGGTTTGGGGTCGATCACAGGACCGCGCCCGCGGCAAGAAGATCGAGTGCGCGGCGGCGAAGCGGAGGCGTGCGATCGTACTGCATCGCGCTACGCACATATCGATCCCGTCGCGACGTTGCCGCTGCGCCGGTAAGAGAAGGATCCGGGCGGGTTGCGTGCGCAAGCGGGCTCGACAGCCGGTCGGATATCTGCGGAATCTGGAAGATCGCAAGGGACGTGAGGCGCACATCGTGCTCGGCGATCCCATGCCGGGCGAAGCGAATGTCCTACCTCCTCCGGAAGCGTTGCACTGTTGCAGTGTGGACCGAGGTTAGAAACACGCACGCCCGTGCCGCTGCGGGTGTGCATATCGCCGAGCCGCCCGGATACCGGCGCCGTATTGACAAGTGACCTCCCGAAGGATTCGTTCGCCGCGCCGATGTCAGACAGACTCGTACAACAAGTCGTACAACAAGTCGTACAACAAGTCGTACAACAAGTGTAGCTCCTATCTGATTTGCATGATCGACGGAGTCGCGCAAGATGAGGCGGCGCCATGCAACGTAGAAAGGAGCTCCGGTGCGTACAAGACTGTGCTTCGTATTCCTTTGGCTCGGATTCACGAGCTCCGCGTTCGGCCAAATATGCGGCACGTACCCATACACGTTGACCAATGGCACGACCGCCGATGCCAGCCAGGTGATGGGCGATTTCAATCACGTGCGAAACTGCGTCAACAACATGACGACGTTCATGCGTGGCTGGCTCTCTGGCCTCACGATGGCGAACAACGTTACGACTCCGAATACGGTCATTGACACCTCGGCTGGCATCGCAAACGCCGACGACTCATCGACGTTGATGTCTCTTGCGGCGTTCTCGAAGAACGCCAATGCCGCATGGGCGGTGGGAAGCGGAAATGGTTGCCTAGATTCCGGATCCAGCCTGACAGCCAACACCTGGTATCACGTATTCGTTATCGCGCGTGCCGATACCGGGGTTATCGATCAGCTCTGTTCCACATCGGCGACCGGGCCGACCTTGCCGACCAGCTATACGAAGAAACGCCGTATCGGATCGTTCAGAACGAACTCTTCGGCTCAGATCCTCGGATTCATCCAGGATGGCGACTATTTCCGATGGCTCACGTCGGTGCTCGATGTAGATGCAACGGATCCCGGGACGGCGGCGGTTACACGCACGCTTACCGTGCCCTCTGGTGTGAACGTCCAAGCACTCATCAATGCTCAGGCTGCCTACAATGCGGTCGGCCATGGGATAGGCTTGTATTTGTCCGACCTTGCGGCGAACGACGAGACGCCCAGCGGGTCGGCAGCGCCTCTGATGCAGGCAATGAATGCAGACTACATTCAGGCGTATACCGCGCTCCAGATCAGAACGAATCTGTCGTCGCAGATTCGCTCGCGGCTGAACTATTCGGACTCGCTTACGGTGCTTCGCATTGCCACGCTGGGATGGATAGACACGCGCGGCAGATTCCAATGAATGCCATCCTGGCGAGGAGACACGTCGCGGATCTTCTAGGACTGCAAAGATGACCGTTCTGCATCGTCTGGGCCATCGGATCGCGTGTGTGGTGGGCATTTCGCTGTTGCTCGTGTTACTGACATCGTCGGCGGTCTCGGCTGCCAATGGCTCGGTCGTTTACACCTACGACGCGCTGGGGCGCATCGCGACCGCAAGTTACGACACGGGGGTCATCATCATCTACTCCTATGACGCCAACGGAAACCGCACCTCCCAGGTCATCAACGTCAACAGCGGCACGCTGACCTGGTCCGCTACCGCTACGCCATGCACCTCGAATTGCTGGGGCGCGGCGCGCTGGCAGTAGAGGGATGCGATGCAACGAGTAACACCAGTGCTGCGGGCTTTTCTTGCCACCGCTGCCGTATCTGCGCTCGTTTCATGTGCGCACGCGCCGTCCCCGAAGCTCGCTGATGACGCGCCGCCACTTCAAGACACGGTTACAGCAGAGCCTGTCACGATAGAAGAAGCAGACAAGATACTTCGCGCGCGATCCAGTGCGCCTCGCGGGCGAACGGGTGCGCCCGATAAGCGCGCGAGTGACGAAATGCGACTCCAAGGCGCCGAAGCCCTACTTCTTGGCGCATCAGAGTGCGGCGCATCATCTCAGCCGGTCGAGATTCGCGCGCTCGCAGCTTCCCTGAAGTGCGACGTCGATCTCATCTTCGAGCACGTCTACAACAACATCGAGTACGAGCCGCTGTTCGGAAGTAACAAAGGCGCGCTCGGAACGCTCCTGGACCAGAGGGGCAACGACATCGACCAGGTCAACCTGTTCAAGGCGCTGCTCGATGCGGCCGGGTATTCCTCTTCCCGGATCAATCTGCAGTACGGGTATATCCGAGTCAATGGAACGACGGCATCGAGTTGGCTCGGTGTGACGAACGACGGCAACGCCATATTGCAACTTCTTGCGAATGGCGGCATTCCGACCCGAAATTTCTCGAAGAATGGGGATGGCACGCTTGCATCACTCGATGTTGCCCACGTCTGGGCGCAAGTTCAGATTGCCGGTACCTTCTATGTCTTCGATCCGAGCTTCAAGCTGCATTCAGCCAGCACGGGTATCGCCAACCTCGCCTCCGCGCTCGGATACTCGCAAAGCGCGCTTCTGAGTAGTGCGGGTGGGACGATCGATAGCGTATCCATCAGCAACGTCAACCGCACCGATCTTCGCAATACGCTTACATCGTATGCAGGAAACCTTATCGCGTACATCAAGAGCAATAATCCGGGCTGGAGCGTAAACGAGGTCATCGGCGGGAAGACCATTCAGTACCTGACCGGATCGCCCTTGCGGCAGGCGACGTTGCCCAATATCGCTCCGAGCCAACCGAGCGGTTTTCCCCAGAACTGGGGAGCGAGCGTTCCCGATGCCTATCGAACCTGCTTTACGGTTTCGATGCCGGGGGTGACGCAGACATCCTGCGCCGCGCCATCGAGCCAGACGATCAAGCTCTTTGCCGATGAAACGTATGGGCGTCGCATCACGATATTCTCCACGGGGGCGGGCTGCGCGCCTCCGAGCGGAAGCTGCACGCCGAGCCTGCTGATCGAAGGCGCATTGCCGCCAAACGGCCAGAATATGGGAACGGCAGGCAACTACGGCTCCAGCTGGACCGTCAACGTCGCCATCACACACCCCTACACGGGATCGCTCGCCACCGCGGCTAACCAATCGAAAGGGCTTGAGATCCGAGCGGGAGGTTCCTATCTGCTGAGCGCAAGCTGGGGCGGCTCGGTCGATCGAGGCATGATCGAGAAGCACCGGAAGCTACTCGCAGATGCACGAGCGGGTGGCGCTGCGGACAGCTCCGAACCGGTGCTCGGCGAGAGCCTGGCGCTCATCAGCTACAACTGGCTCGTGCAGAAGGGGCTTGTGCTGCAGCTGACGAGTCGCCTTGGGAAGCTCACGACGCAGTACCATCATGGGGTGGGAATTTCCGGTCAGGCCGCCATTCAGCAAAGTGCTGTGCAGGGACCTTACGTCGATCTGCCGCTGAACTCCATCACTTCTCAGCCATACACATATTCGTCTTCCTTGACAGCGCGCCAGGTCGGCGCATTTTTCGCACAGTCCGGGTTGTCGAGTTCGTTGGAGTCGGCGGTCTTGGAGCAGACGCAAGCGCTTGTTGCCGGCATGCAGGCGGCCTCCACGATTCGCTTGGTCGATCTCAATGCCGCCGCGAGCGAAAAGACCTACTTCGCCGATGGGACGAGCAACGCCGGGTGTAAGGCGTACTACTCCTCCATTCGGCCCAACTTGACCGGGTCGTACGCAGCAGCGGATATCGTCTTCATCGATGCCGCCGTGTCCAACAATGGATCGACCTGCAGCGGCGCGCCGACGGGCAAGCAACTTCTGCTGCCGAAGAACGGCAGTATCAGCGTCGGCGCATGGCAGGGCGCGGGGTACACGGTCACCACGCAGACCTCGACATCGCTGTCGTCATTGCAGAAGATCTCCGGCGGTCTGAGCGGCGGGTTCTCGGGCACCAACGTATCGATTCCGGCGCTGGTACAAAGCACCGGAACGCAGTTGCGCCCCCAACCGGAACGCCGAGCGTTCCGCCGGTGATCCTGGCGCAGGCGCCCGCCCCGGGATCCCCGACGATCGCGGAGCCGATCGCCGCCATTACCGGCGCCTACCTCTACGCGCATACCGATCTTTCGATCGGCGGCGGCTCGTTCCCGTACGCCTTGCCGTTCTCGCGACACTATGCCTCGGCGGCGAACACCACCGATGTCGGCCTGGGGAAGGGCTGGACGAGCAACTACCACATCCGCGCTACCCGCAGCAGCGACCCGTTCTCCGGCCTGGGCCAAGCCTCCCCTGCCGCCGCAGCGGCAGCGATCGTGGCGATGTACGTCTCGCAGGACTTGCTCGGCGGCACCCGGGATGCGCAGCGCCTGACCGTCGCCTGGCTCATAGCCGACTGGTTGACCGATCAGCTCACCAACAACTCGGTGACGATCGATTGGCCGGACACGAACGAGTCGTTCACGCTTCTGCCGCGCCCGGAAGGGGCGACCAGCGGGACCTACGTGGCTCCTCTTGGGTCGGCTGTGCTCCTCACGGGCAGTGCACCGGACACCTATGGCAACTTCACTACGTTCTCGTACCGAGCGAAGGATCAAAGCCTTCTCACCTTCAATCCCGTCGATTCGGACGGTAAAGGCTCGCTCGCGAGTTGGGTGCTGCCGAACGGCATGAACGTGAGCCTCGCCTACGGCTACAGCCACGGCGGAAAGAACTATCTGAGCGGTGTCACCAACAACCTGGGTCGGGCATTGACGCTGAGCTACGAGGGCGCCCGAATCGTCTCTGCCTCCGATTCCACCGGCCGTTCGGTATCGTTCGGGTTCGATGCTTCCGGCAATCTGGTGCGTTACTCCGATCCCATGGGATACGTCACCACCTACGCCTATGACGACGCGAGCCGGATGGTGCAGCTTTTCTACCCGTCGAACCCGACCAATGCGTTCTTCACC
>WYBJ01000130.1 GCA_011525945.1 Burkholderiaceae bacterium | reverse complement strand
GGCGAGCAGCAGCGCGGCGATGGCGCACGGCAGGAGTGCCGAGCCCGCGCGGTTGAACGGCGTTGCCCGGCGCGGCCCCTTGGTCTGAGGCAGCGTGTAGCGCGCGAGCGCGGCGCCGGCGAGTCCGAACGGCACGTTCACCCAGAAAACCCAGCGCCAATCGAGCCAGGCGATGAGGAAGCCGCCGACGGCGGGACCGATCGCGAGCCCGAGCGCCTGTGCCGTGGCTTGCACCCCGATCGCGCGCCCGAGCCGGTCGTGCGGCACGGCGGCCGTGATCAGCGCCACGCTGTTCGCCTGCAGCATCGCGCCGCCTAGCGCCTGGATCGCCCGCGCCGCAACCAGCATGCGCAGGCTGGGGGCAGCGCCGCACAGCGCCGAGCCTGCGATGAACACGACGAAGCCGCCCGTATAGAGGGCCTTGCGGCCGAGCTCGTCGGCGAAGCGTCCGAGCGGGATGAGCAGCCCGGTGAGCACGAGAAGATAGACGATCGCCACCCACTGCACGTTGTTCAGAGCGCTATGGAAGCGAACCTCGAGCGCGGGAAGCACGAGGCTTGTGATGCTCGTATCGAGCTGACCCATGAAAGCGCCGATGCACACCGTCGCGACGATGATCCAGGGATACGATCGCCGGCTTGCGAGGCGTGCGTTCGGTGCGCTCTCGCGCAGCGCGCTTCGCAGGAGTTTCGTGCCAAGGTCGACAACGCGGCGGTTCATGCGACAGTCCATGGGGCGAGAACGAAACCTCGAGGTCATTGTCTTGGGGGCCGGGTCCGCACTCGCGCCGCACGTCGCGTCGGCGAGACGAAAGTCGCATGCCGCGAATTGCCGCAGCAGCGTAGGCCCCGGCCGCCCGAGGATGACGATCTCTCGTTCGCACTGAAGCTACGAGGGCCTCGTACGCAACAATCGATCCCCAAGGGCTCGATTGGCGCGCGGCGCAGCAAATCCCTCGTCGCCCGGCGCCGCTGCGCGCGCGGTCGCGGCGGCGATCGCGAGCCACGACGATTCGTGGCGCGTCCCGGGCGTGCTAGCGCCACCTTCACCCGTTCGCTCGGCTCGATCGCGGCGATCACGGCATCGATGCGCGCTGCGAGGCACGCTTCGTGCGGGTTGCGCGCTCGACATCACATTCGGGAGCATGACCGTGAGGTCGAGGGAATTCCTTTGCAGCCGTGCGCGCACATGCCTGGTCGGGCTGATCCTGCTCACCCTGCCGCTTGCCGCGCTTGCCGCCACGAGCGGCGATGTCGTGCGTGCAACGCTCGACAACGGGATGCGCGTTGTCCTCGTGCGCAACACGCTTGCGCCAGTGGTCACTACCGAAATCACATACCTGGTCGGATCGGACGAGGCCCCGGCGGGAATTCCCGGCATGGCGCATGCGCTGGAACACATGATGTTCCGCGGCAGCCCCGGGCTTTCACAGGCCCAGCTCGCTGCCGTCAGCGCCGGCATCGGCGGAGACTTCGACGCGGCGACCCAGCAGACGGTGACGCAGTACTTCTTCACCGTTCCGGCGCGCGATCTGGACGTGGCGCTGCGCATCGAGGCGATCCGCATGCGCGGCGTGCTCGACGACGAAGCGTCGTGGCAGCAAGAGCGACCGGCGATCGAGCAGGAGGTTGCGCAGGATCTCTCCAACCCCCAGTACCTGATGCACACGGAGCTGCTCGCCGCAGCGTTCGAGGGCACACCCTATGCGCACGATGCGCTCGGCACGAGCGAGTCCTTCGAGCGCGTCACGGCCGGGATGCTGCGGCGCTTCCACGAATCCTGGTACGCGCCGAACAACGCGATCCTGGTCGTAGTCGGCGATCTCGATCCAGCGGCAACGCTCGCCAGGATCAGGGAGTTTTTCGGCGCGATTCCGCGCAGCTCACTGCCGCAGCGTCGCGCGATCGATCTTCAGCCGGTCGCAGCGCAGACCATGCAGCGCTCTACCGATCTGCCCTACGGCGTCGCGGTCGTCGCGTTGCGCATGCCGGGTTATCGATCGCCCGATTTCGCCGCTGCCCAAGTGCTCGCCGATGCACTCGCGAGCGAGCGCGGGACGCTCTACCGCCTGGTGCTCGAGGGCAAGGCGCTCGCAGCCGGATTCTCGCTCGATTTTCTTCCGGACGCCGGGCTGGGTTACGCGACCGTGGCGTATGCGCGCGGCGCAGACGGCGCCGCGATGCTCGCGCGACTTCGCCAGACGCTCGCCGGAATCGCGGCACGCGGCATCCCTCCCGATCTGGTCGCGGCAGCCAAGCGCGCCGAACACGCTCAGGCCGAATTCGCGAAGAATTCGATTCCGGGGCTGGCCGGCGCTTGGTCGCACGCGCTCGCGGTCGAAGGTCGCAATGCCCCCGAGGACGACGTGCAGGCGATCGAGCGCGTGACGAGCGCGCAGGTCGACCGCGCCGCGCGGCGCTACCTCGATCTCGATCACGCGCTCGGTGTCGTGCTCACACCCCAGGTCTCGGGCAGGCCGGTCGCGGCGCATGGCTTTGGCGGCAAGGAGTCGTTCGCTCCCGCCAGGGCGAGCGAGGTCGTGCTCCCGGACTGGGCGCGCGAGGCGGTCGAGCGCATCGTCATGCCGCAATGGAAGCTGCGCCCGGCCGACATGCGCCTAGCGAACGGCATCCGCCTGATCGTGCAGCCCGAGTCGATCAGCGACACCGTGAGCGTCTACGGCCACATCCGCGGCAGCGCCGCACTCGCGGTGCCGCCGGGGGAGGAAGGGCTGGACGATGTGCTCGCGCAGCTCTTCTCGTACGGAACGAGCGCGCTCGATCAAGCGCAGTTGCAGAAGGCGCTGGACGACATCGGCGCCACCGAATCGGCCGGCAGGAGCTTTTCGCTTCAGGTGCTTGTCCCCTACTTCGAGCGCGGAGTCGAGCTGCTTGCGCACAACGAGCTCGACCCGGCGCTGCCAGAGAAGGCATTCGGCATCGTGCGTGCGCAGGCCGCAGCGGCACTGCCCGGAGTGCTGCAGAGTCCCGGTTTCCTCGCCGGTGAGGCGCTCAAGCGCGCGCTCTTCCCGCGTCACGACCCGGAACTGCGGCATGCCACGCCCGAGAGCATGAAACGGCTCACGCTCACCGGCATACGGCGTTACTACCGGCGGACTTTCAGGCCCGAACTCACCACGATCGTGGTGATCGGCAAGGTGAGTCCAGAGCGTGCGCGTGCCGTCATCGAGAAGTACTTCGGCGCTTGGAGGGCAAGCGGGCCGACACCGCCGCTTCAGCTGCCCGCGGTTCCCCCGAGCCGATCGTCGGTGACCGCGGTGCCCGACGAGAGTCGCGTGCAGGACAACGTGATGCTCGCCGAGACGCTCGCGCTGAACCGCTACGACCCGGACTACTACGCGCTCGAGCTTGGCAACCACGTGCTGGGAGGCGGGTTCTATGCGAGCCGCCTTTACCGCGACTTACGCAAGGACGCCGGGCTGGTGTACTACGTCGGCTCGCGCTTCGATATCGGCCGAACGCGCGCCGCCTACATCGCGAGCTATGCCTGCGATCCGGCGAACGTCTCCAAGGCGCGCGCAATCGTCGAACACGATCTGCGCGCGATGCAGGCCGAGCCCGTGAGCGCGCGCGAGCTGCGTCAGGCTAAGTCGCTCGCACTGAACGCCATTTCGCTGTCGCAAGCGAGCGTGGATGCGGTGGCCGGCGGCCTGCTCGAGCTCGCCCGCCTCGATCTGCCGCTCGACGAGCCATTGCGCGCGGCGCGCCGCTACGCCGATCTCGGCGCCGGGCAGATCCGCGCGGCCTACGCAAAGTGGCTGCGCGTCGGCGATCTTGCGCAGGTGACCCAAGGGCCCCCGCCGCGCTGACGCGTCAGCCGCCGCGACGAGAGTCGGGGCGTGCGACAGCGAGCTTCGAGCGGCGGTGGGCGGTGTCGTAACGCGTGACTCGCGCGTCGTTCGAGCTGGCGTACGACGCAGGCAGCTCGAGGCTTCCGCGGGCTGGAAGATCGGAATGAGAGGAACGCGGGGGATCGCACCGTCCAAGGCGTGATGGGCGATGCGGGGCGGTCGCGCAACGCGCGACGATCGCGAGGCTGCGCACTCATCGCGCAGTACGCCTGCTACTTCTCGCCCACGCCCAACTGGGCCACCAGCTTCGCCCAGAAGTCGGTCTGCGTGCGCAGGAAGGCGGCGAAGTCCTGCGGTGACTTGCTCGTGAGCACGAGCGCGCCGCCGAGGCGGTAGCGCTCGACGACTTCCGCATCGGCCATGACTTTGATGGTGGTCGCGAAGAGCTTGGTCACCACGGCCTGCGGCGTGCCCGCCGGCACGAACACCCCCTGCCACGAGCCGAGCGTCAGTTCCGGAAATCCCGACTCGATCATCGTCGGTACGTCCGGCAGCTGCGGCACGCGCTTGGGCGAGACTACGGCGATCACCTTGAGCCGGCCGGATTTCACGAACGGAAGGAAGGAGGCCGTGGTGAGCATGGTCGCGCTGACCTCGCCGCCGAGGAGCGCGATGGTCGCCGCGCCCGCGCCCGCCTTGTACGGGACGTGCTGCAGCTTGATGCCGGCCTTGCTTTGGAAGAACTCGAACGCGAGGCGCTGCGCGCTGCTAGGGCCCGTGGAACTGTAGTTGAGCTGCCCCGGGCGCGACTTCGCGTAGGCGATGAACTCCTTCGTCGTCGTGCCCGGCACCGACGGGTGGACAGCGAGCGCTCCCGGTACGTCCGACACGATCGAGATGCCGATGAAGTCGCGCAGTGGCCGCACCGGAAACTTCGGGAACACGTTCGGGTTAATCGTCATCGTACCGACGTTGCCGAGCAGCACGGTGTAGCCGTCCGGGTTGCCGTGCGCGGCGACTTCGACACCGACGTTGCCGGCCGCGCCGCTGCGGTTGTCGATCACGATCTGCTGGCCGAGCGCTTCCGTCATCTTGGGCGCGATGATGCGCGCGACGAAGTCCGATGCGCCTCCCGGTCCGAACGGCACGATCATCCGAATCGGGCGCGTCGGATAGTTGACCGGCTGTGCGGCCGCCGCCGCGGAGAAAAGCAGCGGCGACAGCAGCAGGCAGCGCGACAATCGCTTCATCGCCGCCGCCACGGTCATGCCGGGCAGGGCCGCATTCGAGCACGCCAGGAACGATACGTTTTTCAACACCGCCTCCTTCGTTCGTTAGTATGATTTTGGCATGCCGAGTGCACGCTCGGCGATATAGCACAGGATGAGCTCCCGGCTCACCGGTGCGATACGCGGGATCAGCGCCTCGCGCAAGTAGCGCTCGACGTGAAACTCGCGCGCATACCCCATGCCGCCGTGCGCCATGACCGCGGTTTCGCAGGCCGCGTAACCGGCTTCGGCGGCGAGATACTTGGCTGCGTTCGCTTCCGCGGCGCACGGCCTGCCTTCGTCGTATAGCGTTGCGGCCTTGAGCATCATCAGATTGGCTGCTTCGAGCTGCATCCAGCGCTCGGCGAGCGGATGCTGGATCGCCTGGTTCTGCCCGATCGGTCGCCCGAACACGACCCGCTCGCGCGCATAGCGGGTCGCGCGAGCGAGCGCTGCGCGCCCGAGCCCGACCGCCTCGGCGGCGATCAGGATCCGCTCCGGGTTGAAGCCGTGCAGCATGTACGTGAAGCCCTTGCCCTCGCCGCCGATGCGATCCTCCTCGGGAACCGGCAGCGCGTCGATGAAGAGCTGGTTCGAGTCCACCGCCTTGCGACCCATCTTCGCGATCTCGCGCGCTTCGACGTGGCGCCGGTCGACATCGGTGTAGAACAGACTCAACCCCTCGGTGGGACGCGTAACCTGCTCCGCGGGCGCGGTGCGG
Organism: Burkholderiaceae bacterium; assembly: GCA_011525945.1. Taxonomy (GTDB): domain Bacteria; phylum Pseudomonadota; class Gammaproteobacteria; order Burkholderiales; family WYBJ01; genus WYBJ01. The sequence continues at coordinate 2,314 of WYBJ01000130.1, read as the reverse complement.
GCGAGGATCAGCATCTTGGTCGCAACCTGCGCCGTGGAGGTCCAGATTTTCTGGCCCGACAGCAAGTAGCCGCCGGGGCGACGCTCGGCGCGGGTCTGCAGCGCGAGCGTGTTGAGACCGGTATTGGGCTCGGTGACGGCGAAGCACGCCTTCACCTCGCCGCGGATCATCGGGGGCAGCCAGCGTGCCTTCTGCTCGTTGGTGCCGAACACGACCACCGGGTTCAAGCCGAAGATATTGAGGTGCACCGCCGAAGCGCCCGACATGCCGGCGCCCGATTCGGCCACCGCCTGCATCGCGAGCGCGGCCTCCGTAATGCCGAGGCCCGAGCCGCCGAATTCCTCCGGCATCGCGATGCCGAGCCAGCCGCCGCGCGCGAATGCGTCGAAGAACTCCTCCGGGAAGCCGCCGTCGCGATCGCGCGCGAGCCAGTAGTCGTCGCCGAGCGGCCCGGCCGGGTCGAGCAGCGCAAGAATCGCCTCGCGGATCGCCTGCTGCTCGGGGGTGAGCTCGAAGATCATGGGTGCAAGGGGTGCAGATAGTGTGCGAATGCCTTATTGATCTTGCCTTCCCGGTTGAAGTGAAACACTTCGGCTGATGCGCCACGGCCGCCGTTGTAGTAGAGCGTGACGCTGTCGACGCCGACGAGGGTGGCCACGAGCTCGAAGTGCAGATTCGGAATCAGGCGAAGTGCCTTGGCCCAATAGGCGCCGACCGCAATTTTGCCCTTGAGTGTCCCGGACGGTTCACTTGCGATCTTTACGATTGCCGGCGACGACATTTCGAAGTCGTCCGTGTAGTGCGAGAGAATGCGATCGAGATCGTGCTTGTTCCAGGAGTCGATCCAGTCGGCCGCAAAGTGGTCAGCGAATGCTTTATCGATCACGGCTGCCTCTGACCATCGTCGTTGGCGCAAGGTGGAGACGCATCGATCACCGTAACGCCATCGCGAATCATCTGCGCGATCTCGGCATCGGAGTAGCCGACCTCGCGCAGCACTTGTTCGCTGTGCTGTCCGAAGCGCGGCGCATGCTCGAAGCGTTCGGGCGGCGAGGCGGAGAATCGGGTCGGCACCGCCATCGTCGTCATGGCGCCTTCGCTCGGGTGCTCGACGCGCCGGAAAAAACCCGTGTGCGCGAGATGCGCGTCGTCGATCAGCGAGTCAAGCGAATTCATCCGCATCCAGGGCACGTCGATCTCGCTCAGCAACCGCTCCCATTCGCTCGTGCTGCGCAGTTTCATCTGCTCGGCGACGAAACGGTAAATCTCGTCGATGTGTCGGGCGCGCGCGCTATGCGTGGCGAAGCGCGGATCGTCCATCAGCTCGGGCCGCCCGATGGCGGCGAGGAAGCGCGGCCATTGCCGGTCGTTGTAAATGAGTACGCAGATGTGCCCGTCCGACGTCGCGTAAGGCGCTCGAAAAGGGGCCAGCACGCGCGCATAGCCCGCATTGCCCAGGGGCGGGACGAAGCTTCGCCCCGTCATGTGATCGCCGAGAATGAATTGCGCCATCGTTTCGAACATCGGCACCTCGATCGCCTGGCCTTCGCCGGTTCGTTCGCGGTGCAACAGTGCGGCCAGCAAGGCGTTGGCGGTCGCCTGACCGACGATGCGATCGCACAACGTTGCCGGCACGTAGCGCGGAGCGTCACTGCCGCTCTGCATCATGAGCCACGGGATCGCGACCGCGCCCTGGATGAGATCGTCGTAAGCGGGCCGCGCGGCATAAGGGCCGGCCTGATCGAAACCGAATGCGCCGGCGTACACGATGCGCGCATTGACTGCCCGCACATCCGCGTACGACAAGCGCAATCGGGCCATCGCCTGCGGGCGAGTGTTGTAGACGAGCGCGTCGGCCGTTGCGGCAAGCTTAAGCAGCGCCTCGCGCCCGGCGGTCTTCTTGAGATCCAGCACGAGCGAGCGCTTGTTGCGATTCATGTGCAGGAATATCGCGCCCATACCGGCGTGGCGCATCGGTGCAAGGTGGCGCGTGTTGTCGCCTTCGGGCGGTTCGACCTTGACGACCTCGGCGCCGAGGTCGGCCAGCAGTTGGGTGGCGAACGGCCCCATCACCACCGTGGTGAGATCGACAATCCGTACCCCTGCGAGCGGACCGCTCATGCAGACCTCACGCTTGGCATCACCCACCCACGAACCTGCCCGCTCTGGTGGGCACACAGCGTTCCCCTTTCCAGGAACCTGCCCGCCGCGCGGGCACACAACGCTCCCCTCTCCCACCGGGAGAGGGGTTGGGGGTGAGGGAAGAGGCGCCACGCGAGGTTCCAGGGCGCAAGTCGCGATGCGCCATCGTGGC
>WYBJ01000129.1 GCA_011525945.1 Burkholderiaceae bacterium | reverse complement strand
TCAAGCTCCTCGTTGAGCCCGAGGCGCGCCATCCGATAGCGTAAGGCCCGAAACGTGATACCGAGCAGCTTGGCGGCGGCCGTGCGATTGAAGCGTGTCTTCTCCAGGGCATCGAGAATCGCTTCGCGTTCGACCCGGTCAAGATGATCCTGCAGGTTCATCCGCGCGGAGCCGGGCGTGGCCGCCGCCGCGGTCTGAGCGAGCTGCAGGTCGGAGGCTTCGATCGTTTCGGATGCGCTCAGTGCAAGCGCGCGCTCCAGCACGTTCTCGAGCTCGCGCACATTGCCCGGAAAGGCGTAGGCCTGCAGCGCCCGCATCGCGCTCTCGGAAAGCTTCGCCGGGCGCTCCCCTGCGCCGCCATCGAGCCTCGTCAGGATGGATTCGGCCAGCAACGGAATGTCTGCGGGTATCTCCCGCAGAGCCGGCATCTTAAGCTCGATGACGTTCAGCCGATAGTACAGATCCTGGCGAAACTTGCCGGCGTCCGCGCACTCGCTCAGATTCTGATGAGTCGCACTAATGATGCGCACATCCGCCGGCTCCTCCTGGGTGGAGCCCACCTTTCGCACCTTCTTCTCCTGGATGGCGCGCAGCAGCTTCACCTGCATCGAGACCGGCAGCTCGGCGACTTCGTCGAGGAATAAGGTGCCGCCGCTTGCGGCCTGGAAAAACCCGTCGCGATCGGCATCGGCGCCCGTGAACGCGCCCTTGCGATAGCCGAAGAACTCGCTTTCCATCAGCGATTCAGGGATAGCGCCGCAATTGACCGGCACGAACGGCCGGTCCCGGCGCGGTCCGTGCAAATGGATCAGGCGCGCGGCCAGCTCCTTGCCGCTGCCCGACTCACCGCGGACATGGATGGGTGCCTGACTGCGGGCGAGCTTGGCAATCACGGTCCGCGTCTGCTGCATAAGCGGCGAGTCGCCGAGCAGCTCGGGATAGCCTTGATGAGCGTTTTCCGACCCACCACTCTTGCGGGCTTTGTCGGCGGCAGGCGGCAATTTGAGCGCAGAGTGCACCAGCGCACGGAGCTGGGTGAGCGCCACCGGCTTGGCGATATAGTCGAATGCTCCCGCCTTGAGCGCGGCGACCGCATTCTCGGCGCTGCCGAACGCCGTTATGACCGCGACCGGAGTACTCGGATAGTGACGGCTGACATGATCAAGCAGATCGAGCCCATCGCCGTCGGGCAGGCGCATGTCGGTGAGGCAAAGATCGTATCGGCTTCGCTGCAGCAGTTGCTCGGCCTCGAAGCCGGTTCCCGCCGCATCCACGCTCAACCCCATGCGTGTGAGCGTCATGGAGAGCAGTTCGCGAATGTCCGCCTCGTCGTCGACGACCAGTACGCGAGCATTCATGGGCGTGTCCGAATCAGACAGGTTCGACTCTCCGGCACTCTACGCAGAAGTGCCCTCCAGCCGTTGATTCCACATACTCCAGCGACGCATCATTCGCCTCGCACACCTCGCGCGCGATATAGAGACCGAGCCCCGTGCCGGTTGCTACCGTCGTGAAGAACGGCTCGAACAAGTGAATACGGTCATGCGCCGCAATACCCGGGCCATCATCGATGACGCTCAATCTTACTCTATCGGCGCGCACGCCGTGGCCGACCTGCACCCGTATGCTGCCGGGGAGGCGCCGGCAGTAGCGTAGCGCATTACGGCACAGGTTCCACATCACCTGGTTGAGATGGCTGCGGTCAAAGCTCACCGCGGGCTCGCTTCCGATCTCCAGGCGCAGGATCTGCGCATCGATGCGCTCGATGCTACAGAACTGCTGGACGAAGGTTCGCAGGAACGCACCCACGCCGAAATGCTCGGTGTGCGCGCGGTCGCGGCGGTTCAGCCTGAGCACGTCCTGTACCATGCGATCGAGCCGTTGGGTATTGTCATGGATGATGCTCAGCAAGCGGTTGGCGGTGTCGTTCAGGCCCGCCTCCTCCTGCAACAACTCGGTGGCGTGGCTGATGGCCGAAAGGGGATTGCGGATCTCGTGAGCGATGTTGGCGGTCAGGCGCCCGAGGGAGGCAAGCTTCATCTGCCGCGCCTGAGCCTGAACACGGGTCAAGTCTTCGAGAAACAGCACCGCGCCGATCGCCCCATGCCGGCCGACCGGGACGAAGCGCACGCTGACGGACTTCCCCGATATGAGCGTGGTAGCCGGTTCGCAATCGGTCGCTGGCATCTCGCGCCAGCGTGCGATTCGACCGGCCAATGCCGGCGCGCGATTGCGCAAGGTGTCCTCCATCTGGTTCGGGTCGAACGGTCCGAGCAGCGTGTCCGCCTTTGCATTGCGGCTTCGGATGCGACCCTCGGTATCGATCACCACCACGCCCGTGTCCATGTCGCGGATGACAAGCTGGTTGACCTCGGCCATGTTGGCAAGGTCAATTTCTCGCTGCGCAGCGAGTCGCTCGCTCTGGACGGTGTAGCTGGCGAGCACGTGCGCCACCCAGGCGGTGGCGAAGTATCCAATGGAGAGAAAGCCGGCCTGGATATACTGACTACCTACGGCGTCGGCAGCGAGGACTTGATAGGTATGCTGCAAGAGCACGGCGATGCTGGCGAGCGCAGCATAGAAAAGTGTCAGGCGACCACGACTGATGAGTCCGGCGCCCGCGAGCACCGCCAGCAATAGCAGTCCCACTCCGCTCACGATGCCGCCGCTCAGGTGCATCATGAGGACAATGAAGACGATATCGCCTGTCACCTGTACGGTGAGCTGCCAATCCAGATCGGGTTGTCGCAACCGCGCCGGGACGAAGCAGACCAGGCCGAACACGACGTAGCCCAAACTCGCGTAGAAGAATGCGACGCGGTCGCCGGCGCCCAGGAAGCTGCTATCGCCCAGGAACCCGCCGACGATGAACATCAAGAGCGCCACCGCAACACGGTAGGCGTTGAAGAAACGCAGCGATCGCCAGTGCGAGACACTGAACCGGCTGGG
>WYBJ01000128.1 GCA_011525945.1 Burkholderiaceae bacterium | reverse complement strand
GCGACATCGAGCACGGCCATGCGCACGGCCGAGTCTTCGAGCTTGCCCGCCGGCAGCATCAGCGAGAGTTTCTGCACCTCCTGCCACGCGGCCGTCAGATTGCCTTCTACCCGCTCGGCGATGAACGCGAGCGTTGCGGGATCGGCGCTCTGAGCGTTCATCGCCAGGCGCCCCGCGAGCCATTGCGGTAGGCGTTCGCGTGCGATGGTTCGTGCCTCGACCAGAACGCCGGCGCGCTCGAGCGCCTGCACCCAGCTTGCCTGGGCGGCCTTCCAGTCGAGTCCCGGCAAATGCACGAGCGTGACGGTATCGGGCGCGAGGTGCGCGCAGTAACGCTCGAGCGCCGCGGCGCCGGTCACGCCGGGCTTTCCGTTCGGGATACGCAACTCGATCAGCTGCTTGCGCGCGAACAGCGACAGGCTTGCGCCGGCCTGGGCGAGGGCGCCCCAGTCGAAGCCCGGTTCAGCAACCAGTACGGTGCGCTCGACATGGCCGAGCTCGCGCGCGCGCGCGCGCAGTCGGTCACCCGCTTCGAGCGCGAGCAACGGCTCGTCCGCCACCACGGTATAGAGCGCTTCGAGGCCGCGGGTGAGATGTTGCGCAAGCTGCTCGGAATCGATCCGCATGCGGCTGATCCGGGCGGGCTAGCGGCTCGCGACCTTGGTTGCTTCCAGCCGGCGCAGAAGCTGTTGAACCGCATCGCGTTCCATGTCCCGGTAGAGCAGGGCTTCCTCGGATTGCTTGGCGAGCACCTCGGAGTCGTTAAAGGAGATGTCGCGTTTGAGCACGATCTCGGTCGGCGGCGTGATCACCCGTTTGCCGTCGGTCACCTGGAACGCGAGCCGGTAACGAAGCTGGAATTCCCGCACCCGTCCCTGTCCGCCGAGCGAGAGGATCTGCCGCTCGCGCAACTCGTTCAGGATGGTCAGGGTGGCGGCCGCCTCTTTCGAGTTCTCGGTCAGGCGCACGTTGCTTGCGCGCAGGGCGCGCTTGAGATCGGTGCCGAACTGCGAGGCGCCGGAGACGTTGACGTATAGGCTGGGAAACGGCAATTCCACGGCGCCGCGCAGATGAAATCCGCAACCCCCCGCCGCTACGGTCACGAGGCATAGCACGAGCAGCAACCGTATACGCGCGAACGCGGCGCTGCCGTTCCGGGCAGGCGCGATACGACCGGGATCAACCGGCGGGCGCGCGCGCACGGTCATAGCACCACGTTAACCAGTCGCCCGGGCACGACGACGACTTTCTTCGGCGTCCTGCCCTGGCAGAATTTGCGCACGGCAGGATTATCCAGTGCCGCCTTCTCGAGCACCTCGCGCGCCGCGCCGTGCGCAACTCGGATGCTCCCGCGAAGCTTGCCGTTTACCTGCACGACGATCTCCTGCTCGTCGGCGCGCAACGCGGCTTCGTCGACTTCGGGCCAGGGCGCATCGAGGATGTCCTCGCCGTAGGCAAGCTCGCGCCAGAGCACGTGGCAGATATGCGGCGTGATCGGCGCGAGCATTCGTAGCAGCAGGCTCAAGCCTTCGCGCAGCACCTTGATGCGCATGCCGGCCGGCGCCTTCGGCGCACGCTCCAGCGCGTTCAGCATCTTCATGGCCGCCGACACGACCGTGTTCAGCTGATGGCGGCCCAGGTCGTAGTTCGCCTGCCGCAGGCTCCCGTGCAGCTCGCGTCGTACCGCGGCCCACTGGGAATCGAGCGCCAGGTTGGCGGCCGATTCGGCTTCGAGGGTGTTCAGCTCGAACGCGAAATTCCACACCCGCCGCAGGAAGCGCGCCACGCCTTCGACGCTCGAATCCGACCATTCGAGCGATTGTTCCGGAGGCGAGGCGAACATCGCGTAGCAGCGCGCGGTGTCGGCGCCGAACGCATCGATCAGCGCCTGCGGGTCGACCCCGTTGTTCTTCGACTTCGACATCTTCTCGATGCCGCCGATGCGAACCGGCTCGCCATCGGCGACCAGCCTGGCGGCGATCGGCCTTCCCTTGGCGTCGTGCTCGACCGCGACTTCGCTCGGATTGAACCAATGCGTCTTACCGCTCGCATGCTCGCGAAAATACGTCTCGGCCACCACCATGCCCTGCGTGAGCAGGTTGGTGAAGGGCTCGCCGAACTCGACCAGCCCGAGGTCGCGCATCGCTTTGCTCCAGAAGCGCGAATAGAGCAGGTGCAGGATCGCGTGCTCGATTCCGCCGATGTACTGGTCCACCGGCAGCCAGTAGCGCACGCGCTCGTCGGTCATCCGGTGCGCGTCCGGGCAGGCGTAGCGGATGTAGTACCAGGACGAGTCGACGAATGTGTCCATCGTGTCGGTCTCGCGGCGCGCCGGGCCTGCGCATTTCGGGCAGGTCGTGCGCACGAAGTCGGCGCGTTTCGCGAGCGGATTGCCGCTGCCGTCGGGTACGCAGTCCTCTGGCAGAACGACCGGGAGTTGATCGTCGGGCACCGGCACGTCGCCGCATTGCTCGCAATAGATGAGCGGTATGGGTGTGCCCCAGTAGCGCTGGCGCGAGATGCCCCAATCGCGCAGGCGGAACTGCACGCGCGTGTCGCCGATTCCGGCTGCGCGCAGGCGCTGCGCCACCAGCTCGGTCGCTGCGGCGAAGTCCAGGCCATCGAGCTCGCCCGAATCGAAGCACACGCCGTACTCCTCGTAGGCGCGCTCGAGCGGCAGGTCGAGCGTGGCGACCGCCGGCTTGATCACCGGCTTGATCGCAAGGCCGTACTTGGTCGCGAACTCGAAATCGCGTTGATCGTGCGCGGGCACCACCATGATGGCGCCTTCGCCGTAGCCCCACAGCACGTAGTTCGCGATCCAGATCGGCAGCCGTTCGCCGCTCAGCGGATGCAGCGCGTAGCGGCCGGTGAACATGCCCTCCTTCTCGCGAGTGGCCACCTCGACTTCCATGACGCCGCCCTGGCGGCACTTGTCGATGAACGCGGCAAGCTCGGGATTCGTTTGCGCACACGCGGCCGCGAACGGGTGCTCGGCGGCGATGGCGACGAACGTCGCCCCCATGATCGTATCGGCGCGCGTGGTGAAGACCTTGATGCGATCGGTGGAGTCTTCGACGGCGAAGCTGAATTCTGCGCCGCGGCTGCGTCCGATCCAATTGGCCTGCATGGTCTTGACGCGCTCGGGCCATCCCGGCAGCTCCTCCAGCGCCTGCAGGAGCTCCTGCGCATACGCGGTGATGCGCATGTAGTACATCGGGATCGCGCGCTTCTCGACCACGGCGCCGGTGCGCCAACCGCGGCCGTCGATCACCTGTTCGTTGGCGAGCACGGTCCGGTCGACCGGATCCCAGTTCACGGTGCCGGTGGTCTTGTACACCAGACCCTTCTCCAGCAGGCGCAGGAACAGCCACTGGTTCCAGCGATAGTATTCGGGGCGGCAGGTGGCGAGCTCGCGCTCCCAGTCGATCGCGAAGCCGAGTGCCTGCAACTGCGCCTTCATGTAGGCGACGTTGGCGTAGGTCCATTGCGCGGGCGGCTGGTGGTTCGCCATGGCCGCGTTCTCGGCCGGCAGCCCGAATGCGTCCCAGCCCATCGGCTGCAGTACGTTGTAGCCGCGCATGCGGTAGTAGCGCGAGAGCACGTCGCCGATGGTGTAGTTGCGCACATGCCCCATGTGCAAGCGCCCGGACGGATACGGAAACATCGACAGACAATAGAACTTGGGCCGGCTGGCGTCCTCGGTGACGTGAAACGAATTGCGGCTCTTCCAGAACTGCTGTGCGGCGGATTCCACGTCCTTGGGGCGGTAATGCGCTTGCATGAGGGTCTCGGGCGGACTGGCGGCAAAAGGCAAAAATTATACTTCAAGGGCCTGTTGATCCTTTCGGCGGGGGGCCGTATCCGAGCATGGCGCACGCACGTATATCGGATTTGCTTGCGCGCCGCGTGCGGCTGGATCAGACTGCGCGCGTTTCGTCGTCCGCCGCGCTTGCGTCGCCAACCCCATCGGGAGCCTCGGATGGTCCGAACGGTCGTCGCGTTGCTGCTCATGTTCGGTGCGCTAGTTGCGTCCGCGGCCGCGCAGCCGCTGGTCGATGCCGTGCAGTCGCCGGCCTGGGTGGAGCGTGCCGGCGTGCGCGAGCCGCTCGCGGTCGGCATGGCGCTGCGCAGCAGCGATCGCGTGCTGAGCGGGACGGATGCGCGCATCGTTGTGCGCATGCCCGAAGGCAGCCTCATCAAGCTCGGCGAGCAGGCCGAGCTTGCGCTCGACCGGGTCGATGTACGGCGTGCACCCGAAGGCACGCTCGTCACGGCAGCGCTCGACGTCTTGCGCGGCGCATTCCGGTTCACCACCCAGGTGGCGGCGCATTTCCGCGGCCGGCGCCAGATCGACGTGCGTATCGCCACCGTCACCGCCGGCATCCGCGGCACCGATCTCTGGGGCAAGGCAGCCGACGATCGCGACATCGTGTGCCTGATCGAGGGCCGGATCAGCGTGCAGCGCGGCGCCGAGGCCGCGTTTGTCATGGACGAACCGCTGTCGTTCTACATCGCGCCGAGGAATGCACCGCCGTTGCCGGTGCAGCCCGTTTCTTCGGAACAGCTACAGAAGTGGGCCCTCGAGACCGAGCTGCGACCGGGGGCTGGCGGCGCGCGCCGCGACGGGCGCTGGCGGGTCGAACTGGCACTTGCGCCCACGCAGGCCGAGGCCTTGACGCTGTACGATCGGCTGCGCGAGGCGGGCTATCCAGCACAGATCCGTCCGGTAAAAGGCCCTGAGGGCTACGCCTATACCATTGCGATTCGCCATCTGGCGAGCGAAGCCGAGGCGGCGGGTATGGCGGCGCGCCTGAGAACCATGCCTGGGGTGCCGGAGCCCCGCATCGTCGGCGGCTGAAGCATTCGCGGCAGTCGACCCCCGACGCGAATCGCGCTCGGCGGCGGCTCCGCGGTCGCGCTCGGCGGGCCTGGCGCGATCACGCCGCGGCATCGGGGGGCAGCGGCCGGATGCCCGCGATCCGGACCGAGCGCACCGCCTCGGCGAGCACTTCGATGGCCTTGTCGCGGGCGAAGCTGCGCCGCCAGGCGAGCGCGATGCGGCGCACGGGCGCCGGGGGCTTGAACGGCAACATCTTTATCAGCGGGCTGCGGTAGCGCGTGCTGTCGGCGCTTGCGGGCAGCACCGTGATCCCCAGGCCCGATGCGACCATGTTGCGGATCGTTTCGAGCGAATTGCCCTGCAAGGCCTCGGCGCCGCGGCGTTGCAACTCGGGGCATGCTTCGGCGACCTGGTTCGCGAAGCAATGGCCGCTCGCGAGCAGCAGCACGTTCTGCGTCGCGAGCTCGTGCGCGTTGATCGACGCGCGCTTGGCCCACGGATGCGAGTTCGGAACGGCGACGGTGAAAGGCTCGTCGTACAGCGCCAGCAGTTCCACATTCGGCGCCTCGAACGGAGCCGCGAGCAGCGCGCAATCGATACGCCCGTTGTGCAGCAACAGCTCGAGTTGCGCCGTCACGTTCTCCTCCACCTCGAGCGGCATCTGCGGCGCCTTGCGGTGCAGGATCGGTATCAGGTCCGGCAGCAGGTACGGACCCACGGTATAGATGACGCCGAGCTTGAGCGGACCGGCGAGTTGGTCCGCGCCCTGGCGCGCGAGTTCGCGGATCCTGTTCGCTTCCTCGATGACCCGCTGCGCCTGCCCGACGATGCGACTGCCGACCGCGGTCGGCCGCACGGCGCTGCGTGAGCGCTCGAACAGCCGCACGCCCAGTTCGACCTCGAGCTTCCGGATCGCGACCGAGAGCGTCGGTTGGGTGACGAAGCACCGCTCGGCCGCGCGATGAAAGTTGCGCTCCTGCGCGAGCGCGACGAGGTAACGCAGATCGTTGAGGTTCACGCGGCTTGGCAGGGATTTGCAGTGGGCCGAGCTTAGCAAAGTCCGCGCTGCCGCGTCGCTCGCAGGGTGTTGCGATCGCGCCGGCTCGCGCGCGTACGATACGGCGCTAGAATGCGCGCGGCGCCGTCCCCCCGCACCGGTTCGATGCGGCTGCGCCGGTATAATCGGCGCTCTTGCAGCATCATCCGCGCGCTGCGCGTTGTGGCGTCGGGGCCAGAAACCGCAACGAACGATCAGCCACGCCACACCCATGCAGCCCGCATTCCTGAGCGGTCTCAACGCCGAGCAACTCGACGCCGTCACCCTGCCGTACCAGTCAGCCCTCATCCTCGCCGGCGCCGGCAGCGGCAAGACGCGCGTGCTGACCACGCGCATCGCCTGGTTGATCTCGACCGGACAGGCCTCGCCCGCATCGATCCTGGCAGTCACGTTCACCAACAAGGCCGCGCGCGAGATGCTCACGCGGCTCAGCGCCATGTTGCCGATCAACACCCGCGGCATGTGGATCGGCACCTTCCACGGCCTGTGCAACCGGTTGCTGCGTGCTCATCACCGCGACGCAGGCTTGCCGCAGACATTCCAGATCCTCGATTCGCAGGACCAGCAAAGCGCGGTCAAGCGCCTGCTCAAGGCGATGAACGTCGACGACGAGCGCTATCCGGCGCGCCAGGTGCAGTGGTTCATCAACGCCGCCAAGGAGGAGGGCCGGCGTGCGCGCGACGTGGAGAGCTACGACGACTACACGCGCAGGCTGAGCGAGATCTACGCCGCCTACGACGAGCAGTGCAATCGCGAGGGCGTGGTCGATTTTGCCGAGCTGCTGCTGCGCTGCTTCGAGCTGCTGGTGCGCAACGAGATCCTGCGCGACCATTACCGGACGCGCTTCCGCCACATTCTGGTGGACGAGTTCCAGGACACCAACGTGCTGCAATACCGGTGGCTGAAGCTCCTCGCCGGCGTCGGCGCGCATACTGGCGCGGCGTTTGCGCTTACGGCGCCGGGCGGTTCGTGCGCGCCGGAGGATCCGGGCTGCGCGGTATTCGCGGTCGGCGACGACGACCAGTCGATCTATGCTTTCCGCGGCGCGAACGTCGCCAACATGCAGCACTTCGAGCGCGACTTCCATGTTCGGCGTGTGATCAAGCTCGAGCAGAACTACCGATCGCACGGCAACATCCTCGATGCGGCCAACGCCGTCATCGCCAACAACCGCAAGCGCCTGGGCAAGAACCTATGGACGGCCGAGGGCAAGGGTGAGCCGATCCGCATCTGCGAGGCGATGAGCGACACCGACGAGGCCGGGTTCATCGTCGACGAGGTCAAGTCGCTGGTGGCCGAAGGTGTGCGCCCCTGCGACATCGCCGTGCTCTACCGTTCCAACGCGCAATCGCGCGTCCTGGAGCACGCGCTGTTCTCGGCCGGACTTGCGTACCGTGTCTACGGGGGCCTGCGTTTCTTCGAGCGCCAGGAGATCAAGCACGCGCTCGCGTATCTGCGTCTTGTGGCCAGTACGCGAGACGACAACGCGCTGCTACGGGTCGTGAATCTCCCCACCCGCGGCATCGGCAGCCGCACGCTGGAGCAACTTCGCGACGCCGCGACAGCGGCCGGGAGCGGCTTGTGGGAAGCGGCCAAGGCTCGGTCCGAGGCGGGCAAGCGCAAGCCCGCCGCCGCCGAGAGCTCCGCGGGCGCCATGGGATCGTACGCGACGCTGCGAGGCATCGAGGGCTTTGTCGCCCTGATCGAGCGCCTGCGTTCGGCCTGCGAGGGCCTGGCGCTCGCCGAATGCATCGAGCATGTGGTCGAGGCGAGCGGGCTTGCAGCACACTATCGCGCCGAACGCGAAGGCGCCGAGCGTCTGGAGAATCTGGGCGAGTTGGTGAATGCGGCGGCGCTGTTCGCGGCCGATTCCGCCAACGAGGACACGAGCCTCGTGGGTTTTCTCTCGCACGCGGCGCTGGAGGCGGGCGAGCACCAGGCCGAGGCCGGGGTCGACGCGCTGCAGCTTATGACCGTGCACTCGGCCAAGGGACTGGAATTCCACACGGTGTTTCTCAGCGGTCTGGAGGAGGGCTTGTTTCCGCACGAGAACAGCCTCACCGAAGACGACGGTCTGGCCGAAGAGCGGCGCCTGATGTACGTCGCGATCACGCGCGCGCGCCGGCGCCTGTACGTCACGTATGCTCAAAGCCGTATGCTGCACGGTCAGACGCGCTACAACATCCGCTCGCGCTTCCTACTCGAGCTGCCGCCCCTGCTGTTGAAGCCCGTCGGTGGCGCGCGCAGGTCCGGCGAAGCAAGCGACGCGCGCGCCGCCGCGCCGATTCGCCCCGAGCGAGTGGGCGCAGGCGCCGAGATTGCGCCCGCTTCGCCGTGGCGCATCGGGCAGAGTGTGGTGCACCCCAAGTTCGGTCGCGGCGTCATCATCGGCGCTGAGGGCCGGGGAGCGGACGCGCGCGTGCAAGTGAACTTCCACAGCAGCGGCATGAAGTGGCTCGCGCTCGAGTACGCCAAACTGAGCGCCGCGTAACCCGACTCGTGTCAAGCTCGGGGCCGAGCGGATATTCGTATCGGCGCGACGTCAATCGATCGCGGCGGAGTTTTCGCGCCGTCGGTGCGCGCGCGGACAACGCCCATGCGCGGGACAGCGAGCGCCGAGGCGTCGGCGGCGCGCGCGTCGAGCCTCAGGTCGTGTCGTTCTCGGGGCGCTCGAAGATATCCATGTAGGAGGCATAGATCGAGCCGAAAATGATCGACAAAACCACCACCAGCGCAACGATCGTCAGCACATCGATCAGCGGGTTGCGGGCCGATCCCGCAATCGGCAAGGTGGCGGTGAGCCACAACAGGAAGATCGCCACGCCGTAGAGCACGAAGGCGCCGAGGTTACGCACGATGGCGCTCAAGCTCGACTTGAGCGCGGGCAGCACCGTCATCTTGCGAAACACGATCAACAGCGGCGCGAACCAGGTGAGCATGAGCAAGGGCACGAGCAGCGCCATCCCGGCAAGAATGGGGCCGCGCATCTTGCGCAACTCGTTCTGCAAGGCAGCGATGTCCTCAGGCTTCGGCTCGTCGGGCAAGCGCGGCAGCCCGCCCGAGGACGTGACGATCGCAATCACCAGCAGCATACCGATCAGGTAGACGCCGCCAACGCTGACGAGTGCTGCCGCATTCTCGCGAAAGCCGGCGAACAGATAGCCGAACTCGAGCTTCCCGCCTTGCTCCATGGCGCGGCAGCCGAGCATCAGGCCGGCGAAGAACACGGGGAAGAGCAGGTTGAACAGCAGCGGGCCCAGCATCGGGATGCTGAGCAGCACCACCCAGATGGCGAGCAACATTCCCATCAGCAGAATCCAGCCGATCGGATTGAGTTTGAAGAAGCCCCACCCACGCGCAATCCACTGCAATCCGTGACCGATGCTGACCCGGCGGGGCATGTGAGGAGCGTGCGAGGCGAAGGGTTGGGGTGGCGTATTCTACGTCATGCACCGTGCGCTACGGCGCACGCGCCGGGCTTTTTGTGCGACATCGGCACGCATCATTGCGCAAGCATGGCTTGCGCGCGCTGCGCCGTCGCTCGGCGCGCCTTGAGCACGCGCTGGAAGTGCGCAGGGTCCTTAGCGAAGGTGAGCTCACCGGGCCGCGGGCAGTGTAGATCGTATAGGCGCGAGAGCCAGAAGCGCAGGGCGCCCGCCCGCAGCAGCGTGGGCCAGCCGTCGGCCTCGGCCGGCGTGAGCGGTCGTACCGAACGGTACGCATGTAGAAGCGCGCGCGTGCGCTCGGGATCGAGCGTGCCGTCGGGCTCGATGCACCAGTCGTTGACCGTGATGGCAAGATCGTACAGCAGCCGCTCGGTGCAGGCGAAATAGAAGTCGATCACCCCACCGATCGCGCGGCCGTCGAAGAGCACGTTGTCACGGAACAGATCGGCGTGAATGGCGCCCCGCGGGAGCGCATCGAGCTGCGCCCGCGACTGGAATTGGAGCTCATCCTCGAGCAGCGCGGCATCGGCGGCCGGGAGGCGGGGCAGCACCTCCAGGGCAGCACCCTGCCACCACAGCAACCCGCGCGGGTTCGGCATGGCGAGGGGGAAATCGGCAGCGGCGAGGTGCATGCGCGCGAGCATCGCGCCCACGGCCGCACAGTGACTGCGATCGGGCGCCTCGATGTCGCGACCGGGGAGCCGGCTCACGAGCGTGGCGGGCTTGCCGTTGAGCTCGCTGAAAACGCCGCCATCCCTGGCTTGCACGGGCCGCGGACAAGGAATGGCGCGTGCCGACAGATGCGTCATGAGCCCGAGATAGAACGGCAACTCGGGCGGTTGCAGTTTCTCGAACAACGTCAGCACGAAGCGCCCGCGCGCCGTGGTGACGAAGTAATTGGTGTTCTCGATGCCGGCGGCGATACCGTGGAAGCTGCGCAGCGCACCCACATCGTAGCCGTCCAACCAGGCGCTCAACTGGCTGCGGCTGACGCTCGTATAGACCGACATTCGACGCGCGCCCGCAAGCCGATGGCGAAGGCGTCTGCCGCCGCTAGAAGCTTTTGATCACCCACATCGGCACGCGCAGGCCGAAGTCGAAGCTGTCCTGGCGCGTGAACGTGCCGTCGCCCCGATTATCGATCAGGTAATACGGCCTGCCGGTCGGCGGGATGACTTTCATCATGTATAAGCGCCCGGCGATGCGATATTCCTCTACGGTGTCGATGCCGCGCTTGACGATCGTGACCTCGGGCTCGAGCGCGGGATCGAGCGCCATGCCGGGCGGTGGCGGCGGTGGTTCGGGGATCGGCTGAAGATTCGGCGGTTTCTCGGCGGACTGCGCGTTTGCGGCGCAGGCCATGGTAAGCAGAAGCGCCAGCAGAATTTTACGCATCGCAGCACCCGGATCGTTTCCCGATTGTAGCGCGAATGACGCGCAACCAACGGCTGCGGTCGCGCCTACACGCAGATCGCACACAGGCTGCGTTGCATTTCCCTTTCCCGGGAACCTGCCGGCATCAGCGGGCACATAGCGCACCCCCTTTCCCCTTGGGAGAGACGCCACGATGGCGCATCGCGACTTGCGCCCTGGAACCTCGCGTGGCGCCTCTTCCCTCACCCCCAACCCCTCTCCCGGTGGGAGAGGGGAGCGTTGTGTGCCCGCGCGGCGGGCAGG
>WYBJ01000127.1 GCA_011525945.1 Burkholderiaceae bacterium | reverse complement strand
CCATCAGGCCTGCAGCATCTCGATCAAGGCGTCGCACGCCTCGATCTTGAGCAGATGGGATTCGCGCATAGCGACGAGCGCCTGGCGGACGAAGTCCTGCTCGATGTGCGAGAGCGCCTGCCCGATCGTGTGCGCTACCCATTGCTGCTGGCGGTTGATCAGCTCCAGGCGAGCGACCTTGCCTCGCACTGCGAGGGCCTTGGTCAGGAATTCTGCGCTCGGGGCACTCGGCGTGCCGCCCAGTTGCCGCATGAGCTCGGCGAGGATCGCGCAGTGGTTCTCCTCATCGGACCGTACGGCCGATAGGTGGCGCCCTGGGGGCGTATCGCTGTCGAAGTCGTTCAGGAAGGCCGCAATGGTGTCGGCGCCGGCGCGCTCCCCCTGTAGCAGGGCGTCGAGCAATTCGATCAGCTCCTGCCCGGACATGGCGAGCGAGTCCCCGAAATATTCGGGTGCGATCTCGTGCGCGTAGCAGGCCGGGGAGCTGTAGCCAATCGCGCCGTCGGCTATCGCGGGCATCGCGGCCGGACGATTTTGATCCGGCAAGCCTGCATTCCGCAACGGTGTACTCGCTTCCCGCACGTGGTCGGCCGGATCGAGCCGCGCCGGTTTCTTGCTGCGCATCGGCATATCCTCCGAGAAGGCGGCTCGCGCTGCGCGCTTGCGCCGGCTTCGTGATTGTTGGAGAACCACGCCCGGCAAAGCGTTCCCGGACTGGAGCTGGAGAGCCGGGAACACCGCCCGCCCGGTGCGCGCGGCGCGTGGCATCCCCATACGGCGAGCCGCGGATCGTGATTGCGCTTGCGCGCCAGATGCGCCCGGTCCTCTGCGGTGCCCGAGTCACAATCCGCAGGGGGGCGTTCGCTGGCCACAGCCACAACATACCAGACAAGGCATGGGCGACACCATCTGGGCGAGTCATGAGATACAGCGGTGCGATGCGCCATGCAGCGGGCATTTCGTGTCATGACATTGCCTTGCCGGGATCGATCGGCGGGCACGTGCGCGCCGACATGTTCTCGCGCCTGCTGCCGAGCCGCTGGCAGGCTGGCATCGAGCTGGTGCTCTATTTCGTGTTTTTCTTTCCCGGCGTGCTGGCGCTGGTGCACTCGGGCTGGGACTACGGCTACGACTCGATGCGCATCCACGAGATGAGCATCAATAGCCCGGTCGGCATCCCGATCTGGCAGATCAAGATGCTGATCCCGGTAGGCGGTGCGCTGATCGCGCTGCAGGGGGTCGCCGAGGTCCTGCGCTGCATCATCTGCCTGCGCGACGGCGTCTGGGCGCCGCGCTTGCACGACGTTGAGGAGCTCGAAAAGCAGATTATCGAGCAGGCCGCGAGAGGCGGCATCGAGTCCGCGCGGGCATTGACGCGATGAGCCCCGGGGCCATAGCCCTGATCATGCTCGGCATCCTGGTCCTTGCGATCATGATCGGCTTTCCAGTCGCGTTCACGATGATGGCGCTGGGCGTTGGCTTCGGCTACTACGCCTACTATCAGCCGGGAACGGAGTTTCTCGACAACCGGGTGTTCTCGCTGCTCACGCAGAACACCTACGGAGTCATGACCAACGACGCGCTGGTGTCGGTGCCGCTCTTCCTCATGATGGGCTATATGGTGGAACGGGCGAACATCCTGGATCGGCTGTTCTTCAGTTTGCAGGTGTCGCTGCGCTTCGTTCCGGGCGCGCTCGCAGTGGCGACACTACTAACCTGCGCGCTGTTCGCGACGGCGACGGGGATCGTCGGTGCGGTCGTCACGCTCATGGGGCTGCTTGCTTTCCCGCAGATGCTAAGAGCGGGTTATGACGTGCGCCTGTCGTCCGGTGTGACCTGTGCAGGCGGCTGCCTCGGCATCCTGATCCCGCCGTCGATCCTGTTCATCGTCTACGGTGCGCAGGCAGGCGTGTCGGCGGTGCGACTCTACTCGGCGGCGATCCTCCCGGGCTTCATGCTCGCCGCCATGTATATCGCCTACGTGATCGTGCGCTGTGTCGTGAATCCGAGGCTCGCGCCACCGCTGCCCAAGGAGCAGGCGGACGTACCGTTCTGGGGTGCGGTCAAGCTCCTCCTCATGTCGTTTTTTCCGCTTGCGATCCTGATCGTCGCGGTGCTCGGGTCGATCATGTTCGGCCTGGCAACTCCGACAGAGGCATCGGCCGTGGGAGCGTTCGGCGCGGTGGTTCTTGCCGCGAGCTACCGTGCCCTCACCTGGGTGCGATTGAAAGAGGCGGTGTATCTGACCGCGCGCACCTCGGCCATGGTGTGTTGGCTCTTCGTCGGCTCCTCGACCTTCGCCTCGATCTTCGCCTACCTCGGTGGCGAGGCGCTCATCAAGGAGTTCGTGCTGGGTCTGAATCTGTCGCCGGTGGTCTTCATGATCCTTGCGCAGATCATCATCTTCATCCTCGGCTGGCCGCTCGAGTGGACCGAGATCATCATCATTTTCGTACCGATCTTCCTGCCGCTGCTGCCGCATTTCGGCATCGATCCGGTCACCTTTGGCATTCTCGTGGCGATCAACTTGCAGACCGCTTTCCTGTCGCCGCCGATGGCGATGGCGTGCTTCTACCTCAAGGGCGTCGCGCCCAAACACGTCCTGCTGTCGCAGATCTTCGGTGGCAGCATGCTGTTCGTCTATATGGTCATCGTGTGCATGACACTGATCTACATCTTTCCCGGCATCGCAACCTGGCTGCCGGATCTGCTCTACAACGCGAAGTGATCCGCCAGTGAACGCGCCACAATTGAATTGGCTGCCCGCCACCGATCTGCAACGTGCGCTGCGCGACGGCGCGATCAGCGCCGAGGAGCTGATGAACGCCTGTCTGGCCCGGGTGGACGAGGTCGAGGGGCAAGTCCAGGCCTGGACCTACCTCGACAAGAAGCACGCACTCGCGCAGGCGCGCGCACGCGATCTCGACCGCGCCGAGGGTCGAGCGCTCGGCCCTCTGCACGGATTGCCGATCGGCATCAAGGATATCTTCGATACCTGCGACATGCCGACCGAGGACGGCACCGTGCTGCACGCCGGCCGTACCCCGGGTTATGACGCCAAGGCGGTGGCGATGCTGCGCGCCGCGGGTGCGGTGATCATGGGCAAGACGGTGACGACCGAGTGCGCCAACTACTACCCCGGAAAGACCCGCAATCCGCACAATCCCGAGCACACACCGGGGGGGTCGTCCTCCGGATCGGCGGCCGCGGTCGCCGCGGGCATGGTTCCGCTCGCGATCGGCAGCCAGACCAACGGCTCGGTGATCCGGCCGGCGGCGTTTTGCGGCGTCTACGGCTTCAAGCCCACGCACGGGCTGATTCCTCGTAGCGGCGTGCTCAAGCTCTCGCGTACCCTCGACCACGTCGGGGTGTTTGCGCGCACGATCGGCGACACCGCGCTCGTCGCCGAAGCGCTCGTCGGCTGGGACGCAGACGACCCGGATACGCGCCCGCGCGCCGGTATTCCGCTGTGCGAGATCGCAGCGCAGGAGCCGCCGCTCGAACCGCTCTTCGCCTTCGTCAAGCCGCCGGTCTGGGATCGAACCGAGAGCGAAACCAGGGAAGCCTTTGCCGAGCTCGTCGAGGAACTGAAGGCGCACATCGTGGAGATCGAGCTGCCGCCGTTGACCGGCGAGGCGCTCGACTGGCATCGCGTAATCATGCAGGCGGACATGGCGTTCAATCTCGAGCGCGAGTACGAGCAAGGCCGCGACAGGCTCTCGCAGCCGCTGTGCGAGCAGCTCGAAATCGGCCGTGCCGTCACCGCACTCCAGTATCAGCGCGCGCTCGCGCGGGTGCCGCAACTCGTCGCCGGGTTCGACGTCATGTTCGAGCGCTGCGCGGCGCTCATCACTCCTTCGGCCGCGGGAACGGCGCCGCCGGGACTGGATACGACCGGAGATCCATCGTTTTGCACGATCTGGACACTCTGTGGGATGCCAGCGCTCAACCTGCCGATCATGCAGGGCGGCAACGGCTTGCCGCTTGGCGTGCAGCTCGTCGGCGCTCGCGACACCGACGCGCAACTGCTGCGCACGGCCAATTGGCTGGTGAAAAGGCTCGCCAAGGACTGACCGGGGGAAACGCTATGGCCACGAAGATTATCGCCGGGCTCATCGGCGTCGCGTTGCTGGTCGCCTACGTCGTGCCGGTGGTGTGGCGGCTGCAGGAAGTTTCGCTCTGGTGCGTCGTCCTGCTCGGTGTCGGGATGATGCTCGTCGACCTCTGGCAGTCGCTGAAGTCGAGAGGCGACTGAAGCGCCATGGCGTGCAACCATCCCGGAATCGGCTGGCAGATCAACCCGGTGGCCAGTCCGGTCGCTTCATCTCGAACGCCTCGGTGACAACCGCGTAGTCGTTGTAGCCAAGTCGGGCGATGGGCTGCGCCCGGGCGGTATCGAAGCGGCCATCGACCACGTAGGTCTCGTCGATGTGGATGCCGAGTACGAGCCCGATCACCATCGTGTTGCGCTGGCCGTTACGCGGGTCCGGCAGCAGATCCACGATCTGGTGCAACTTGCACTCGAGGTGTGCCGGCGAGGCGGCCACGCGCGGCGGCTTCACCAGGCGCGAAGGCGCCGTCGCGAGGCCGACGACCTGCATCTCATCGACGCCGTGCGGAGCCGGCGTCGACGTGAGGTTCATCTGGTGTCGCAGCTCCCAGGTGGCCAGATTGCAGACGAACTCGCCGGTGTCACGGACGTTTCGCAGCGAATCCTTCTCGCCGCCGGCATCGTGCGCACCGTTCGCACCGTAGACAACGATCGGGGGGTCCGACGAGATCGCATTGAAAAAAGAAAATGGCGCGAGATTGATGTGCCCTTCGCGGTCCTGGGTCGTTACCCAGCCGATCGGGCGCGGTGTGACGATGGCCTTGAAGGGGTTGAACGAAAGGCCGTGCACCTTGAGTTTCTCGCGCGATATGCCTTTGGTCTCGAAGAACATGTCCGATCCTCTCGTGCGCTCGGTTCGCGGACAATGCCGCCACCGCGGTGATAGCTTGTTGCCGCCGACGGTGGTCGCGTCGCGATACGGATGCTAGCATGTTGGTATGGCGGATAGGGCAATCGGGAGCGGCGCGCCGGACAAGCCCGGCGTAGCGACGGCGAGCGCGTACGCGTGCGAAGCCATGCAGGCGGAATTGAGCGCGCTGCGACAGGCGCTCGGCCGGGAGTTGTGCGCCATTCCGCCGCCTGTACCCGCGTGCGACGTCCACTTCAACCGCTTGCTGGAAGATCGCGCCCGGGTTGTCGATGAACTGCAAACACTGGCGCGATTGCGTGCTTCGCAGCCGGGGTGCGAGCAGGTGCTTGCGTTCTGTCGCGCATCCCGCGTGCTCGATGTGAGCGCCAAGTCGCGCATCGCGACGCTTCTGCTCGACGGGGCAGCATGCCGAGCACAGCAGGTCTGAAGAACCCCGTTCCGACCCCGGGGCGCACCGCGATCCCTCGCTTGTCCCGAATCGTCACGCGCCGGGCGACGCCAAGCCGGGGCGTGCGTGAACTATTCGCGGACGCCGGAGCTCAGGCCTCGATCTTCTGCAGCGTTTCGCGCAGCCATCTCCACGCAGCAGGCCCCCATTCGGTTTCGTTCTTGGCGGCGATATGGCCGTCATCGGCATAAACCCTCGCGACCCTGCCGGTCGGAGGACCGCTCTCGAGCGCGAGATAAAGATTGCCGATCGGTGTCAGGTGATCGACCTTGCCGTTCACCAGGTACATCGGCATGGTCAACTTGTCGAGCAAGCCGTTGTCCTTGAGCGACCAGCGTAGGAACTCCTCGCGCTGCTCCTCCTCGGTCGGCTCGCGCGGCGCGGGGCGCGTGCCGCGCGGGCCGAACCAGTTGCTCTTGGCGCGCTCGAAGGCGGCCTTGCGCCACTCGGCACGCTCCTGCGGTGTGCCCCAATAGCCGACGCCGCCCGGCGCGACCGCAATCACTCCCTTGACGCGGGGATCGAGTGCGGCCAGGCGCATGACCCAAAGGCCCCCGCGGCTGACGCCGAACGCCGCCAGGCGCCGGGCGTCGACTTCGGGGCGCGACTGCAAGGCGTCGAGCGCCGCCTGCCAGGCGACGATCGCTTCGGGCGCATGCGGAAAGGTTGTCTGCCCGGTGCCCGGCGCGTCGACTACGAGCGAGGCCATGCCTTCGGCAAGCGCGCCGTCGGCATACTTCTCGCGATCTTCCTTGTACATGTCTGCGCCGCACATGACCAGCACCGCTGGCACCTTGTTCGTAGCCGAGGCGCGCTGCGGAATACGCAGGTGGCCGACCGCCTCGCTGCCGTCGCGCCGCACCCGCACGAGCTCCGGCGCTCGCTCGAGCAGTGCGCTCGCCTGATGGAAGCAGTCGAGATAGCGCGCGTAGGCGCGCGCCTTGATCGGTCCCATCGCGGCCGGACAGATGGCCGATCCGGAGTGATAAGGAGCCGGAAAGCGCGCGATGCTCAGATAGGTCTTGGCATGCAGGTAGGCGCTGCGCGCGGCTTCCTTGTCGCCGCGTGCGGCAGCAGTCTGGGCGTCGCGCTCGTAGCGGTCCGCGATGGCGCTCCACGCCGGTACCCAGTCTTCGTCCTCGGTGCTCGCCAGCGTTTTCACCGTGTCGACGATCGGCTGGATGTCGTCCACCAGATTGAACCAACGACGGTAGAAACCGCCATTGGCGACCACGAACGGATCTTCGTTCGGTTGCACCGGCAAGGCGCCAAGTTGGCGTGCGCGGTCGGGCTTGCTGGTTAGCATGGACAGCTCCTCTACATCAGCATTTCGATCAAGTAAGCAAGGCGCGGCGGTCGAACGGGATCAACTCATCAGTGCCTTGTAACGTATGCGATGCGGATTGTCGGCATCGTCGCCGAGGCGCTCGCGCCGGTCGGCGAGATAGTCGGCATAGTTACCCTCGAACCAGGTCACGCGGCTGTCGCCCTCGAACGCGAGCATGTGGGTCGCGATCCGGTCGAGGAACCAGCGATCGTGCGAGATGACGACCACGCAACCGGGGAAATCGAGCAGGGCCTCTTCCAGCGCGCGCAGCGTCTCGACGTCCAGATCGTTGGTTGGCTCGTCCAGCAGGAGCACGTTGCCGCCGCTTTTCAGCAGCTTGGCAAGGTGCACCCGGTTGCGCTCGCCACCGGATAGCTCGCCCACCGGTTTCTGCTGATCCGCGCCGCGGAAGTTGAAGCGTGCGACATAGCCGCGGCTGGAGGTTTGATAGTTGCCCACCTGGATGGTGTCGAGCCGATCGGAGATCTCCTCCCACACGGTCTTGTCCGCACGCAAGCTGTCGCGGCTCTGATCGACGTAGGCAAGCTTTACCGTGTCGCCGATGCGAAGTCGCCCCGCATCGGCTTCGTCCCGGCCGGTCAACATGCGAAAGAGGGTGGTCTTGCCGGCGCCGTTCGGGCCGATCACACCAACGATGCCGCCTGGCGGCAGTTTGAAGCTCAAGCCCTCGATGAGCAGCTTGTCGCCGAAGGACTTGCGCAAGCCCTCGGCTTCGATAACCAGATCACCGAGGCGCGGCCCGGGGGGAATGTAGATTTCGTTGGTCTCGTTGCGTGCCTGGTATTCGGCGGACGAGAGCTCTTCGAAGCGGGCGAGGCGCGCCTTGCTCTTCGCCTGCCTCGCCTTGGGGTTGGCTCGTACCCATTCGAGCTCCTGCTTCATCGCCTTGATGCGCGCTGCCTCCTGTTTTGCTTCGATCTGCAGGCGCTGCTCCTTCTGTTCGAGCCAGGATGAATAATTCCCCTGCCACGGGATGCCGTGTCCGCGGTCCAGCTCGAGAATCCAGCCCGCGACGTTGTCGAGGAAGTAGCGGTCATGGGTGACCGCGATGACCGTGCCGGGGTAACGCTCCAGGTATCGCTCCAGCCACTGTACCGACAGCGCGTCGAGGTGATTGGTGGGCTCGTCCAGCAGCAGCATATCCGGCTCGGACAGCAGCAGACGGCACAGCGCGACTCGACGGCGCTCGCCGCCGGACAGCGTGCCAACCGCCGCGTCCCACGGCGGCAGGCGCAACGCGTCGGCGGCGATCTCGAGGCGGCGCTCGATTTCCCAGCCCTGCGAGGCATCGAGCTTCGACTGCAGTTCGCCCTGCTCCTCCAGCAGTTTCGTCATCGCATCGTCGTCCATCGGCTGCGCGAATTGTTCGCTGATCTGATTGAAGCGCTTGACCAGAGCCAGGATCCCCGCCACGCCCTGCTCGACGTTGCCGCGCACGTCCGTGGACTCGTCGAGCTGCGGCTCCTGCGGCAGAAAGCCGATGCGCATATCTGGCATCGGGATCGCTTCGCCGTCGTACTCCGAATCGACGCCTGCCATGATCTTGAGCAGGCTCGACTTGCCCGAGCCATTGAGACCGAGCACGCCGATCTTGGCGCCTGGGAAAAATGACAGTGAAATGTCCTTCAGGATGACGCGCTTGGGCGGCACAACCTTGGAGACGCGCCGCATGGTGTAGACGTACTGGGCCATTCAAAAATTTCCGAGTGAGAACGCATGCAAGGCCGGTTGCGGTGCAATGGAGAGCGCTCCTGTGCCCGCAGCATCGAGCACATGCATTCTACCGGGGCGCGGCGTGCAACGCCCGGCCTCAGAGCGGCGCACCCTCGAGATTGTCGTGCGCGCAAATGTTGACGCTCCAGGCCCGGTATGGTTGACTCGCCGCCTTGGGGGCGGTGCGGGCGGTAGCGCTCACGGCCGCGGCTTCGCACCGGGGCCGCGTCCAGAACAGCGGATTCGGCGGCCTACCCGGCATGGGCGGGCGGCGCCGCGACAATGGAGGGAGCAATGGCGACGAAGACGAAGAAATCCGCGCGGGCTGTGCGGGCGCGCAACATGACATTCTGCACGCTGGCAAGCGGTGGTCTCGGTGTCAGGACCGAGCGCGGCATCCTGGACGTGGGGCGGGCATCGGCGCTTTTTCGCATCAAGGCGCCGAGCGACATCCACGCCGTAATCGAAGGCGCCGACTGCGCCCCGCTGGCAAGACTGGTGGACAAGGCGCTCGGCGACAAGCGAGGCCGCAGCGTGCTTGTTGCCGAGAGTCGAGCGCGCTTCGGTCCGGCAGTGCCGCGCCCGGAGAAGATCCTGTGCGTGGGACTCAACTACCGCAAGCACGCGGAGGAGGCCGGCATGCCGATCCCGCCGGTGCCGATCCTGTTCAGTAAGTTCAACAATGCACTTGCCGGCCACGGGGCAAAGATCAAGCTGCTGGCGCCGGATTTGGCGAGCCATTTCGATTACGAAGTCGAGCTGGTGATCGTGATCGGCCGCAGGGCGGTGAATGTGAGCGAGGCGGACGCGTTGAAGTACGTGTTCGGTTACTGCAACGGGAACGACCTGTCGACGCGCGAGTTGCAGATGCGCACCAGCCAGTGGATGCTGGGCAAGATGCAGGACGGGTTCGCACCCATCGGACCTTGGCTCGTGACCGCCGATCAGATTCCGAACCCGAACGCGCTTCAGGTCGAAACGCGCGTCAACGGCGAGTTGCGCCAGTCGGAGAACACCTCCGACATGATCTACGACTGTAAGCACATCGTAAGCTACTGCTCGCGCTACCTCACGCTCAAGCCCGGCGATGTCATCTTCACCGGAACGCCCTCGGGCGTGATCCTGGGTCACCCCCAGGACAGGCGGGTGTGGCTGAAGGCCGGAGACAAGGTCGCGACCACGATCGAAAAACTCGGCACGCTGGAAGTGACTCTGACGTAAGCCCGGAGCCAATGCCCGGCGGCGAGAAGCGCCGCGTCAGGTGCGCTCGTCGCGCGTGCGGGGCAGTGCGCCAAGCAGCGTGCCAATAGGTCGCCGGTGCGATTTGCCGGCGGTAGCGTGCGGGCGAGGCGGATTGGGCCGTCGGGATTCGCGCGTTACCGCCGCGCCCGGCGGCCCCGAATGCTCGGCTTGCGATCGTACCGCTTGGCGCGCGGATCGACGTTCGCTCCGATGCGCGTTGGCTTTGACGGTCTTTTGCGCTGGACCCGCCGGTGCGTGAGCGGATACCGGCTTTACATCGGCATGCATGGGCTCCCAGCCCGGGATCGGTTGGCGCTCGATCCTGCGTCCGAGCAGCCTTTCGATTCCTGCCAGCTCGGAACGCTCCTCGGGGCTCACCAGCGAGATCGCTTCCCCGCTCGAGCCGGCGCGGCCGGTGCGGCCGATACGGTGGACGTAATCTTCCGCGACATGCGGCAGATCGTAATTGACTACGTGCGGCAGCGCTTCGATGTCAAGTCCGCGCGCGGCGATATCGGTCGCGACCAGCACCCGCACGGCGCCTTGCTTGAATTCGCTCAGAGCCTTCAGGCGCTGCGGCTGACTCTTGTTGCCGTGAATCGCGGTCGCGCTAATGCCGTCGCGGCCGAGTTGTTCGGCGAGCCGGTTGGCGCCGTGCTTGGTACGCGTGAAGACCAGCACCTGCTCCCATGAGCCCGCGCGGACGAGATGCGCAAGGGCGTGGCGTTTACGATCTTGCGCGACCTGGTGGACGCGCTGGCTCACCAGCTCTGCCTCGGCATTGCGGCGTGCGACTTCGATGGTCACCGGGTCGCGTAGCAGGCCTTCTGCCAGTCGCCGGATCTCGTGCGAGAACGTAGCCGAGAAAAGCAGGTTCTGCCGTCTTGCCGGCAGCAGCGCGAGGATGCGGCGGATGTCGCGTATGAAGCCCATGTCGAGCATGCGATCGGCTTCGTCCAGAACCAGGATCTCCAGGCGCGACAAATTGATGGTCTTTTGCGCGGCGTGATCGAGCAGGCGCCCGGGCGTGGCGACCAGGATGTCCACGCCCCGGCGCATCACCTCGACCTGTGCTGCCAT
>WYBJ01000126.1 GCA_011525945.1 Burkholderiaceae bacterium | reverse complement strand
GCCCCGCCCATGATGGCGGCGATGGCGTTGAAGACCCCCGTCAGGGAGTCGACGTTGCCGTAGGCGTAGATCTCGAACATGCGGGCGCGAGCGCGTCGAGCCCGGACTCAGGAGCCGCGGGCGCCGCTGCTCGCGCTGAAGTCGAGCATCGACTTCACCGACGAGGGCATCGAGCTCCAGAGCTGGCGCTCGAGCGTCTGCAGATCCTGGGTCATCGAGGAGACCGAGCGCACCTTGGCGTAGGCGGCCTGCTTCTCCGCGAGGATCTGGCGCTGCGCTTCCTGGGCGTTCTGCCGGATCGTGTCGACGTATTGCTGCTCGACGCCGTTGCGCTTGAGCGACTGCGACAGCGCGCTCAGGGCCTGGCGGATGGCGCGGTTGAGGAAGGTTTCGGCGTAATCGAGCGCGATCACGTCCTTGTAGGTCTCGATCAGCGTCTCGGCGGTGCTCGAGCCGGGCACCGCGTTGGCCACCGCCAGCATCTTGTAGACGGGCTCCATGGTGTTGTTGACGAAGCCGATGTCGGCCGGTGACTGCGGGCTGCGCGTGGCGATGTTCTCCGACATGCGGTGCAGCCGATCGGCCACGAGGCGGGTGAAGGGCTTGGCCGAGACGGTGGCGCGCCCCGGGTTCATGCACTCGACGGGCTCGTCGCAGACGTAGACCTCGATGTCGACGTTGCCCTCGGTGGCGGAGGCGCCGCGGCCCAGGAGCAGGTCGCGCAGTCCGACGATGCTGGGCTCGAGGTAGCGCGGCATGGCGCCGCTGCCGTCGTCCGCCGGCGGGTAGAGGATCACGGTGCCGATCACACTCATGATCAGCTCCTTCTCCTGCCGGCTGATGGTGCCGCCGACCTGGTTGAGTGCCAGCCAGATGACATTGCCCTTGACGAAGGTGGCGTTGCGGACGTTCGGGTCGCTCGAATTGGCGGCGTTCTTTACTACCGCCGGGGCGTTGGTGGCGCAGGTGAAGCGCGCATCCGCCCGGTCGGTGACGCTGCCCAGATACTGGGCGATGTTCGCGCAGCCGCTTTGCACCGAGTTGTCGAACTCACCGACGATGCCGTTCACCAGCGCTTGCGCGGCCTCGCAGGAATTGATGTTCATGGTGTTGATCTTGTTGATCTGGTCCTGCAGCTCGGTCAGGAGCTTGTCGATATCGGGCGAGATCGACTGCAGCGCGAGCTTGAAGGCATAGCCCACGGCGTTGGAGCCGATGTTCTGCAGGAGGGCGACGAATTGCTGCTTGTTGATGAAGGAGAACGCGCCGCCGAAGAGGTCGATACCACCGCAGCCGGCGCGAAGGCTCGGCAGTTGCGCGTTGATCAGCGGGTAGTTCTTCCCGGGCGCGCGCATCATGAGGCTGCCGCCCGTGTAAAGGTTCATCGCCTGGCCGCGGAAGGCGCCCGGCGAGGTCACGTTGCCCAGCGCGCCCAGGTCGTTGAACATGGCCTGCATCTCGGCGTTGAGATCGGCGGGATGGGTGGCGGTGGGTACTGCGGCGAGGCTCGCGGCGAGGAAGGCTGCGAGGAGGCGGGTGGATCCGGTGGTCATGGGCGCTCCCAGGTCGGCTCGGGCGGGTTCCCGGTCGTGTCTTTCGTCATCGTCGCGATGCGCTCGATGAGCTCGTTCATCGCCATCACGCCGAACCCGACGGGGCGGATGTCGCGCTTGGTGGGTGCCGTCAAGTACAGGGCCGGCACCACCGATGCGTTAAGCCGCGCGGCAATGCCGTTGTCGGGCTGGGGGCTCGGGTATTCGGGAAGTCCTCGGCCGTCGAGGCTCACGGCGAAGACGGTCATGCCGAATTCCTGCTCGAAGCGTTTCACGATCGGTGCGAAGCGGTGGCAGAAGGGGCAGTCGCTCCGGAAAATGAAAAGCAATCCGTGCGTGGCGGCGAGGCTCCGGAGCGTCTGCGCTTGACGATCCCGCTGCGCCTCGTCGAAAACCCCGATCGCCATCGCGTTGGTCGGCCGACCGGTCAAGCCGTAGTCAAGCTC
Organism: Burkholderiaceae bacterium; assembly: GCA_011525945.1. Classification (GTDB taxonomy): domain Bacteria; phylum Pseudomonadota; class Gammaproteobacteria; order Burkholderiales; family WYBJ01; genus WYBJ01. Next base: position 7,880 of record WYBJ01000126.1, on the reverse strand, counting down.
GGGCACGGTCCAGACCAGGCGCTGCCAGCGCTTGGCGAAGAGCTCGGATTTCTCCATGACAAAGCGCTGGTAGCGCATGTAGGCCATGAGGTGCGCGTCGGTCGGGTTCATCACGGCGATCCGCTTCAGGTCTTCGAGCTGCTTTTGCATGGCTTCGAATTCGATAAGCTCGGGGCGGCGCGAAGGTCGCGCAGGTGGCGCCTTGCGCACCCGGGGCACGGGCGGGTCCTGATACCAGAACCAGCCTTCGCGCTTGCGTAGCCAATAAGTCCGCGAACTGATCTCGTCGGGAACCACTTCGGACGCACCTTCCGGCGGGTTCGCCTCGTTCGCGAATGTCGGGCCGGTGAGAACCGCGGCTAGACACACGGTGGTCAGTGCAATCGCGGCTCTCATCGGCGTTAGCGTCCCGGCATCCGGCCGTCGAGACAGAAGTTGAGCTGGTAGGTGAGCGATTTGTCCTCGCGCTTGCCGCCCTCGAATACGCCGGCCTGATGCGTGCTGACCTCCAAGCGCTGGCATCCCGGATCGGGCAGTTCGCGAACCGAACGGACCTCAATCTCGATCGGTGCGGGTGCGTCGAACTTGTCTCGTAGATAGGAAGCGGCCTCGCCGACCAGCACGCCGCGCGCGGACCCCGTTTCGATCGCGAGTCGCAGCAACGGTTTCAAGTCCCGGACGGGCATGCGATCGGAAGCGAGCGCCGAGGGCAGGCCCCCGAGCAAAACGAAGCTCGCAACGAGACCGACGGTTCGGCGAAGCGGTGTCATGGCGCGTAGTAGCTCTCGATCTTCTGCTGTGCTCGGGCGCGCATGGCGCCCACATCGGGAAGCGTGGGGGCGATCTCGGCGTAGAACTCGGTCAAATCCATGCGCGAAAAATCGAGCGCCTGCAGCTCGGACAGGCTGAATCCGTCGCAGCGCGGGCTCTTGGCGCTCCCCCAGCTCTTGCCGAACTGTGCGCGGCCTTGCTCCTGGATGATGCGCGCAAGCTTCGAGTTGAAGCAGCAGTACGATTGCGTGGTCTCGAGGCAGGTGCCGAGGATCGGGATGCGCGCGGAGCAGTAGCTCCCGAGGTTGCGGCAAAGGCGGTTGTCGCGCTTCAGAGCGAGAACCTGTTCGGCCTGCTCGCAGGAAAGAATGCCCGAGAGCTGGATGGCGAGCATCGCAATGCTCCAAGGGCCCGGGACGAGCGCCTCGACGAAGGAGGCGACGGAAAGGTCGCCCGCGACGAGTCCTGCCAGTGCCGAGGAGCCGCCGCCTACGCCGAATAAAGCTTCGAATCCGGCGATCACCATGTCGGGGGCATCGGAGGTGAACAGTGCATCGTAGGTGTAGCTCGATCCGACAGCACCCAGCACCTTGCCGCCCGCTCCGAGCATCAGGTTCAGGTTGCTGAAAAGCGATCCGTCCGAGCCCCCGCCTTTGCAGCAATTCACCAGGCCGAAGAGTTTCTTGCGACAGCGGTTGTCGTGCCCCGTGAAGACTTGCAGCGTAGCCGGATCCAGGTAGTTTCCGGCTTCGCGCTGGGCTTCCAGAGCGGTGACGGCTTTCGCGAAATCCGGGTCCGGCCGATAGCTCGTGTCGAAGCAGCGCCCGTCGAGGCAGAAGCGCTGGCTACCGCAATCGGTGACCGTGGCCGAAGCGCCGCTTCGTACGCGGCACTGCCAGGTCTGTTCGAAGAGGCGGCAGGCGCCCCCGGAGCTTGTGTCGATGCACCGGGAGCCGATCTGTGCGCATCCGCGCTCGACCAATGGCCGGCAATCGTCCACCGAAGCCGCGGACTCGCACGAGAACTTGGCCTGGTATCGCCAGCAGTCGCGGTAGACATCGAGGCCATTGATGTTGCGCGTGCCGGGGCCTTCGAGGCAGACATCGCTCTGAGTGCGAATGCAGCTCCCGTCGCCTGCGGCCGATGCGAAAGGGGCGAGCATGGTAAGTGCGGTCGCAAATCCCGCGATCGCCGCACGCAACCCCCTCATGGCAGTCGGGCCTCAAAGGGTGCGCATCGGTTATCCCAACTGTCGGTGACTTCCGCTACGAGGCGTGGGCGCTCGAACACAAACGTGCCGCAAGCGCGCGTGATGTTGACGGCTTCCACACTGCAGCGACCCTCCTCGCAGTCGAAGGGGCCGTCTTCGAACCGGGTGCAGAAGGAGAACTCGCAGCGTTCGGCATTGCAGGCGCCGCCGTTGTAGTCGACGCGATTGAATACGTCGGTCCAGTGATAGGACCGACCGATGAACCCATCGAAGGTCTGGGGCGATGCGGCGCCGCTTGCTGCATCCACCTCGATCTCGGCGCTCCCCGAGCAGGGCGATTTGGTGCAGACGGCGTCGAACTTCATCCGGATGCGGTCACCCACCTCGCAATGGGCATTGATCGCAATGCCCGCATAGCGGCGCCCGACGGCACCGTTACCCCAGGTATTCACCCAGAAGTTGCCGAACCAGGCGCCGGGAACACAGCTGTTGTGCCAGGCGACTTGCACGGTGCGGACCTTCTCGCACGTGACCGGTTCGACGGTTCGATACTGGTGGCAGGTGGCCTCCTCGAACACGTCGGGGTGCGTCACGGTGTGCACGCTGCAAGCGCTGTACGCACCCGCAATGCTTCCCGCGATGGCTGCGGGGTCGCCCGTGATGCGCTGGGCGCGGGTCAGAAGCGGATCGGTCGGGGCGATGTCGAAGCTCGGCCGGCGGGCGCGATTCGTTTGCGAGAAATCGATTGCGCTGCAAACCGGGTCGGTGCTGCTCCCCGCTGTAGCGCCGGCGGGCGGACAGGCTCGGAGGCGAGCGGCGGCCGCGGTTCCGAGTCCGCTGCCACCGAAGTAGGACGCTTCGGCAGGAGTCGTGATGGGGTGCGGCGTGACCGACCGCGCTGCTTCGCCGGTAACCTTACTTCGTGCCGTGCCATTGGCGCTGCGACCGAACGCAGCACCCTCACCGAAGGCGTCGGGTAGCGGCGCAGATTGCGCGCCGGCGGCGCTCGCAACCCCGAGCGCCAGCGCCAGAATACGGATCATGGGGCGCTCCTGAGCTTTGCGACCAGGGGGCGTAGCTGATTCGTCAACTCGGGCCGGTAGCGCGCCATGGTTTCCAGCGCATAGTCGATCGTGACATCGCCCGAGATGCTCACGAAGGCGGAAGCGGTAGCGCATCCGCTCGCGCATCCGCCGGAGGCGAGGGCGACTTGCCTTTCGGTTGTCGCCAGCACGAAGGTGGGCGCGCTCGTTACGCCGAAGCGCACGAAGGACTGCGGGTCGATGATCCAGGTAGGGGGCTTTCTTCCGATCAGTTCGCGCACGGTGCCGAGCGTCTCGCGCATCGAGTGCGCCTTGAGGCCGCGCAGCACCAGCACGGCACCGATACGGTGGGCCGCCTCGCTCAGGCGCAGGAGACTTGCGCGCGGCATGTCGAGCGTGATGAAAACCCGAAGTCCGGTGTCGTGGGCGCTCGGTGCTCCGCTCGGGGGAAGCTTCGCTCCCTCGCGCGCCAAGGCGGCGATATCGATCTCGGCGGGCCGTGCATCGATGAACGGCGGGCGTGGCAGCGGCTGCGCATCCAGCCGCCCGGCGGCCGGGAACGGCCGCTCGCGCAGCGCCCGATCGATGTCCCGAGGGGTGGGCCAGGCGGGCGCTTGCGCGCTGCCCATGCCGGGGAGGCAGGCGAGGCTCAGGCACAACGCAGCCGCTCTACCACGCGCCCGCACAGCAGTTTCGCTTCCGAAAGATCTGGTAGGCAAAGTCTTCTCCCGCTATCGGGAACGCTTTACCCGCGCCCCAAAGGAGGGTGCTGCGCCCGAAGGGCTGACAGCACTGACCCGCTTCCTTCGCCGTGTTCGGAATCGGGTAGACCATCTGCATCTTGTAGTGCGTCTTGTCCATGATGGGGAGCGGATACGGTCCGCACAGGCCGCGGCTCCCCGCCGTTGCCCACGCCGTGAGCTGCCGGTGCATCTTGGCGGTCATGCGCTGGGTAAGGAGCGTGGAGGCCTGCACGCCGCCGATGTGGGTGGCGACATGACCGCTCATCGGGTAGATGGCGCCCTGGCAGCCCGCGCACCAGAAAAGGCTCGCGATCGGCATCCCGGCGCTTGCCGCGACACAATCCGCGGCGCAAGCGGCCTTGGCCGGCGCGTTGGCGAAGAGCACGGCCTCGGGATTCAGGATCGCGCTCAACTCGTCGTCAGCCCAGAGCGGATCGACTTCGGTGAGGTAGACGAGATCGAGCGAGCCCTTCTCCAGGCACGGGAAGTCGAGCAGCACTTCGAGCCAGGTCAGGATCGGATTGGCGTACCAGTGCACGTGGTAGAAGCTGTTGCGCGTCTGACTGTCGTGCCCCACCTGTGCGCCACGCGGCACATCGACGCCAGGGTCGAGGGCAATGCCGCCAAGCCCCACCAGGCAAAACGGCGTGCGGGTCACATCGACCAGGCGCACCGGTTCCCAGAAGCCGATCGATACGCCCACGCGGGGTGGGTTGCTGCATGCACAAAGCGGGTTCGCCGGATTGGCGATATCGGGTTGGCCGTCCGAGAGAATCGCAGAAGCCCCGATGGTGAGCGGGAAGATGCAGCTCCAGCAGATATCGGTGAGCGGGTTCATGAAGCGGCCGTGACAGGCGGCGTGGGCCTCGGCGACGCAGAAGCATGCCGATACCGCGAGCGAGACGGCAGCGATACGGTTACGGAAGCTCATCGATCCGAAGCCGCTTGTTGTCCTGCGAGACGAGCGCCGGGGTGTGGCGGATGCCGAGTTTCGCGACGAGCGCCCCCTGCTGGTCGTAGTACACCGGCATCTGCCAGCGGCGCATGAGTTCGAGGTACGAGCCGCCGGTGAGGATGAGCTTCACGCGTTTGCCCCGCTCGGCGAGGATCGTGCGTGCGCGCTTCAACTGCTCGGGATCGCGCGCGTCGATGAAAAGGAGCGATCTGGAAAGCGACACAGTATCGAGCGGATTGACGCGCGTCCCGGGGGCGACGATCACCTTGCCGCTGACATCCGTGATCGCGTAGGGAACGACGATGCTCGGATCATGGAAGAAGCTGCGTGCCGTCGTCGCGCGGCTTAGCGTGACGACCGGGGCCGGGTCTTCGATCGCGCGCTTCGCGCTCCGCCTGGCCTCTTCTTCAAGACGAAGGAGGAGGCCGCTTTCCTGGGCGTGGCGGAGCTTTGCGAGAATCAGCTCCAGGAGACTCTGCTCGGCGATCTCGTAGACGGGGCCTATCGTGCCCAGATGCTGGGCGTGGGCGCCGTGCGTGCAGAAAAGCACGGCGCCCGCGATCGCGGCAAGGCGCAAGGGTGTCCCCGGTGCGTGCGGCGCGCGATCAGAAGAGCGCATAGGCGCGTCCGATGATCTGCTCGCGAGCAATCCAGCCGGTCAACGCGTAGCGCGAATCGAGGCTGTCGGGGTGCGGTGCGCGCACGTAGTAGCGATCGGGGGGCAGGATGCCGATCGGGCCGGGTTCGAGGGGCGTGCCGGTGCGGCTCACGCGTTTCGCGGTTCCGACGGCGCGGGCGTTGACGAAGAATTCCCGATCTGTCCGCGTGACGGTATCGCCGGGCACGCCTGCGAGGATCTTGACGAAGGTCACTCCGGCGCGATACGGACCGCCGCCCGCCCATCGGAACGCGACGAACTCGCCCGCGGCGGGGAGCGTTCCCTTCCGGATCAGGAAGACGCGCTCGGGAAGGCTCGGCGAGGCGTTGATGCCGATCGCGAAGTCCAGCGGAAAGAGCAGTATCGCGGCGACGATAGCCCCCGCGCATAGGCAGCTGCGCCGCAGCTGCCTTGCGGGTTGCCTCGGTGTTTCGGTGGGGGCCGAACCGAGCGCTGGGTGCAAGGGCGCGCGCATGGCGATCGCTACAGTCCGAGCCGTTGCCGAACGACCGGTGTGAGGTCGGGGAGCGCCTGCTCGGAACCGACGATGGCGCCGCGGGCGAGGATCAGGCACCTGCACTCGGCGGGTAGTCCTTTGATCGCTTCGGCGATATCGGCCCCGAAGGCGCCTGCGCGCATCAGTGCTGCAGCGCGCTCGTCCTCGGTCGCGCCGTGCTTGAGAAGCGAGGCCGTGACCTGGCGCTCCTTCAACCGAAAGAGCTCGGCCACATCGAGTGCGGCGATCGGGGGCTTCACGCCCTCGCGCCAGAGCGCGTAGGCGCCGACGAGTGCTGCGCTCACGAGGGCGTTGGCGAGCACCATCGCGAGTGCGGTTCTGCGGCTCATGACCGGTCGCGCTCGCGCACGAGCGCGTCGATCGCATCCGAGACCGAGAGGCCCGCGGCGCGCTTGGCGTTGATCGCGCTGAAGTCTTCGGCCCGGCTGCTGAAAAGGAGCAGACTGTACGGATCGACGATGAGCCGCCCGATCCCGTTGCCCACCGGCGAGTGTATGAAAATCTCCGAGTAGGCGCCGTGTTCGGTGCGTAGCGACTGAAGCAGGCGCTTCATGGCATCGTCCATCGTGAGCTGGCCGAGCTTGTCGAGCATCTCGATCGACTCGGGTTTTTGCCGCAGCAGGAACATCCAGTCGGAGTTGTCGATCGCCGCCTTGGCGGCCGGGTTGCGGTAGTAGTCGTCTACACCTTGGGTGGCGGACATGAACGAGCCCTTGTACTTGCGCGCACGCCGGTAGCCCGCCTCGATGAACTCCGCGCTCGTCCCACCCGAGAGCAGATCCCAGGCCTCGTCGATGATCACGATCTTCTTGCGGTTGCGCGAGAAGTACATCTCGCGGGTGATGCGGTACATGACGATCAGGAGCACCACCGTTTGCAGATCGCGCTTGGCTTTGAGCTCCTCGAGCTCGAGGACGATGAAATCGGCGCTGAAATCGATCGTCGACTCCCCTTCGAAGTACTTGCCGTACACGCCCGCCCGGGTGTACGGCTGCAGCATGGCGGCGAGGTCTTTGAGGCGCCGGTCTTCGTCCCGGCTCTGCGGATCGATGCGCCCGCTTGCGAGCAGATCATGCACGTCGGTTATCGTCATGGCGGCACCCTTGGCGCTCCAGAGCCGCTTGATCGCGGTGCCGAGGGTGGCGCAGCCGAAGGCATCGAGCGGCTCCCGGGGCGAGACCATCTGGGCGAGCAGCGGTTGCAGCAGCTCCATGTCCTCGTCGATGTCCGAAACGAGCGTGAACGGATTGAGCGAGAGCGCCATGTGCTCGGAGAACTCGATGAAGGTGCCGCCGAAATTGCGGCAGGTCTTCTCGTAGGAGCGCCCGACGTCGATGATCCAGACCTTCGCCCCGGTGCCGAGGTAGGCGGCGGCGATCTCGTTGAGCAGCAGCGACTTGCCCGAGCCCGAGGTGCCGGCGATGGCGACGTTGTAGTTGCCGGCGGGGTTGTCGTAGACATCGATCTGCATGAGTTGACCGCGACGCCCGCCCAGCAGGAGCACCGGAGTTTCGGTGCCCTGCCATTCGGCGATAAGCGGTGCCAGGTGCACGGCATTGGCCGAGGTCTTGGTCGTGAGCCGCTTCATGCGCTTCAAGTCCGCGTGCATGGGGTTACTCAGCGTCATCGGCAGGCTTGCGATGAGCGCCTGGGTCATCATGAGCGAATCGGTTGTGAGCTCGAACCCGCGCGCCCGGAAGATGGCGCGAGCGGCCTGCTCGGAGCGCGTGAGCTCCGAAGGGGGTGCTAAGAGGGCGACCTGGTGGTAGAGGTCGACCAGCCGCTGCCCGTCGTCCAGCGCCTTCAGCACGATGTCCCAGTCGGCCTTGCGCTCCTGCAGATCGGGCAGAAATCGGGCCATGGCGCTGGTCGCATTGGTGGTCGCCCGGGCGGCCTTGAGCAAAGCCCAGTTGCGACTGCGCTCGGCATCGAGGAGGTGTACGCCGAGTGTCATGAGGAACGCACACGGATACTGCAGCGTGC
>WYBJ01000125.1 GCA_011525945.1 Burkholderiaceae bacterium | reverse complement strand
GGCCGCACGGCGTCTGAACGAGGCGCGTACCGCTCTGTTCAGAACAATCTTCAACCGATCGAAAGCCGCCGCCTGAACCACCTCTGAGCCACTCAGTTCAGACTCATACCTGGATTAGAAACGACTTGGAGCGCTGCCGTCACTCCAGGCTCGTTGGAATCATCGCGGCAATCTGCGAAGACGGCATCTCGCCACCGCCACTGAAGAAGTGCATCTCGCCGCTCTCATCGCACACCCACGCCTCGACTGCGCCGGCGGCCAGGTAAAGCAGGCTCTTGTGTCGCATCTCCTCCCAGGAGTTGGATGGAGACATGATCTCGACACAGATATTGGGCGCTTGCAGCAGGAAGCCGTGCCGGTCCGTCGACTCGCCAAATTGCGGCGATGCGAGCGCCAGATCGGGCGCCTTCACGCCGTCCGCGGTATGGATGCCGACCTCGGGCCAGACGCGCCAATCGGGTAGGCTGGCTCGAATCGCGGCAATAAGCTTGTCCGCCCGTTTCGCATGTAGCAGCCCGATAGGCGGATTCATGATGATCTGTCCTCGTCCGTTCGTCTCCCAGCGGCCATCCAGCTTGAGGCTGAGCCCGTATTCGATCGCCGCCTGGACGCGCGGATTGGGTTGGAAGCGCTGCGGTGCGTTCATGACGACTGTCCGGTTTGAATTGCGCGAGGCTTATTCTACTCGCCGGTCGATACCTCGATTCGCCCGCGCGCGCAAACCTCGAAATTCACCCGACCCCGAGCTTCTTGGTCTCGACATTGTCGCGCCTGCCGTCGTACTTGTAGGAGCGGATGCCACGGCGGGGATAGTCGACCACATCGTAGCCGTGCCGCGTGCCGCCGACCAGATACACCAAGTCCTCGCTCGACTCGTTCTTCATGGTGTGAGGCTCCGAGCCCGCGACGAAGCCCATGAAATCGCCCGCCTTCACCTCGAGCGTGCGCTCGCCGATCTGCGCGCTCGCGCGCCCCGAAAGGATGTAGATCCACTCCTCGTCGTGCGAGTGTGTGTGGTACTCGGTCGATTCACGCCCTGGTTCGACCCGCACGAGATGCACGCCAAGTTGCCGCAAGCCGCAGGCGTCGCTCAGGGAACGCGTCATGCGAATACCGTTGGCATTGAACATGTGCTGGAACTTGCGCTCCGGCATTGTCGTGATCGCGGCTGCGCTCAGCAGCGATCGCGGATTCTCGGCCATCTCGCCCTCCCTCGGTCAGATCGGAAAACGTCGCCTCAGATCGGCCACCTGTGCTGCGGTCAACGGGCGCACACCGCTGCCGCGCAGCAGCAAATAAAGCTCTGCGGTGGCCTCCAGTTCCTCGATCGCATCGGCAGCTGCGGCGAGACTCGATCCGGCGACCACCGGGCCATGGTTGGCGAGCAGCACGGCATGGTGCTTTGCCGCCACGCCCCGCACGGCCTCGGCCAGCGCCATGTCCCCGGGCGCATAGTACGGCACCAGCGCGAGCTGGCCGATGCGCATGACATAGTATGCCGTCAGCGCTGGCAGAGGATCGGCCGGGTCGATCTCCGCCAGCACCGAGACGGCAACCGAATGGATCGAATGCAGATGCACAACGGCTGCGCTCTTCGCGCGCTCCTGGTACATCGCAAGATGCAGAAACGATTCCTTCGACGGCGCATCGCCCGCGACCAGCTTGCCGCTCCAGTCGAGCTTCGAGATGCGCGCCGGATCGAGCCGCCCGAGATTGGAACCGGTCGGCGTCAGCAGCCAGCCGTCGTCGAGCCTGGCGCTGATGTTGCCGGTCGAGCCGTGGGTGAGTCCGCGCTCGAACATCGAGCGGCCCAGCACGGTGATTTCCTCGCGTAGTGTCGATTCTTTCATCGTGCTCCTTCACACGTCGTTGCCGCAGCGCGGACTCGGCCGATCGCGCCGGCGGGCCTGTAGCTCGCGATCGGGAGATTGGCCATCCCCCGCGAGCATCGGCACAATGCATTGATGCTGCCACTACGCGAATGCCGCAGGCCGCTCCCGCAGGTCAGGACATCATCCCGAGCGCCTTGTCGAAGAAATCGTCCGCACCGAAGTTGCCCGACTTGAGCGCCAGCGCGATGCGCGGCTCGCCGAGGCTCATGGTCCACGGCACACCGGGATCGATCGCTGCGCCGATCGCGAGCGCCTGCACGCCGAGCGCCTGCACGACCGCGCCCGAAGTCTCGCCACCGGCGACCACGAGCCGGCGTACGCCAAGCGCCACCAGTTCTTGCGCGAGCCGCGCGAACACGCCTTCGATCAGCGCCGCGGCGTGCCCACTACCCAATTTCTCCTGTACGGCGGCGACCGCGCCGGGATCGGCGCTGGAATAGAACAGCACGACCCGTCCGGCGACGATGTCGCTGCGTGCGCGTTCGATGGCCGCACTGGCGAGTGCGTCCGCGCCGGCGCCGGTCAGCGGGTCGATCGCAATCGCCGGGTGGCGCCCGGCCATGGTCGCCACCTGGCGGCGCGTCGCCTCCGAGCAGCTACCGGCGAGCACCGCGGCAAGCCCTCCCGTCGATGGCAAACGCGCGGCGTCCGTATGCGCGGACAGCAACCCCAGTCGTACGAAGTTCTGCGGCAGCCCGAGCGCCACGCCCGAACCCGCGGTGATCAGCGGCAAATCGGCGCACGCCGCGCCGATCGCAACCAAGTCCTCGTCACAGAGCACATCGACGATCGCGTAGCGAACCCCGTCCGAACGCAGCCGCTCGAACGCCGTCCGAATGCGTTGCGCGCCGCCCGCGACCTCGGGATAGGCGACCAGCCCCACTTTGTGCCGGGTCTGGCGCCCGAGCACGCGCACGAGATTGGCGTCGGTCATCGGCGTAAGCGGGTGCTGGCGCATCGATGAATCGGACAGCAGTTCGTCGCCCACGAACAGATGACCCCGATAGGTCGTGCGCCGATTGGCCGGCAGCGCCGGGCAGGCGATGGTGAAGTCGGTGCCCAGCGCTTGCATGAGCGCATCGGCAACGGGACCGATATTGCCTCGACCGGTCGAATCGAAGGTCGAGCAGTACTTGAAGTAGATCTGGCGCGCACCGCCGGCGCGAAGCCACACCAATGCCGCCAGCGACTGCGCGACCGCCTCGGCAGGGTCGATCGTCCGTGACTTGAGCGCCACCACCACGGCGTCGGCAGCATCGGCAAGCGAGCGGTCGCGGGGAACTCCGATCGTCTGAATCGTGCGCATGCCGCCCGCGACCAGCATGCTCGCCAGGTCGGTCGCGCCGGTGAAATCATCCGCAATGCATCCGAGCAGCATCGGTTCTCTCGTCCAGGGAACGCTTCCCTGCAAGCCGTGTTCACGGCTAGCATGATGCCATGAACACGCTCCTGATCGTCGGCTTCGGCGATATCGCGCGGCGCAGCCTGCCGCTGCTCGCCGGCCGCTTGCGCATCCTCGCGCTGCTGCGACCCGAAAGCGTCGGTGCGATCCCGCGCCAACGCGGCGTTGTCCTCGAAGCGGGCGACCTGGACGACGCGGACTCGCTGCAACGCTTCTCAGGCCGCGCGACTCTCGTCCTGCATTGCGCGCCGCCGCCGCGCACGGGCGCAACCGACCCGCGCACGGCAAACCTGCTCGCGGCGCTGGCCGCCTCCGCATTGCCGCAGCGTCTCGTCTACTATCAGCACCAGCGGCGTTTACGGCGACTGTGCGGGCGCCTGGGTCAATGAGGGGCGTGCGCTCAACCCGGCGACGGATCGGGCACGCCGTCGTGTCGATGCGGAAGCGCGGATCGCGGCATTCGGACGCACCTGCGGCGTACGCTGCGTGATCCTGCGTGCACCCGGAATCTATGCGCCCGATCGGCTCCCGCTCGAACGCCTGCGCCAAGGCACGCCCGTGCTGCGGGCTGAGGACGACGTCTACACCAATCACGTCCACGCCGACGACCTTGCCGCGATCGTCGCCGTGGCGCTCACGCATCCCGACGCGCAGGGCATTTACAACGCCTGCGACGACACACAGCTCAAAATGGGCGACTGGTTCGACCTGCTCGCCGATCGCGCCGGGCTGCCACGCCCGCCGCGCATCGCGCGCGAACAAGCGCGAGACCGCATCCCGGCTTCGTTGCTGTCGTTCATGAGCGAGTCGCGCCGCCTGTCGAACCGGCGGATGAAGGAAACGCTCGGCGTGCAACTGCGGTACCGGACAGTCCAAGACGGTCTGCTCGCGGCACGCGCCGGATCTTCGGCCTGCGCGTCGGCGCCGTGGAGCCCTTGAATCGCTGCTGCACCAGGTGCTGCGGCGCCGGGCGCAAGCGACAACGCGTTAATGGCGCTGCCGCACATCCCGGCGCAGTGCCCGCTGCCCGAAGGTCCGAGCCGCAGCGCCGCAATCCAAATCGACGCAACCATCGCGTCGAATGAGCACCGGCCCGAGATCGCCTTGCTGCCGCGTCTCAGATCACCTTCGAATAGCGCCGCCGCTCCGCGTCCGCTCGCAGATAGCGATCGAACACCATGCAGATGGAGCGAATCAGCAGGCGCCCGCGCGGGGTCACGCTGATCCAGCTCGCGTCGCGCTCGATCAGCCCCTCGGCCTCGAAGGTGTCCAGTTCCTTCGCTTCGGCAGCAAAGTAGGCGTCGAAGTCGATCAGCCAGACATCGCGGATCGTATCCTTGCATACCTCGAACTGGCACATGAGCGCCTGGATCACCGCGCGACGCAGCGCATCGTCGGCCGACATCGCATAGCCGCGCAGGACCGGCAACTCGTTCGCGTCCAGGCGGGCGTAGTAATCCTTCAGCGGCCGGCAGTTCTGGTAGTAGTTCGTGCCCACCATGCCGATCGCGCTCGCACCCAGTCCGAGCAGATCGTGTTCGGCGTGTGTCGAGTAGCCCTGGAAGTTGCGCTGCAGGTGCCCGCGGCGCTGCGCAGCCGCGAGCTCGTCGTCGGGCAGCGCGAAATGATCCATGCCGATGTGAACATAGCCCGCGGCACGAAGCCGGCGGATCGTATCGCCCAGCATCTGCAGCTTCGCGTCCGCCGCGGGCAGGTCGGCTTGCGCAATCAAGCGCTGGGACTTGAACAGCGCAGGCAAATGCGCGTAGTTGTAGAAGGCGATGCGATCGGGCGCGAGCGCGATCACGCGCTCCAGCGTGCGCGCGACGCTGGTCGTGGTCTGCTTCGGCAGGCCGTAGATGAGATCGACGTTGATCGAGCGAAACCCGTGCGCGCGGCCGGCCTGCATCACGGCGGCCGTCTGCTCCTCCGATTGCACGCGGTTGATGCGCCGCTGCACTTCGGGATCGAAGTCCTGCACCCCCAGGCTCATCCGGTTGAAACCGATTGCGGCCAGCCCTGCCACGGCGGCTGCGTCGACCGTACGCGGATCGATCTCGATCGACGCTTCCACGACCGGCGCGAACTCCAGTCGCGCGCGCAGCGAACCCACCAACGCCTCGATCTGCCGAACCGTCAGGAAGGTGGGCGTCCCCCCACCCAGATGCAGTTGCTCGACGCGCACGCTGCCGCGCAGAAGCCGCCCCTGCAGGTCGATCTCGCGTCCCAGGTACCCGAGATAACGCTCGGCCTTGGCGCGATCGCGAGTGATGATCTTGTTGCAACCGCAGTAGTAGCACAGACTTTCGCAGAAAGGCACGTGCGCATAAAGCGAGAGCGGACGCACGCGATGATCGGCCGCGCGCGCGGCAAGCGCTTTGCGATAGTCGGCAGCCGTGTAGGCGTCGGTGAAGCGATCGGCAGTGGGGTACGAGGTGTAGCGCGGCCCGTTGCGGTCGAGGCGGCGGATGAGATCCGCATCGAACTCGCACGCCGCTGCCGCTCGGGCCGGCGAGAAGAGGTGGTGGATCGTTGCACTCATGGGACGGATTTTGCGCCGGCGCGACCGCACTCGTCTTGATCTGAGTCAAGACCCACCCACGCCGCGGGCGCCGGCTTGAACCGAGTGGTTACGGCTGCAGCGCGAGGGTGCGCCTGCGGCGTTGCTGCCGGCGCCGAGCTGCATCCCGGCCGAACGGCTACGATTGCGGCGCGAGGGTGTGTCGGCTCAGGCCGTCCTGGACCGGCGCATCCCCATGATCCAGGCCGGCACCAACGCCGCCGTAAAGATCACCGCGCACACGAGGAAGCTATCCCGAAAGCCGGCGGTATAGGCCTGGGCGTGCACCACGCGGCCCAGGTAGTGCAGCGCGCCCGCAATCTGCGCGTCGGGCGAGACGCCGGCCTGGGCCAGCAACGCCTGCATCTCGCGCAACAGCTCCGCGGTTGCCGTGTTCGCACCCGACTGGGTGCTCGTCAGCGCCTCGCTGTGAAAGGTCGTCCTCCGGTCCAGTACCACGGAAAGCGTATTGACGCCGAACGCGCCGCCGAGTTGGCGGGCGAAATTGATCATCCCCGCGCCCTGCGAGAGCTGCTCGACGCGCAACGGCCGCAGCGCCGCGAGGTTGAGCGAGGGCTTGATCAACGCCAGCCCGACGCGGCTCAACACCACCAGCCAGGCGATGGTCCAGAACGGCGTGTTCGAATCCACCGCAGCAAGCCAGTACGACGAGATGCCGAAGCACAAGAGCCCCGCGATGATGAGCGCGCGCGCCGGGGTATGGTCGGCGATGTAGCCGGCGAGCGGCATGAAGACGCCGAGAATGAGGCCGGCGGGCATCAGCAGCAACCCGGCGTTGAACGCCGAGTACTTCTGCACCAGTTGGACGAATAGCGGCACCAGGTACACCGTCCCGAAAAGCCCGAGTCCGAAAATGAACGCCACCACGGCGGCGGCCGTGAACTGGCCGTTGCCGAGCACGCGTAACTCGACCAGCGGTTGCGCCACCTTGAGCTCCCAGGCAAGAAAGCCAAGGCCGCATGTGATCGCCAGCGCGAACAGCGACAACACGAGGTTCGAGTCCCAGCCCTCGCGCTGGCCGTTGCTCAGGCCGGTCAGCAGCGTGCCCAACGCAGTCGCCAGCAGGGCGAAGCCGATCAGATCGAAAGTCGACCGCTTGCTCGAGTCGTCGCGCTCGGGCATGAAAAAACCGCCGAGCAGCATCGCCGCCAGGGCGACCGGGACCGCGGCGAAGAACACATAGCGCCAGTTGAAGTGCTCGATCAGGATGCCTCCCAGCGTCGGCCCTATGGCGGGCCCGAGGATGACACTCATGCCGAAGAAACCCATCGCCGTGCCGCGCTGTTCGGGCGGAAAGACGCGGAACAATACGTACATCGAAAGCGGCTGCAAGACGCCCGCGACCGCTCCCTGCACGATACGGGCGAATATGAGAATGTCCTCGTTCGGGCTGAAGCCGGCCATCAGCAGGGCTGCGACGAACAGAGCCAGCGCACCGATGAAGGTGCGCCGCTCGCCGAAGCTGCTCACGAGCCACGCATTGGTGAGCATGCCGACCGTCATCGCGGCCAAGGCACCGGTTGCGAGCCACTGCGCGCGGTCCTGGCCGATGCCGAACGCGCCCATGATGTCGGGGATCGCCACATTGACGATGGTGGTCGTCAGCACGGCCGATACCATGCCGAGCATGGCGGTGCCGGTCGCGTACAGGCGCAGTCGCGGCCCGTAGCGCGCGGCGAGAAGCTCAGCGGTTTCGGACGCCAATGTCGACTTCCACCATCATGCCGGGGCGCAATCGGGCGTCGGTCTCGTCGAGCAGGATACGCACTGGCAGACGCTGGGTAATCTTGGTGAAGTTGCCGCTCGGATTCGGGTCCGGGAGAAGCGCGAACTTGCTGGTCGCGGCGCGGCCGATTCGATGCACCGTGCCCTCGAAGTCGCGATCGGGGTAGGCGTCGACGCGAATCCTCGCTTTCATGCCGGGCTCGAGCAGGCCGATGTCGGTCTCCTTGATGTTCGCCTCCACCCAGATCCGGGTGGGATCGTGGAACATCAGGATGCGCTGACCGACCGAGACATGCTCGCCCTTGCGCACGAAGGTCATGACGATACGTCCATCGGCGGGACTCACGATGGTGCGATCTGCGATGTCGACCTCCTGACGCTTGATCTCGGCGCGGATTTCGTCGGCCTGGCGCGCGAGCACCTCGATCTGGCTTGCCAGCACCTGCAACTGCTTGCGGCTGCCGCCGGCGACTGCGAGCATTCCGCGCGCCGCAGCCACCTCGGCCACCGCCTTGTTGTGCTGCTCCTCGGTCTGGCGCAAGGCGGTGCGGGCCCGCTCCATCGCCTGCTGCGACATCCATTTCTGCTCCGTCAGCTCGCGCGCGCGCTCGTAGTCGAAACGGGCCTGTCTCAGTTGCGCGTCGAGCGATGCCACCTCAGCCTCGGCCGCCACCAGCCGGTTGGTGTCGCTTTGCAGCTTGCCGAGCGTCTCCTGATCGACCTTGCCCGTTTGTGCGCGAACGACCGCCCTCTGGCTTTCGATCGATTCGAGCTTGGAGCGCAGCACCTCACGCCGCATCAGCGAATCGCGCGCGTCGACGCGTGCGAGCACCTGGCCCTGGGTTACGGCATCGCCCTCGATCACGTTCATTTCGGTGAGCCAGCCGGCGGTGCGGCCGGAGATCGTGATCACCTCGCCGTCGATGCGCGCATCATCGGTGTAGACGTGGGTATAGCGGTAATACAGCCATTGCGCACCCCACGCGATCAGCGCGACACCTGCGATGAGCACCAGGATGAGCTTGCCGCGTCCGTTGCGCCGCTGCGGCGAGGATGAAGTCGTTTCGGGCGAGGACCGGGGTGTGTCGCCTTGCTGCTGTTCCGCCATTTGGTGTGCACGCCGCCTGCTGCAGTGTCCAGCAGGACGTGAGAAAGATCGGCTCGCGCGTGCCGGGTTCGGTGGAAGGTTGAGTGCATTATGCGGCGAGCGCGGCGGACCCGGCAAGCGCCGGCGGCAGCCGTTCGACGCCGGCGCTCGCATCGTGGACTCGATCGGGAGGGGCGCGCGCCGAGTCGGGCTGTACGTCGCTGCCCGAAACGAACTGGCGATGCATCACCTTGACGGTAGCGGCGCCCGCGCTGCCGGAATGGCGCGTTCCATAACGTAGTCTCTTCAGGCGCATCGCCGCGCTCTGACCCGAGTGCACCTCCTCTCGATCAGGTAGACTCGCCAGCCAACGCATAGCGGCCGTTGCATCGGTCCCTGGGGGTTCGCCATGTACGCGCACATTCGCCATGCCGTGCTCGCCTGCACGTTCGCGGGCGCCACAGTATTGGCCGGCGGCTGTGAGACCAACCCGGTCACGGGTCGCTCGCAGATGATGATCGTCTCGGAAGATCAGGCGCAATCGGTTTCGGCACAGGCCTACACCAAGACGGTGTCACAGGCGCGCAGGCAGAGAAAGCTCGATACCAACAGCGCCGTGAGTGCGCGCGTACAGACCATCACGAGTCGGCTCGTAGCCCAGGCGGTGAAGATCTCCCCGGCAAGCGCGAACTGGAATTGGCAGGTTCACGTGATCGAAGATCCCAACGTCAACGCCTGGTGTATGCCCGGCGGCAAGATGGCCGTGTACACGGGTCTGATCGCGAAGATCAATCCCACCGATGCCGAGCTCGCACAGGTGATGGCGCACGAGATCTCGCATGCGCTGCTGCAACACGGTCGCGAAAAGATGTCGCGCGCGGTCGCGACCAACGCCGCCCTGGCGTTGGGATCGATCGCAACCGGCGTGGACTTGAGCGGTCTGGAGAACGTGGCGATGGTGGCGCTCGAGCTGCCGAACAGCCGCACCGCGGAAACCGAAGCCGACCGTCTGGGCATCGAGATCGCAGCGCGGGCAGGCTACGATCCGCGCGCTGCCATTTCGCTGTGGCAGAAGATGGCGAGGCTGAGCGGCGGCGCGGGCGGGCCGGAATGGTTGAGTACTCACCCCTCGGACCAGACGCGCATCGCCAACCTGCAGAAACTGGTGCCGAAGATGATGCCCTTGTATGAGGCGGCGAGCGCTGGCGACAGTCGTGCGGGGCGGCGGCCCCGCGGCGAGCGCTGATTTCCATTCCCCGATCGCCCGCCGTCCGAAGGTTGCCGGGTGCGGAGGGCGTAGAATCGCATTGAATCCGAGTAGGGTTGGAGGCTGACATGAGCGAGCCGGTCGAGAGCGAATCCACACCCAAGGCCGACCTGAGGCAAATCGAGCAACTCGTTGCCGCCTTGGAGGCCGACCTCGCCAAGGTGCGAAGCGGCTCGGCCGATGTCCAGGCGCTGCGCGACGAAGTCGACTCGCTTAAGCGCCTGCTCGATTCCAGCGGTCCGCCGCCCGGCCCGGTGCACGAGCGGCTGCGCAGTATCCACCGGCTGCTCGATACGCTGGTGGACGACGCCATCCAGGGCGCGCGCTACGTGGCCGAAATCGGGCGCATGCTCGGAATGTAGCGCGGGTTACACACTGTTTCACTTCCCGGGTGGCTTCTCGGGACTCGTGCAGCGTTAAATCCTGGTGTGGCGCACACGTTGACTTCGTAGCACGACGCCCCCAGGAGACAACCATGAGACGGATCGCACGGCATCTGCTGCGCCTGCTCACCGCAGTCATCGCCGCCGCTGCGCTTCTTACAGTCGCACCTGCGGTCGGCCAGCCCGTTGTGGTCCGCTACGATCGGGCGGCGCTCGACGCCCTGCTGGCACCGATCGCGCTCTATCCGGACGCGCTGCTTTCGCACGTGCTGATGGCTGCCACGTATCCGGAAGAGATCGACGAAGCCGCTACCTGGTTGCGGGCAAGGCCGGGCTTGAGCGGGGATGCGGCCGTGCGCACTTCCGCCGATCAGGATTGGGATCCGAGCGTGCGCTCGCTCGTCGCGTTCCCGATGGTGCTCGAGACGTTGGCTGCTCACCCGCGCTGGACCGCAGACCTCGGCAATGCCTTCCTGGCCCAGCGCGCGGATGTGATGGATAGCGTGCAGTCGCTGCGCCGGCGAGCTTACGAGACGGGAGCCCTGCGCTCCAACGAAGCGGTGCGCGTCGTGGTCACGACCGCCGGCATCGTCGTCGAGCAAACCCTGCCCGAGACCGTCCACATTCCCTATTACGATCCCCGCGTCGCCTATGGCGGCTGGTGGTGGCCATCGCATCCGCCCATGTACTGGCCGCGCTGGTACGGCTACGCCGACCCTCTGGCGCGAGGGCGCTATCTTGCCTGGGGGCCGGGGGTTTATGTCGGCAGCGGATTGTTCTTCGGAAACTTCGTCTGGCCGCGGCACGAAGTGCGGGTGGTGCAGACCCATCCCCACTACTATCCCAGCCGTGTACTCGCCACGCGGCAAGTCGTGCCGGGCCCGGCAGTGCCTCGCGACGTTCGGCCCGGGGTATGGCGGCACGATGACTGGCGCCGGTCGCCGGAGCGCGATTGGCGGCGCGACGATGCCACGCGCAGCCCGCTCGCCACGCGCTCGGTGACCGAGTCACGCGAATTGCGCCGCAACGATGCGCGCGAGCGCCACGGATCCGATCGTCAGGGCGATGCCAGCCCGGGACGGCAAAGCGACCGGGAGCGCATCGGCGCGCCGGATCGTACGCGGCGCGACCCGGACCGGACCGGCAACGGCAGGCCGGACCGGGATCGCGGCGCGATCGATCGCGACCGCAACAGCGCACCCGATCGTCGTATTGGCCCAAGCGAGCTGCGGAGTAACGAGCGCCCCGGCCCTCGCGAGCAGTGGCGCAGCCCGCGCACCGATCGGGACGACGCACGGTCACCCGCCCCCCGCGAAGCGCCGCGCGCGGCCGCGCGCGCTGAACGCAACCCACCGGCTGGCCGTCACGCGGAGTTGGAGCGAGAATTCCGCCGCCCCGCCCGGGCGCGGACTGATCCCGGCAATCGCGACTGAGTGTGTGCAGGCGTTGGCAGCGAGCGCCCGAAGCGTTCCGGACCGACAGCACCTCGATATCGACTTCCTGTCTGAGCCCGCCTCGGAACTGACCGGCGCCGCCGGAGTCGACGGCGAATTCCTTGCGCCAGATCCGTAGCGGCGCGACCGCTTCGATCGCCTTCATCGCGCCGGCCATCACCGTCGAGGGAAATCACGTCGTCGCAAGACCGTCCAGACCGGACCGCGCACCCATGCCGCCGTTGATGAAGAGGATCGAGCAGGCATTTGAGGGGATAGCAGGTGTACGCCTCGGTGTAGTTCATTCCACCATGTGAGCGACGCTGCCGCTCCGGGCGACGAGCCGGTCACCGCTAAAGATCGGCGCCACGATCGTCACGTCGGGCAGATGGCCGGTCGAGGCCGATGCCGCAGCGTGGCATCGATGGCAGCGTTCGCGCCGACGCGTTATGTTGCCCGTTCGAGAGGGGCCTGTCGCGTGGCCGCGAACCGTCGGACGCTCGGGCTAGAACGACCCGAACATCGTCCCGAGCACGATGACCACGATAAGCGCGATAATCGGCCCGACGATCCCCGCCATCACGATGTCGAAGTAGCTCTTGCCATGGGTCGAGCCGCACACGGCGAGCAGCGTCACGACCGCGCCGTTGTGCGGCAGGCTGTCCAGCGTGCCGGCGCCGATCACCGCTACGCGGTGCATCAGCGCCGGGTCGATGCCGAGCTCCGCGGCGAGCTGGACGTAGGTGGCGCCGAGCGCCTCCAGCGCGATGGTGAGCCCGCCCGACGCCGATCCGGTGAGCGCCGCCAACACGTTCGTGGACACCGCAAGCGACACGAGCGGCCCGCCTTCAATCGACAATACCCACTCGCGCACCAACGCAAAGGCAGGCAGCGCCGCGACCACCGCGCCGAAGCCCACCAGGCTCGCGACACTGACCGCCGGCAGCACCGAGGCGTTCGCGCCCGCATCCATGCTGTCGCGCAGCTGCGGCAGCCGGCTCCGATTGAGCACGATGAGAACGACGATTGCGACCGCCAGCGCGACGATCACCGACCACACGCCACCGACCGCCGCGAGGCTCGTGTGTCCCCAGCGGCTTTCCCCGAGGAAATCGAGATCCAAGCGCGGCAGCACCACCGCGCTCATCAGCAGGTTCACCGCCACCACGACGACCAGCGGGAGCGCCGCCACGAAAATCGGCGGCAACTGCTCGCTGCGGTGACCGTGCTGGATCTCCGCCGGATCGAACTCGTGCGCGACGGTGGCCCGCTCGCGCACGAGCGCATCGTCGGGTGCGACGCGCAGCGCGCCACCGTAACCGAGGCCGCTACGCCGCGCGGCGGCTTCTCGCATGCCCAGCCACCACAGGCCGAACGCCAGCATGACCGCCGATGCGACGATGCCTAGACCGGGCGCGGCGAACGGCGTGGTGCCGAAGAACGGCATCGGGATCGCGTTCTGGATCGCTGGGGTACCCGGCAGCGCGGACATGGTGAAGGTGGACGTTCCGAGCACGATCGCAGCCGGCATCAGCCGATGCGGGATGTCGCCCTCGCGGAACAGCGCCTGCGCCATTGGAGCGAGCACGAAGAAAGCGACGAACAGGCTGACACCGCCGTAGGTGACCAGAGCGCCCGCAATCACAACCGCGAGCACGGCGCGGCGAGCGCCCAGTTTCGCGCCGATGAAGCGGGCGATCGACTGCACCGACCCGCTGTCGTCCATGAGCTTCCCGAACAGCGCGCCGAGCAGGAAGATCGGGAAGAAGCTGGCGAAGAATCCCGCACCGCTGCCCATGAAGGTTTGCGTCCAGTGCGCGAGCAAGGGCTCGCCCGCGCTCAGCGCGGCGACCAGCGCGGCGCCGGGGGCGAGGAGCAGAATGCTCCAGCCGCGGTACGCGAAGCCGATCAGGAGCGCGAGCGCGAGCAGGATGCCGGCAAGACCCATGGTCAAGTCCCCTCCAGCAACTCGTCCAAGTCGAAGGTCGAGCGCTTGCCCAGATCGGCGCCGTGCGTCGCGATGAATTCTTCGGCGCAACGCCGGCCTTCGTCACGCAGCATGCACAGGAACGGCCACTCGGCGTTGAGCTTCGATGACACGCCCAGGTCGGTCATCATCTGGCTCGCGATCCGGTGGATGCGCATCCGCGCCCAGAGCGCGCCTTTCGCTTGGCGGGAATGCATCGCCTCGCGCAGCAGCGCGATCATGCGCAGCTCCTTGAGCAGCGGTGTGTTGAACGAGATCTCGTTCAGGCGGTTGAGGATGTCACGCGC
The DNA here is from genome assembly GCA_011525945.1 of Burkholderiaceae bacterium. Lineage (GTDB taxonomy): Bacteria > Pseudomonadota > Gammaproteobacteria > Burkholderiales > WYBJ01 > WYBJ01. The sequence goes on along the minus strand of WYBJ01000125.1, from coordinate 22,528 downwards.
CGAGCGCGGCGTACCGGGCCGCTCGACCGGATTGATCTGCACGAGTATGGTGTCGCTCGCACTGCACTCGCGCACGAGCGGCGTGATGGTCGGGTTGCCGGAGTAGCCGCCGTCCCAGTACGGATCGCCGTCGATCTCCACTGCCTGGAACAGCGTGGGCAGGCAGCCCGATGCGAGCAGGACATCCGGGGTGATTTCGGCGTTCCGGAATAGATGACCGCGCCCGGTGCGCACGTTGGTCGCGGTCACGAAGACCTTGATCGGCGTCGCGCGCAGGCGATCGACGTCGATGCTTGTCGCCAGGATGTCACGCAGAGGGTTGCTCGCGAACACGCCGAGATCGTATGGCGAGAAGAGCCGCGACGCGAGATCCATGGTGACGTACAGCGGCGAGTTGTCGAGGGTCCAGTGCCCGAGGACGATGTCGAGCGGCCCGCGGCGCAGCGGGCTGAGCAGTGCCGCTTCGGACACCCGGCGCCAGAAATGCTCGAGCGCCGCGCGTGCGCCCTCCGGCCCGCCATCGGTGTAGCCGTCGGCAAGGACCGCCGCGTTCATCGCGCCCGCCGAGGTGCCGGAGATGCCCTCGATGCGCATTCTCGGCTCCTCGAGGGCGCGGTCGAGTACGCCCCAGGTGAACGCACCGTGCGCGCCGCCGCCCTGCAGGCCAAAATCAACGAGAACGGGATCGCGGGGCCCGCGGCTGCGGGCGCGGCGAGAAGCGTGAGAAGGCATGGCACCTCTGGGTTGCAAGCGAATGGGATTGCCCGCAGTGGATCACGGCGCCCCGTGGCGGGCGCTAGCGCGAGCCTGCCGACTATACCGCTGTCAGCGTTACGGCGTCTATCTTCGCGCGTTCGCTTAGGTCTTTGTGTCGGGCACTCGGCTGCTTTCGCTTGAGCGGATTAAGCGGCCGCCGTACGCGCCGCCCGGCGCGCAGCGAGCGCGAGCAGCACGTACGACCAACCGCTCACGATCAGATCGACCGCGACGTACATCCCGATCAACCAGAGCGCCGATACCGGCCAGCTCGCGTAGATGAGCGCGCCGAGCACGATTGAAATGATCCCGCCGAGCAGCGTGAAGACCCAACCGGCGGACCCGCGATGCTGCAAGGCGAGCACGATGCGCACGATGCCGATAGCGACAACCGTCACCGCCAGCACGAACGTGAGAACCTTCGACGCGAGCACCGGATTGTTCAACACCTCGATCCCGCCGAGGATGTAGAGAACGCCCAGCAACACGTGCCAGAGCGTGCTCTTCCAGCCGCTGTTCTTGAACACCTCGAAGAGTTGGAGGACGCCGGCGGCGATCAGCAGCACGCCGAAAACAAACAGACTCGCGATCGTGAGTACGACCGCCATGCCGATGCCGATCGTGCCGAGCACGATGAAGACGATGCCGAGCGCGAGCAGCCAGCCCCAGTTTCTCTCAAGCGCGCCGAACACGCGGGCACGGGCGGCGGGTATCGTCTCGGTTGTCATTCGCTTTCTCCGTCTGCGGGTGCGGGGGATTATAGGCAATCGAAACTTCGCGGCGTCGCCTGCGCCGGGCAGGCACGCTCGCCGGCGGCGCGCGCGGCGGCGTCGAGTCGATCTTCCGAGCATCGCGGCCATCGATTGGACGTTGTCGCCGGACTTTACAGTGCCGCCCCGGATCTATTATCGGCGCCACATAATCAATAGCTTGCGTTCTGGTATATATCGTGCTTAGTTGTCTCGTGTTTCATGCACGATCAAATAAGGGAGGAAGACCGTGGGTAAGTCAGCTTCATTGTCACGAATCCTGGGTGCGGGTTTGGCGGGTCTTGCCTTTGGCGCCGCGACCAGCGTGAATGCCGCAATCGTCCTGGCGAACAACCCGGCGCCGGGCGATTCCTACACCAACTCGGGCGGATCGAACAAAGGCCAGGCTGTTGGGGCGACAGGGTGGTATTACAACAACGTTCGTAACAGCGGCACGGTCGGTATCAACACCAGTAATCCGCGCTCCGGTAATGGTTCGGCTGCGATGTCCGGGCCTTCGAACAGCAAGGCGGACATCGAGTATCTTCCGGCTGCGATCAACGTCCTCGGTAACTTCTATACGACCGCAAGCCTGGGAAGCTTGTCCGCGCTGTCGTCGATGTCCTACGACTGGTACCGCGACAGTTCGAGCACTGCGGCTTCCCATCTCCATCCGGCGCTGCGGGTATTGCTGGATGCCGACGGTGATTTGACCACCGTAGGAGACCAGGGCGGCTTGGTGTTCGAACGCATCTATAACGGTGGGGGCGCCGCTCCGACGGACGCCTGGCAGAGCGACACGGTCACCGGCACCACCAATGTCTGGAACTTCGGGTTGGGTCCCGGGTTTGGGTCTGGGTATGACCTTGACGGTAGCGGTTACGCCTACGACGACGACCTCGCCGCATGGCAGGCCTTCTTGCCGAACGCCAAGATCATCGGTTTCAGCGCCGGCATCGGCAGCGGCTGGGACGCTTTCGAAGGCGCGGTGGACAACATTGCCTGGACCATAGGCACGCAGGGCACGCAGACCTCCAACTTCGAAGTCACGCGCGCGCAAGTGCCGGTTCCCGGCGGCATGCTTCTTCTGGGTATCGGGGCGCTGGCATTGGGGATAGCGCGACGCTGGCCTGCGCTACACTGACATCCTCGGATGTGTCGACGATGCCCCGACGCGTGCGGGGCATCGTCGTTTCTATCGTTCGGATTCGCCGCACGAGCCGCGGCGCGGTCATCGCTCGGCGCCGGATCGGCGCGCTGTCGGGCGACGCGTGGACGAACGGCGGCACGAGATCATCCGTACGACTCAGCGGGAATCCAATGGCTCATGACGTAGACCGGCGCTCTCCTCGCAGCCCGCGCGCATCGATCGCATGCTTGGCGGCGGTAGTACTCGCGCTCGCAGGATGCGATCTTCTGGGCAACCCGCGCGAGAAGGCCGCCGAGTCGCTGGCCAAGGGCGATCTTGCGGCGGCCCGGATCGAGGCGTCGAACGCCGTACAGAAGCACGAATCGGATAGCGAGGCTTACCTGCTGCTCGGGCAGGTACTGTTGCGCCAAGGCGAGTATGCGACCGCCGAGCGCACCTTGGCGAAGGCCGCAACGCTCGGCGCCGACGCGAACCGGGTCGATGCGCTGCGGGCAAGAGCATTATCGAAACTCTCGGATCCGAGGCGAACCCTCGAAGCGCTCAAACCGCTGCCGGTACACAAGGCAGAAACGCTCGCGCTCGTACACGCGGTTCGAGGCCAGGCCGAGCTTGCCCTGCGCGATAAGCAAGATGCCAGACAGTCGTTCCAGCGGGCGCTCGCGGCCGTTCCCGACCATCCCGAAGCATCGATCGGTCTGGCGCAGATCGCCTTCATCGACGGCCATCCGGAAGAAGCGCTGCAGCGCGTGGCGCGTGTGCTGGCGAGGAACCCTCGCGACGCAGCGGCACTCGCGGCCAAAGCCGAGATGCTGCATGCACAAGGCAACGACGATGCCGCGATCGCGGCGTTCGATCTCGCGGCCGCCGCCGAACCGACCGAGACCGACGCGTTGATTTCCGCCGCTCAGCTCGCCATTCAAACCCGGCAGTTCGACGCAGCCCGCAAGCGCATCGAACGAGCGCGCAAGCGCGCGCCGAATGCGCTGCTCGTCTGGCACGCGCAAGCGATGCTCGATTTCCACGAAAAGCGCTATGACAAGGCGCTCGCCGGCGTGCGCGAGATCTTGCGCGTACGGCCGAAGTTCCTGCCGGCGGTGGTGCTTGCCGTGACCACGCATCTGGCCAAGGGCGACGTCAATCAGGCCGAGACGCTGTTGCGGCCGGTTCTTCAAGCCATGCCGGGCAATCCGGCTGTCCACCGCCTGCATGCGATGATCCTGCTGCGTGCGGGCGATGCACACGGCGCGATGCAGGCGCTGCGGCCCGTGCTCAGCGACGATTTGAGCGATCCCGCGATCCTGACGCTTGCCGCGGAAGTTGCGGCAAGGCTCAGACAATTTACCCGTGCGACGGCCTTCTACGAACGCGCCGCCAAGCTCCAGCCCGAGCGCGCGGAACTGCTCGCGCGCTCCGGCATCGCACAGGTCGTGAGCGGTGACGCGGCGCGAGGCATGGCGGCGCTGGAAGCGGCGAGCGCTGCCAGCGCGGACAACATCGAAGCCGACATCGCGCTCGCCATCGTGCACCTGCGTCGGGGCGAGCACGCGGCGGCTCTGGCCGCGGCGGAGAAGGTCCAGGTCAAGGCCGCGCACAATCCGATCGGATTCAATCTGGCGGGTGCGGCGCTCGCAGGTCGAAAGAATGTCGCGGAAGCGCGAAAGCGCTTCGAGCGCGCGCTCGAGATCGATCCGGGCTACTGGCCTGCCGCGGACAACCTGATTCGGCTCGATCTTGCCGTTGGCGCGAAGGATGCGGCGCGCGCGCGGCTCGAGCGGGTTGTCGCCGCGGACAAGGCGAACGTGGCGGCGGCAGTGGCGCTCTTGCAGATCACCGGCGATCGCGGAAAGTTCGTGACGACGCTCGAGGCAGCGCGACGCGACGACGCCAAGGCGCTAGCGCCGCGATTGGCGCTCGCCGTGACTTACCTGGAGCAGGGTCTGCCCGATAAAGCCTTGCCCGTCGCGCGCGAAGCGGTTGCGATTGCGCCCAACCGTGCCCAGGCGGCGGAGCTGCTCGGTCGCGTGGAGCTGGCCTCGGGCCGCAGTAGCGAGGCGCTGACCACGCTGCGCGACCTCGCATCGCGCGAACCCAAGTCGGCCAGTGTCCAGGTTCGGATCGCCGAGGTTCAGGCCGCGATGCGCGATTGGAAAGGCGCCGAAGCGACGTTGCGCAAGGCCTTGACCCTGAAGCCCGGCGACCTCGAGGCGACGTCGGGCCTCGCGCGCTTGCTGGCAGGACAGGGTCGCACCGAGGAAGCGCTGCAACTCGCTCACGATATCCGTCGCGCCCACCCGAAGATGGCGCTCGGTCACGTTCTCGCGGGCGACCTGTACGCCGCGGCCAGGCGCTACGCGGATGCCGCCAAGGCGTATGACACCGCCTACGCGCTCGCGCCGACGGGCGAGCTCGTCATCCGACGTCACGTGCTGCAGATGATGGCCGGGCAGAAACCGGACGAGGGCGCGCTCGTGCAGTGGCTCGCCGGACATCCGCACGATACGGCGGTGCGTATCCATCTTGGCGATCAGTATTATGTCGGCGGGCGCTACCGCGAGGCGCTGGCGCAATACGAGGCGGTCGCGAAGGCCGATCCGAACCACGCGACCGCGTTGAACAACGCGGCCAGCGCCCTGCTGAAACTGAACGACGCTCGCGCCCTTCGCTATGCCGAAGCGGCCCTTCGCCTCAGGCCCGAGGATGCCCGACTGCTCGACACGTTCGGCGTCGCGCAGATGCGTTACGGCAAACCCGAGGCAGCGGTCGATGCGCTCAAGAAGGCAGTTGCGCGCCGTCCCGACAACGCCGAGATGCGCGTCAACTACGCGCTCGCGCTGGCCGACGCCGGGGAAAGGGGCGCTGCGCGCGAGGAACTGAAGCGATTGGTCGAGAGCGGCCAGGCGGGCGCGATCGATCCCGCCGCCAGAGCCCTGTTGCAGGGGCGATGAGCAGCGGGCCGGCATCGACGTTCGGCACGACATGCCGGGCGTTGCGCGCGTGACCGGAACGAGAACCTCCCACCAACACTGCCGGAACGAAACGATGCGATCTCGAGGCGAGCCCGGCATGGTCGCGAGCGGTCCCTGGGTCGCCACCGGGTGCTGATGCAGTGGCAGCGCGTATTTGCGGATCGCCCCGCGCCGCCTCTCCTCTTGTGCGCCATCCCGGCGCGCCGAGAACGACCGCGCCGGCCGGTGCCGCCAAGGCTAGCGCTGCGGCACCGAGAAGGTGTCGTCCTGCTTCTCGTCGATCGTCTGCCGTTGCTGCTTCGCGCGCGCCTGCATGAGGTCGCGATGCTCGTCACGAATCTTGGCGCGCTCTTCGGGCGTCTTGGCGTTCCACATCTTTTCCATATGCGCCTGACGCTCCTGCAGTGTCATGAGCGGCGTGCCATACATCCGCTCGCGTGCCCAGCGCTGCGGCTTCATACCCGGACCCCATCCGGGTCCAGCGCCCTGGCCGGGTCCCATACCCTGGCCGGGTCCCATACCCTGGCCGGGTCCCATACCCTGGCCGGGTCCCATACCCTGGCCCGGTCCCATACCCTGGCCCGGCCCTTGCCCTTGTCCCGGTCCCTGTCCTTGTGCCCATACCGACGGCGCCAGAGCGAGGCTTCCCGCCAGCGCTGCCGCCACAACCCACGTGCGTCGCATGTCACTCTCCTTCAGCCACAATGAATGCCGTAGCCCGGCAAGCGAAAACCTACATCGCTGGCGGATGGCCGTATTGACCTCGGTCAAACCCGATCGCGATCGCGCCCGCTCGGTGCGTCACGGCTGCGATGGCGCGAAGACGAGGAAGTACTGGTGCGCGAGGAAGTCGTGCTCCTGGACGAGGACATAGCCCGCGCGCTCGAACTCGGCGCGCACCCGGTCGGGTGCGATGCGCGCGCTGCGAGGCGGACCGAACGGCGAATCGATGCGCAAGTCGATGATCGCAACACGCCCTCCCGGCTGTAACGAATCGCGCAAACCGCGTAGGTAGCGGGTGCGATCGCCGATGTGGTGATAGACGTCGACCAATACGACCAAATCCACCTTCTGCGGCAGCTTCGCACTGTCGGCAGACGCCTGTACCGCGACGACGTTCTTCAAACCCGAGCGCTGCGCGCGCTCGGCAAGGTGCTTCACCATCGCCGGTTCGATGTCCACCGCATACACGCGGCCTTTCGGCACGGCGTGCGCGAAACGCACGCTGAAATAGCCGGTGCCGGCGCCGACATCGGCGATCACGGCATCGGGCTTCAGCGCAAGCGCCCGAATGACTTCGTGCGGTTTCTGCCAGGTGTCGCGTGCGGGGTCATCGAACACCTGCGCCCACTGCCGTGCATCGTCGAAGCGATGCTGATGCGTAGGCAGCGTTTGCGCAGCGGCCGCTGACACACCGAACGCGACGGACGCGATCCAGATCACGGCACAAGCTAGGAAACCAGAGCGCATTGTCGCCTCCTCGAGCGATCATGATGGCGGCGAGCGCCTGCGCTCGCCGCGGCAACGGTCGGCAACTCAGCGCGCCGGCGCTTCCGAGCCCATACCCCGCATCGGTCCCATACCCCGCATCGGTCCCATACCCTGCATCGGTCCCATGCCGTGCGCCGTGCCCCCGACGTGGCGAGCGTGGCCCGCGCCTCGTTCGGCTTGGTCTTGCGTCGCCCGCTGCCCGTGCTGCGCATGCTCCCCGCCCTGAGCCGACGCCATCGGTCCGACTGCGCCCTGGCCCATGGCTTCGCATCCGCCCGGACCCGCCATCCGGCCGGTATTGGCGCCCATGTTGCCGTGCCCCATACCACCTTGCACACCGCGCTGCGCGCCGGGATGCGCTGTGGCGTTCATGGCCGTCAGACTCAAGGCGAGGGCGGCGATACTCACTGCAAGCATGCTTCCAGATCTCATGACGATAGCTCCTGTAAGTTTGGATGGCTCCGCGGCCCGGTGCCGGTATCTGCGGCAGGCGCGCAACCCGATTGGAACGCGCGGGTGTAACGAGCGCATGTCGGCCGTGCGCAACTTCGTATCGCGCCGTTGCCGCTGCGGGTTTGTTACGCGGCGATACAATGTCGCGCGCTAGGCGTGTCGCCGCTCGGTTATAACCCTCCTATTCGAGCGTTCTGATGCCCACATGCGCCCACCGGACCACGTTCTCATCGTCGACGACGACGCCGAGATTCGGACGCTGCTCGGCGAGTACTTCGAGAAGAACGGCTATCGCGCGACCGCGGTGGCCGATGGCCGGGGCATGCGCGCGGCGCTGAAGAACCTGCGCCCGGACCTCGTCATCCTCGATCTGATGCTGCCGGGCGAGGACGGACTGGCGCTGTGCCGCGATCTGCGCGCCCGCTCCAACGTGCCGATTCTCATGCTCACCGCACGCGGCGAGGAAACCGATCGCATCGTCGGCCTGGAAATGGGCGCGGACGACTACGTACCGAAGCCGTTCCATCCCCGTGAACTGCTCGCCCGCGTGAAGAGCATCCTGCGCCGCAGCCGCACGCTGCCCGACAATCTCACGCCGGAGCGGGCCAGAGCGTTCCGCTTCGCCGGCTGGATGCTCGATATCGCCACGCGCACGCTCACCGCACCCGACGGTGTACTGGTCGACCTGAGCGGCACAGAATTCCGGCTGCTGCGCACCTTCCTCGACCACCCGAACCGCACGCTCACGCGCGATCAACTGATCGATCTGATGCTCGACCGCGACGCCGGCCCGTTCGACCGCGCGATCGACGTGCAGGTGAGCCGCCTGCGTCACCGCCTGCGCGACCGCGGCAAGGAACCGGCGCTCATCAAGACCGTGCGCGGACACGGCTACGTGCTCGCGGTTGCGGTCGAAGCGCTGAGCTGATGCGCCTCACCCCGAGGACCTTGTTCGGCCGTCTGGTGCTCGCCGTCCTGGGCATCCTCGTCGTTGCGCTCGCCGCGAGCCTCGGCCTGCACATGCACGAACGCGGTGAACTGCTGATGCAGGCGAGCGGCATGCGCGCGGCGCAGCGCGTCGCCGACATCGTCAAGCTCCTCGACAGCGTCGCACCGGCGGATCGGCGCCGCATCGCCAGAGTGCTGAGCGCCCCGCCCCTGCACGTGACGCTCGACGGGCCCGCGGTGCTGAGCGCAGCCGACGACGAAGAATCGGTCGCCCGCTCGGCTCTGTTCGCCACCATGCTGCGCCGCTTCATCGGCGACGAGAGACCCGTGCGAGCGCGCGTGAGCGAGGCACCACCCTCCGGGGCTCGACGCGCGCCACCGCCCGGGGGCATGAGTATGCGATGGCACCACGGCCCGAACGCCATGTCGCCCGGGCCCGGTGCGGGTTACTTGAATCAGCCGGGCGTCGCACTGACCGCGCAGGTGCAACTGAGCAACGGCACCTGGGTGACCGTCGTAAACCGCCAGAGCGCGCAGATCGCAAGCTGGCCGCAGCGCATCTTCTGGAGCATCGCGATTCTTCTCGTTGCCGCCATCGGCGCCGCATGGCTTGCGGTGCGCTGGGCGATCCGCCCGCTCGACACGATGGCGGCGGCAGCCGAAGCGCTGGGCCGCAACGTCAATCGAGCGCCGCTGCCCGAGACCGGGCCGGTCGAAGTTGCGCGTGCGGCACGTGCGCTCAACACGATGCAAAGCCGGCTGATCGACTACCTGAGAAGCCGCACGCAACTGCTGGCCGCGATGTCGCACGATCTCAAAACGCCGATCACACGTCTTCGCCTGCGCTCGGAGCTGCTCGAGGACGAGAAGCTGCGCAGCCGCTATTCGGATGATCTGCGCGAGCTGGAATCGATGGTGGCGTCGACGCTCGATTTCCTGCGCGGGCTCGACGACGAGGAGCAAGCGCAAGCGTTCGACGTGATGGCGATGCTGGAGAGCATGCAGGACGATCTGCACGAGACCGGCGCCGAGGTCACGATCGAGGGCGGCGCCGAGCGTCCCTTTACCGGACAGCGGCGCGCCTTGCGGCGCTGTTGCGGCAATATCGTCGACAACGCGATTCTTTACGGCAAGCGTGCCCACATCCTCGTCACCGACACCACGGATGAGCTCACCATCGTGGTATCCGACGACGGACCTGGCATCGCACCCGCTCAAATGGAGAAAGTATTCGAGCCCTTCTACCGCATCGAAGGCTCGCGCAGCCGCGAAACCGGCGGTACGGGGCTCGGACTTGCCATCGCGCGGCAGATCGCGCGCGCGCACGGTGGCGACGTCACGCTGACCAATCGACCCGGCGCCGGGCTCGAGGCGCGGCTGCGGCTGCCGCGCTCTGCGCCGCAGCGAACGGCGAATCGTCATCCATGAGGATGTGCTGTGCGGGCGCTTTCAGGTCATCGAACCGACCGCTGCGAACGGCCCGCCAGAACAGCGCGCCGAGCGCCTTGTCTGCGGGCTTTATGGCCGCAACGCAGCGCGCGAAATCGAATTCGACAGACTAGAAGCGCCAAGTCAGGCCAACGGTAGCGGTATGGCTGGACGGCTCGCCGTCGCCGACCTTGCGCATGATGCCCAGGGCAAGCTCGATATCCTCGGTCGGTGACCAGATGGCCGCGAGCTGGACATAGCCCATGCGAGCACGCTCGCTGCGATCAGGATTGGTCGTCACGCCAACGTCGATCGCTGCCTGCCAGGTCGGCGAGAGCACTATGACGGGAGCGACCGAAAGACGGTAGAGGGTACGGCGGTTCGCTTGCCGATTCTCGGTGAGCCCGTAGCCCACGCGGTTGACCGAAGCGTTTGCGTGGATCGCTCCGAACGGCATCTGCTGCGAGACGATGAACGTGGCTGCATAGCCCGTGCGTGCGTTGCCCAAGCCTTCACGCTCCGATTCTCGTGACACGCCGATTTGCAACTCCGGTTTCAGCGCAAAACTCAGCCCGCGCGCCTCGTCTTCCCAGAAGCGCCACTTGAAGCCCAGCGCCGGATTACCGCTGCCGCGACCGTCGTCGGACCCATCCGCGCGCACGTGCACCCGGCGCAGCTCGAGGGAAACTTCAAGCGATTCGATCGCCCCGTAGGTATAGACCAGCGGGAGCGCAAGGGTGGTGGTCCGTTGTCCCGCGCTTCGCAGCCGCTCGCGCTCGACCGCCGCTTCGAGTTGATTGCCGCCTCTGGGCTGGGTGCCGGTGTCGTCGGTGACGAGCGGTTGCAACGCATACGCCGGAAGCGACCCGCACAGACCGAGCCACAGCGCGAACTCGCGCGCCAGGCGCGCGCGTCGATCGGGCGATCCTTGCGGTCCTCGTTCTACGTTCAAGGATTTCACGGTAGCGCGATGATAGCAACGGTGCGACTCCGAGTGCCGCTCGCGCATTTGCGATGCCGGCCCCGCCTGCGTACACTCATCGCACCCGGACGAAAAGCCGACACGTCTCGCGGCCGCCGCCACGGGGAGCATCTGGCATCCGGGATTGCAGGAGTAGACACGTGGCCCCCATCGTCGCATTCGCACTGCTATACGCGTCCGGCGTCGGCGCCGCCATTGCGCAGGATTCGTATCCGAACAAGCCGATCCGCTGGGTCATACCGTACGCCACGGGCGGTGGGACCGACGTGATCGCGCGACCGATCGCGCTCAAGCTGGGCGAAGTCCTCGGCAAGCCGGTCGTCCATGAGAACCGCGGCGGAGGCGCCGGGCTCATTGCCGGAGAATATGTCGCCAAGGCCGCGCCCGACGGCCACACCTTACTCGTCGGATCCGGCAACACGCACACGTTCTCGACCTTGCTGTTCAGCAAGGTGCCCTACGATACGGTTTACTCGCGCCCGCCGGTACGCCGCGGCCGATCATCGACAAACTCCACGCCGACCTTATGAAGATCATCCGATCCAAGGCAGAGACCGATCGACTCGCGAGCGTCGGCGCCATTCCCGTCGCCAATACGCCGGAGGAGTTTCGCGAGTTCCTGCGTCGCGACGTGGCAAAGTGGGCCAAGGTGATCAAGGAGAACAACATCAAGGTGGATTGATCGGCGCCGCGATCGGGCAATCGATCCCAAGCGGCCTCGCCCGCGGCTCGGAGGCTGCTCCGCGGCAGGTCGCTCGTCTGACTCGCGCGCTACGCCACGACCGCGCCCCTGCACTCGCCAAAACCGATCGAGACGTAGCCTGCGCGCCGCGCATGCGCGCGAAACACGATCTCATCGCCGTCTTCCAGGAACGCACGCGTTTCGCCCGACGCAAGCTCGACTGGCTTCGTACCGTCGTATGAGAGCTCGGCCATGCTGCCGTAGCCGGATGGTTCGGACGCCGAAATGGTTCCGCTGCCGAAGAGGTCACCGGCGGCGAGATTGCAGCCGCCGCAGGTGTGATGCGCGACCATCTGTGCGAGTGTCCAGTAAAGGTGTCGCGTGTTACTGAGCGCCAGGCGCTGCGCCGCCAAACCCTTGGCGCGCATCGCCTCGGTCGAGATCAGAACTTCCAGATCGATGTCGAATGCCCCCGAACGCTGGTCATCGTCGTCCCATAGGTATCCCAAGGGTGCGGGATCGCCCGCGGGCCGCGGCGGCTGGGCGATGCGAAACGGCGTGAGCGCATCGAGCGTGACAATCCACGGCGAGATCGTGGTGCCGAAATTCTTCGACAGGAACGGTCCCAGTGGTGCGGACTCCCAGCGCTGGATGTCGCGCGCCGACCAATCGTTGAGCAGCCCGAGGCCAGCGACGTGCGCACCCGCGCAACCGATCGGAATCGGCTCGCCCAACGCGTTGCCCGGGCCGATCCAGATACCGAGCTCCAATTCGAAATCGAGCTTGGTGCACGAGCCGAACTGAGGCACCTGCGAGTCACCGAGCAGTCGTTGACCATGTGGCCGCCGTATCTGCGCCGGCGCGGGGCGGATACTCGATGCACGGCTGTGGTAAGCGACCGGTACGTATTTGTAGTTGGGCGCAAGCGGCGGGTTCTGCCCGCGCCGGCGCCCGCCGTTGGCCGCGTGCTCGATGCCGGCAAAAAAATCGGTATAGGCGCCGATCGCAACCGGCAGATGCAGTGTGCACGCGGCCGCGTCGTGGATCAGGCGCGATCGCATGCTTTCGATCTGCGCGCGCGCCGGGCCGTCGGCGGCGAGCAGCGAAGACACACGACGGCGCAATGCCCTGCGCGGCGCGGCATCGAGCGCGAGCAGATGGTTCAATGCGCCGGCGCCGGCGCCGGCTGCCTCGGCGGCTCGCCTCGCCTCGCCCGTGAAGAGGTCGGCTTCGAGCGCCGCCGCGATGTCGAAGATGCTGTCACCGATGGCAACGCCGGGTCGCGGTCCGCACGCGCCATGGCTGAAGATCCCGAGCGGGAGATTCTGGATCGGAAACTCCGAATGCCCTTGCGCCGATTCGATCCAGCTCGCGCGATTCGGGTCGTGCGTTTCGTCGAGTGCGTAGGGCATGTCGTTCGTCTCCCGCGCTCACAAGCGTGTGCGTCGCCACCGTCTCGCTGGCGGGCGCTTGAGCACCAGAACTGTCGCAGAAAGCGCCGTGGCGCGCAATGCATCCGCCGGCATCACGGTCAGGCGCGCGCCTCCCGGCGAGATCCCCAACAACTTACGTCCGACTTGAGCATGCGGCCCTCTGCGGTAATGCAAGTCGCCGCGCGCGGCTGCGGCCGAGTCCGGCATCAGTGCAGCGCGTCGATGGCACGCAGCAGGTTCACCATCTCGACCGCGGCGGCGGCGCAGTCGGCGCCCTTTTGCTGCATGCGCTCGGCCGCCTGGTCGTCGCTGTCGCAGGTGAGCACGCCGTTGGCGACCGGTATGCCGGCATCGAGCTGCACGGTCGTGATCCCGCTCGCCGATTCGTTCGACACGATCTCGAAGTGATAGGTCTCGCCACGAATCACGGCGCCGAGTGCGATCAAGGCATCGAAGCGGCGGCTCTGCGCCAGCCTCTGCAATGCGAGCGGCAATTCCAGAGCGCCCGGGACGGTGACGATCAGGACATCGGCATCGCGCACGCCGTGTGTGCGCAATGCCGATGTGCACGCCGACAGCAGCCCATCGCCGACCGCTTCGTTGAACCGCGCCACGGCGATGCCGATGCGCAGGCCAGCACCGTCCAAATTGGGTTCGAGCTCTTCAATCGCGTTCGAGCGCATCATCGCGAATCCCTCGTCGGCCTATTCATAATCCGCAATCGTAGCCGCCACGCCACTTGCCGCGATACGGTCCCCTTTCCAGGAACCTGCGCGCTAGCGGGCAGGTTCCTGGAAAGGGGCTGGGGGTGAGGGAAGAGACTGCGCGACCCAGTTCCCGCGCGCACGCCGCGACATATCCGTCGTGCAGTCTCTCTCAGGGAAGAGGGGGATTCGTGTGCCTGCGAGGCGACCAGGTTCCCGGCGAGCTGTTGGGAGTGAGTGTGTGCGCTGTAGAGCATGACCGAGTGCCCGCTAGTCTGCCGGCAAAGAATAGCCGGTCACCTCCAGATCGAATCCCACCATGCTCGGCATCTTGCGCGGCAGCGCCATGAGCCGCATGCGCGCGACACCGAGGTCGCGCAGGATCTGCGCGCCGATGCCGTAGGTGCGCAACGTCACCGAGCTCGGGTTGGCATCGGCCACATCCGCCGAGCGGGCGCGCTCGAGCAGTTCCGGACCGGTCTCCGGCCTGTGCAGCAGTACGATCACGCCCGCGCCTTCGCGTGCGACCGCGGCCATGGCGTCGTTGAGGTTCCACGAGTGTCGCTGGCTGCGGATATCGATGAGATCGATGGCCGAGAGCGGCTCGTGCACGCGCACCAGCGTTTCGACTTGCGGCGAGATTGCGCCGCGCACCAGCGCGAAATGCGTTGCGGCGGCAATCTTGTCGCCGTACGCCACCAATCGGAACGGACCATGGAAGGTTTCGACCGTGCGCTCGTACATGCGCACGACGAGTTTCTCCGTGCGGCTGCGGTGCTGGATGAGATCGGCGATCGTACCGACCTTGAGCCCGTGCACGGCGGCGAACTCGACGAGGTCGGGCAACCGCGCCATCTCGCCGTCATCCTTGAGCACCTCGCAGATCACGGCCGCCGGCGAGAGCCCGGCGAGCGCAGCCATGTCGCAACCGGCCTCGGTATGCCCGGCACGCACCAGCACCCCACCGGGCTGCGCCATGAGCGGAAAGATATGACCGGGCTGGACGATGTCGCGCGCGCTCGCATCGGCGCGCGTCGCCGCGCGCACGGTTTGCGCGCGATCGGCCGCCGAGATGCCGGTGGTCACGCCTTCGGCCGCTTCGATCGACACGGTAAAGGCCGTTCGGTGCGGCGCCCGGTTGTTCGCCACCATCGGCGGCAGCTCGAGGCTACGGCAACGCTCTTCGGTGAGCGTCAGGCAGATTAGGCCGCGCCCGTAACGAGCCATGAAATTGATCGCTTCGGCGCTGACGAAGTCAGCCGCGAGCACCAGATCGCCTTCGTTCTCGCGCTCCTCGTCGTCGACGAGGATCACCATCTTGCCGGCGCGCATGTCGGCGATGACTTCGGGGATGGGGCTGACGGCCATGATGGAAGCCTTGCTGCGAAGCGCGGGCGCGCTTCGCTCATGCAGGAATTCTAGCATCGGCTGCGTGACTTCCCTGCTGCTCGCGCAGGGAGGCCAAAGGCGAAGCGTTCAACGTCGTGCCGTTCAAGAGAGCGGCGAACGAATGACGGCGGGAGGCCGCCGGTTCCAGCCAGGCACGCCCGATGGAAATCGGGAAACAGCACCATCCCCGACCCGGCATCCCTCGCTACCCTTGCTACTTCCGCTACCGATCCGCGTTCGCGCCCTGCAGGCCGCTTTGGTGTAACGCCAAAGTAGTGAAAGTGAAACCGCAATGATTTTGCTGTGCGCCCCGCTCAAGGGCTTCGGCGGGGCGGACGTACTGGACGCGGCCGACCATGTGGGCGACACCTTTCGGGGAGCAATAGCGGTCGTGGCGGGCAGGCAATTCGGCTTGGGATCGTCAGGCGTCCTTGGCCGCACCCAGAAAGCGCTCGATATAGCGCGCCACCATGTCGACCTCGATGTTCACCGACTTGCCCGGCGCCAGCGCGCCGAGGTTGGTTGCGGCCAGGGTATGCGCGATGAGGTTGACCGAAAACGTGCCGTCTCCGATTTCGTTCACGGTGAGGCTCACGCCGTTCACCGTCACCGAGCCCTTGCGCGCAACATAGCGAGCGAGCTCGGGCGCGATGCGCACGCAAAGCAAGCGGTCGGCACCGATGGGCTCGAAGCGAACCACCTCGCCCGTGCCGTCGACATGACCGCTCACCAGATGACCGCCCAGGCGATCGGAGAGCCGCAGCGCCTTCTCCAAATTGACCGCGGCGCCGGGGGCGAAGCCTGCGGTGCACGCCATGGTCTCGGCCGACACATCGACTTCGAACGCGCCCGGCTGTATGCGCGTCACCGTCAGGCAGACGCCGTCGACTGCGATGCTGTCGCCGATCGCGACGTCGTCCAGCGGCAGGCTGCCGGCGTCGATCGTCAGACGAGCGCCCAGTCCGGACAGGTCGAAGCTGCGAATGTGGCCGACCGCGGCGACAATTCCGGTAAACACGTGCCGCTCCTTCTGTCGGTTCTGGAAGAAAAGGGGCCAGGCTCCGGCCCAGCTCGATTTTCCCCTCACGAAACAACAAATGTCAGGGGTCGCAAAAATCGAGCGTGGTCCTTTTTTTGGGGGCGAGGGCGCGGGCTGTACGGCGTTTCCGGAAGCTCGCGCGCGGTTCATTGCGGATGCAGGGTACGGGCGAGGATACGCAAATCCGCCCCGATGCGGCGCACGTCGCGCAGATCCAATGCGCGCCGCTGCGCGAGCGAGCTCAATTCGGGCAGGTCGAACATGCCATACGCGCGATTGCCGATGAGGCTCGGGGCAAGATAAAGCAGCACTTCGTCGGCCAGCCCCTCGCGCAGCAACGCACCGTTCAGGATGGGCCCTGCCTCGACGTGGACTTCATTCAGCGCGCGCTCGCCCAGCTCACGCATGAGCGCCGCCAGATCGACCCGGCCGTCCGCGCCGGGAATAAGCAACGTTTCACTGCCGGTCGCGCGCAACGTCGCAGCTTTCACCGCGTTCTCGCGGGCCGCGACCACCAGCGCCCCGCCACCCGCCAATACCTTCGCTTGCGGCCCGATGCTCATGCCCGAGTCGACGACGATGCGCAGCGGCTGGCGCGGCGCGGCCACCTCGCGCACGGTCAGATGCGGATCGTCGGCGCGCACGGTGCCGATTCCGGTGAGGATCGCGCAGGCACGCGCGCGCCACGCGTGGCCGTCGACACGCGCCTCGGGGCCGGTGATCCATTGGCTCGCACCGTTCGCAAGCGCGGTCTTGCCGTCCAAGGTCGCCGCGATCTTGAGCCGTACCCAGGGCCTGCCGCGCTGCATGCGGGTGACGAACCCGATATTGATCTCGCGGGCCTTTTCCTCCGACACACCCGCCTCGGCCGCGATGCCGGCGGCTTGCAGCTTGGCGAGACCGGCGCCGGACACGAGCGGATTCGGGTCTTTCATCGCCGCGACCACGCGCGCAATCCCAGCGTCGATCAGCGCATCGACGCACGGCGGCGTGCGGCCATGATGGCAGCACGGTTCCAGCGTCACATAGGCGACTGCGCCTCGCGCCGCCTCGCCTGCCGCACGCAGCGCCACGATCTCGGCGTGCGCCTCGCCCGCGCGCTCGTGCCAACCCTCGGCCACGACCGCGCCGTCGCGCACCAGCACACACCCCACCCGCGGATTCGGCATGGTCGTGGCGAGGCCGCGCTCGGCAAGCTTGAGCGCGCGTGCCATGAAGTCCTGGTCGGCGGGGCTATAGGGCATGGTGCCGCCAGCCCGCTAGCTCGCCTTGCGCCGGCCGCTGGGCTTCTGCACTTCCTGGATCACGTTGCGGAAGTCCTCGATATCCTGGAACGCGCGATAGACCGAGGCGAACCGGATATAGGCGACCTGGTCGAGCTGGTAGAGCTCGTCCATCACCATGTCGCCGATCTGGCGTGCGGGCACCTCGCGCACGCCGAGCGCCAGCAGATTCTGGACGATGCGCTCGACCGCGGCATCGACTTGCTCGGTCGGCACGGCGCGCTTGTGCAGCGCGCGCCGGAATCCCGTGACGAGCTTTTCGCGGCTGAACTCGGTGCGCCGCCCGTCCTGCTTGATCACCTGCGGCAGGCGCAGCTCGATGGTCTCGTAGGTCGTGAAGCGCTTGCCGCACTTGGGGCAGCGCCGGCGCCGGCGGACACTCGTGCCCTCCTCGTTCACGCGCGAGTCGACCACTTGCGTATCGGGCGCGTTGCAGAACGGACACTTCATGAGGGGCGCGTCATGAGGGGCACATCATGGTGACACTTCACGCGAGGCACTTCACGTGCGCACCTCAACGCCCGCGGCGCGCGTACACCGGGAAGCGCCGGCAGAGCTTTCGAACCTCAGCCGCCACCTGCCCGAGGCGGCGCCGGTTGCCGGGCGCGTCGAGCACATCGGCGATCAACTCGCCGACCTTGCGTGCTTCCGTAAGCCCGAAGCCACGCGTGGTCATCGCGGGCGAGCCGAGCCGGATGCCGCTGGTGATGGCCGGCTTCTCGGGATCGTTCGGAATCGCATTCTTGTTCGCCGTGATGCCGACCTTGTCGAGTAGCGTCTCGACCTCCTTGCCGGTGAGCCGCTTTGGCCGCAGATCCAGCAGGAACATGTGGCAATCGGTGCCGCCCGAGACCACGCGGCAGCCGCGCGCAACCAACACTTCGGCGAGCGCCTTGGCGTTGGCGAGCACCTGCTTCTGGTAGCGCTTGAACGCCGGCGTCATCGCCTCGTGGAATGCCGCCGCCTTGGCCGCGATCACGTGCATGAGCGGCCCACCCTGCGCGCCCGGAAAGACCGCCGAATTGACCGGCTGCGCAAGCTCCGCATCGCCGAGAATGAAACCCCCGCGCGGGCCGCGCAGCGTCTTGTGCGTGGTGCTGCCGATCACGTGCGCGACGTTGACCGGGGTTGGGTACAGGCCGGCGGCGATGAGGCCGGCATAGTGCGCCATGTCGACGAAGAGCTTGGCGCCGATCGCGTCCGCGATCTTGCGAAATCGCGCCCAGTCGATCACCGGCGCATACGCCGATGCTCCGGCGACGATCACCTGCGGTCTGTGCTGCTCGGCGAGGCGCTCGACCTCGGCGTAGTCGATGCGTTCGGTTTCGGCATCGAGCCCGTACGCCACCACCTGGTAGAGCTTGCCGCTGAAGTTGACGCGGGCGCCGTGCGTCAGGTGGCCGCCGTGGGCGAGCGACATGCCGAGGATGGTGTCGCCGGGCTTGATGATCGCCGCATAGATCGCCTGATTCGCCTGCGCGCCGGAATGGGGTTGAACATTGGCGAACTGCGCACCGAACAGCTTCTTCGCGCGATCGATCGCGAGCTGCTCGGCGATATCGACGTACTCGCAGCCGCCGTAGTAGCGCCGGCCGGGATAACCCTCGGCGTATTTGTTGGTCAGCACCGAGCCCTGGATCGCCATCACCTGTGGGCTCGCATAGTTTTCCGAGGCGATCAGCTCGATATGGTCCTCCTGGCGCTGCGCCTCCTTGTCGAGTGCGCGCAGCAGCGCGCGATCCGTGATCTTGCGGCGATCCATGCGAGCTCACCCGGTACTGGTAAACGAGGAATTCTAGCACCCGGCTTCGTCCCGGCCGCGTGCCGGCGCGAGCGCGACCCGCCGCTGCCCGCCCGCTCGCGGCGCGACACTTTGCCGACGCCGCATCTCCTGATGGACAATCCGCACACCGAAGCCGATGGATGGGGCGGATGCGGGCTTTGCTGACAGTCGCGCGCGCGATCGACGCGCTGAACGCCGTGTTCGGACGCATTGCGGTATGGCTCGTGCTGCTCGCCTGCGCGGTCAGTGCGGGTAACGCCATATCGCGTTACGCCCTCGATCTTTCATCCAACGCCTGGCTGGAACTGCAGTGGTACATGTTCGCCGGCATGGTGATGCTGGGCGCGCCATTCGTTCTGAACGTGAACGCGCACGTCCGTGTAGACATCCTGTACGGCCAGGCCTCGGCGCGCACGCGCGTCTGGATCGATCTCGCCGGACTGGTTCTATTTCTGCTGCCGGTAATGATCGCCCTGATGGTGATGTCGTGGCCGTTCTTCGTCGAGTCGTACCTCGACCAGGAGATCTCCGGTAACGCCGGTGGTCTGCTGCGCTGGCCGGTGAAGCTCCTCATCCCGATGGGCTTCGCACTCATGGTGCTGCAGGGCGCGTCCGAAGTCATCAAGCGCATCGGCTTCCTGCTCGGCCTGATCGAAATGAACGCACAGTACGACAAGCCCTTGCAATGATCACGCGCGAACTGATGGCGCCGCTCATGTTCGGTGGCCTGGTCGTGATCATGCTGATCGGCTTTCCGGTGGCGTTTTCGCTCGCCGCACTCGGGCTCGGCTTCGGGCTTGCCAGCATTCATCTCGGTTTCTTTCCGCCCGAGTATCTGTACAACCTGCCGTTTCGCATCTTCGGCATCCTATCCAATGAGCTGCTGCTGGCGATCCCGTTCTTCACCTTCATGGGCGCGATCCTCGAGCGCTGCGGGCTCGCCGAGGATCTGCTCGAAGGTTGCGGGCAGCTGTTCGGGCCGCTGCCCGGTGGGCTTGCCTATGCGGTCGTCGTGGTCGGTGCGATCCTCGGTGCGATCACCGGCACGGTCGCGGCCTCGGTGATCGCGATGGGTGTCATCTCGCTCCCCATCATGCTGCGCTATCGCTACGACGCTCGCATCGCCACCGGCACGATCGCGGCATCGGGCACGATCACGCAACTCATCCCGCCCTCGCTCGTTCTGGTGGTGCTCGCCGACCAGATCGGCCGCTCGGTCGGCGACATGTACAAAGGTGCGCTCGGGCCCTCGATCGCGCAGACGCTGATCTTTCTCGCCTTCATCGCCGTCGTCTCGATCTTCCGTCCGCAGTCGATGCCGCCGCTTCCGAAGGAAGCGCGAACGCTCAGCGGCCGGGCGCTGATCAATCGAGTCGTGTGGGGTATGGTCCCATCGGTCGTGCTCATTTTCCTCGTGCTCGGGACGCTGTTCATGGGCATCGCCACGGCGACCGAAGCCGGCGCACTCGGCGCCGTGGGCGCGATCTTGCTCGCGGCGCTGCATCGCCGGCTCACCTGGCCGCTGGTACGCGAGGGCATGGAGATCACGATGCGCATCACCGCCATGGTGATCTTCATCCTGATCGGCTCGACTGTCTTCAGCCTCGTCTTCCAGGGCGTCGATGGTGCGCTCTGGATCGAGCATCACCTGTCGAGCCTGCCCGGCGGCACGGTCGGATTCCTGATCTTCGTCAACGTGTTCGTTTTTTTCCTTGCGTTCTTTCTCGATTTTTTCGAGATCGCCTTCATCATCATCCCGCTGCTCGCGCCCGTGGCCGACAAGATGGGCATCGATCTCGTATGGTTCGGCGTGCTGCTGTGCGTGACGATGCAAACTTCGTTCATGCACCCGCCGTTCGGCTTTGCGCTGTTCTACCTGCGCGGCATCGCACCGAAGGAAGTCAGGACGAGCGACATCTATTGGGGCGCGCTCCCGTGGGTCGGGTTGCAACTCGTGATGGTGCTCATCGTGATCGTGTGGCCGGGCCTAGTCACGATGTGGCTGGACACGCCAGAAAAGATAGACCTCGACAAGGTGAAGATCGAGATCCCTCTGCCGGATTTCGCGCCGCCGGATCCGAGCGAGTTTCTCCCGCCGGGACGAACCGACCCGCCGAGCGCGAATCGTCCGGATGAACCGATTCCGCCGGCCGGAAAATAGGGCGCCGGCGTTTCGTGCACACGGGGCGCCGGTGCCGCACCCGTTTCCCGGGCGATTGCGTGTCGCCGCGAATCGTCGCGGCAGGCGGCAGGCCGAAGACGCGTCAGGTCACTTCTTGGCGGCGGCCGGCTTCTGCACCGGACGCGTGTAGGCGAAATTGTCGAACGCGAACTCGGCGACGCGGAACCACAGGTACTGATCGTCGCGAAACTTCTTCCACTGCGGATAGATGCGCGCCCAGTGCTTGCTTTTCTGCGCCAACTCGCCGTAGAGCTCGAAGGCCGACTTCTCGCACGCCTCCATCACCGCGCGTGGAAACGGGCGCAACTGCGCCCCGCCCGCCACGAGCTTACGCAGCGCATCGGGATTGCGCACATCGTAGCGCGCGAGCATATGCACGTTCGACTCCGCCGCGGCCGCGGCGATGGCCGCCTGGTAGCTCTTCGGCAGCTCGGCGAACTTCTTCGCATTCACCATGAGCGAGAGCTGCGGGCCACCCTCCCACCACGCCGGGTAGTAGTAGTAACGGGCGACCTTCTGGAAGCCGAGCTTCTCGTCATCATAGGGGCCGACCCACTCGGCAGCGTCGATCGTGCCGCGCTCGAGCGCCTGGTAGATATCGCCTCCCGGGAGCTGCTGCGGCACCACGCCGAGCTTCACCAGCACCTGCCCGGCAATGCCTGCGATGCGCATCTTCAGGCCCTTCAGGTCCGCGACCGTGCGGATCTCCTTGCGATACCATCCCCCCATCTGCGCACCCGTGTTACCGGCGTTGAACTCGACCACGCCGTAGTCCTTGTACAGCTCCGCCATCGCCTCGCGCCCGCCGCCTTCGTACCACCAGGCGTTTTGCTGGCGCGCGTTCAGGCCGAACGGGACGTTGGTGCCGAACGCGAATGCCGGATCCTTGCCGACGTAATAATAGGGGGCGGTGTGTCCGCACTCGACGGTGCCGTTCTGGACGGCATCGAGCACTTGCAGCGCGGGCACGACCTCGCCGGCGGCGAAGACGCGAAGCTGGAACTTGTTGTCGGTAATCTCGGCAACACGCCGGGTGATGAGCTCGGCGGGATAGAACACGGTATCGAGGCTCTTCGGAAAGCTGGAAGCGAGCCGCCATTGCACCGCGGG
>WYBJ01000012.1 GCA_011525945.1 Burkholderiaceae bacterium | reverse complement strand
TCGAAATCGACGCCAGACGCGAAGCGAACCGCAGCCAGGTTGGACACCTGGCGAGGATTCGCGACAAAGTATGGCGTCGATTTCGGCATCTTTTGTGCGGCGAACTTCTGACTCGGGACACTAGCAGGCCGTCACATGCCGCGGCGGTCGAACCGCCTGCGCGACAGCGCCGCGCACTCGATACCGTCGAGGCAGCGCGCGTTCACCGCGGCGATTAGGTTTCTCCTTGGGTCGATACGCAGTTTCCAAGCGATCGGGTGCATCACCATCGCGAGCGATTGTGCTCCGCGCGCCGGCGGCCCGCGCGCGGCTCAGCCGCGCGCGTCGGGGAACGCCGACACGATCGAGCCCGCGACGTCGGCTGCACGCTCGATGTGCTGCAGTACGCCCGCCAATCGATCGGCGCCGGCGCGGTCGGTGCCGAGGCCGAAGTCGAGGCAGTCGCGGAGCTTGGCCATACGCTCGGCCTCGCTCATCGGATCGGCGGGGCTTCCTTTGATGCGCTCGGTGCCGGCCTGCAGCGTGACCCCGTCGCGCAGCGTGAGCTTCACGCGTGCCGGTTCGATCGCGGTCGATTCGATCGACGCGTCGTCGATTACGCGGGTGAGCGCCGTCAGCCGCACGACCTCGGGATCGGTGATGCCTGGTCGGGTGTAGCTGCGCAAGCCGACGGCCCCGTCGGTGAGTGCACGCGCGAAGCTGTACGCGACGTTGAACTGCGCGTGCACGATATCGTCGCGAGACGGTTCGTACGGTGCGCCGACGGTGAGCCAGTTGACGTGCCCGAGTCGGATTTCGATTCCCTTCACCTGCTCAGGGCGAATTCCGCGTGCGTTCAATCCGATCGCCAGATCGATCGCGGCGTGGTTGCAGCGGCAGCAGGGGTAGGGCTTCAGACTGTACTCGAGAATGCGCCAGTGCGATGCGAGATCGTTCATCAGCAACTCAGGCTTCACTTCGCCGCGCTCGTACAGCGAGAACAGTCCGGCGTTGCCTTCCAGGGTGCGGCGCGTGCCGCCGATGCCATCGGCGGCGAGAAAGACGCTCAGTACCGCGGCGCGGGCGGCGAATCCGGGGCCAAGGCGTTTCGTGAGCACGGCCTCGCGCATGCTTTGCGCGGAGCCGCTCGTCTGGTGGAACGCGATCCCCAGGGTGTCGGCGAGACGGCGTGCGTCGAATCCGAGCAGATGGCCCCCGGCCAAGGCGGCGGCGAGCGTGCCGAATACCATTGTCGGATGCCAGCCTTTGCCCAGGCTGTTGTAGCACGCGAGCCCGAGGCGGGCGTGGATCTCGGCGCCGACCGCGTAGGCGGCAATGAAGCGCTTGCCGTCGATTGGCCCGACGTCCTCGGCGACGGCGAGCAGCGTCGGCAAAACCACGCAGTTGGTGTGCACGCGTGCGGGGTCGTGTTGATCGTCGTAGTCGAGCGCGTGCCCGCTAGCACCGTTGGCAAGCGCCGCGCTCGGCGGCGATAGCCGCCGCTTGCCGATGAGCGCGGTCGCGCTGCCAGCAGGCTCCCAGCGGGCGAGTCGGGCGTGCAGCGGCTCGATGCCCGGCGCGTGCGCGGCGCCCGCGATGACACCGATCTGGTCGAGCAGGAACGCCTTCAGCGTGCGCACGACCGGCGGGGGCAAAAGGTCGTAACGCCAGCCGGCGATCGCTTCGCAAAGCGAGAAACTATACGCGGCCTCGTTCGCCACATTCACGATGGCATCGGAGCTCATGGTGCATCCTCCAGCGTGCATCGGGATGCCAGTATAACGCCGCAGTCCCGCGGCGCCTGGCGCTGGTTCGGCCCCGGCACGCGTGCTATTCTCCATCGCTCGCGCCAACAATCCTTCCCCGTTATTGTCCGATGAGCCGATTCTGGATCGGTATCGATACCGGCGGCACGTTCACCGATATCGTGCTCGTCGATGTCGATCATGGCGACTACCGCTATCACAAGCTGCCGACCACCAGCGAGGATCCATCACGCGGCATCTTGCAGGGCATCGGCGAGATCGTGGAGCAAGCGGGCGGCTCGCGCACACAGGTCGCTTTCCTGGTGCTTGGCACGACGCTCGCCACCAACGCCGTGCTGGAAGGGAAGACCGCGCGCACGGGCATGGTGACGACCGCGGGTTTCCGCGACGTGATCGAGCTCGCCCGCCAGCGCCGGCCGCACTACTTCAACCTCGATGTGCCGAAGCCGACACCACCGGCCAGCCGCGACTGCCGGATCGAGATCGACGAGCGCGTCGATCACGAGGGGCGGGTGCTCGGTCGCGTCGACGAAGCGCAGCTACGGCGGGCGGCCGAGTTGCTGCGCTCGACGGGCGCGGAGGCGGTAGCCGTGTGTTTCCTGCACGCGTACGCCAACCCTTCGCATGAGCGCGTCGCGCGCGAGGTGCTGCGCGAAGCATGGCCCGATGCCTACGTGTGCACTTCGCACGAGGTGTTGTCGGAGTTCCGCGAATTCGAGCGCTTCGCCACCACCGTGGTGAACGCGAGCCTGATGCCGATCATGGATCGTTTCATGGGGCGCTTCGAGCAGGGCGTGCGCGCGCTCGGCGTGACGGCCGCACCACGGGTGATGCAGTCGAACGGCGGCGCGGTGTCGCCGGCTGCCGTGCGCCGTATGCCGGTCAACACCTTCGTCTCGGGACCGGCCGGTGGCGTGGTGGGTACGCGCGGCCTCGGTCGGCAGCTCGGGGTCGAGGATCTGATCGCCTTCGACATGGGCGGGACATCCACCGATGTGTGCCTCATTCGTGCATTGACCCCGGCGCAGAAGAGCCAGCGTGACATGGGTGGATTTCCAGTGCGCACGCGCAGCATCGACATCCATACCATCGGCGCCGGCGGCGGCAGTATCGCCTGGGTCGATCCGGGCGGCTTGCTCAAGGTGGGGCCGATGAGCGCGGGCGCCGTACCGGGTCCGGCAGCATATGGCCGCGGCGGGACGCGTCCCACCGTCACCGATGCCAACGTCGTCCTCGGTCGGCTCAACCCGAAGACGCTCCTCGGCGGGCGCATGGTGGTCTATCCCGCGCGTGCGCGCGCGGCAGTGGAAAGGGAGCTCTGTTCTTCCCTGGGCGTGGACCTGTTCGCCGCCGCCGCGGGCATTCTCGATATCGTCAATGCCAACATGATGGGGGCGGTGCGTGTCATCTCGGTCGAGCAGGGAGAAGACCCGCGCGAGTTCGCGCTGGTGGCGTTCGGCGGCGCCGGGCCGCTACACGCCGCCGACATCGCGCGCAACATGGGCATCCGGCGGGTGATCGTTCCGCCTCGGCCGGGGTTGCTGTCGGCGATCGGGCTGCTGCACGCGGACATCCGCGGCGATTTCAGCCTGACGCGCTTCATGCGCGCCGAACCGACCAATCTGGGAGCGATCAATGCGGGTTTCGCCCAATTGCGCGCACAAGCCGAGACGTGGCTCGCGGGCGAGGCTGGCGGGGATGCGCAGGCGCTGTACGAATGGTCGCTCGATCTGCGCTATGTCGGTCAGAATTTCGAGCTGATCCAACCGTGCCCTTCGGCGAACGTCTTTCCATTGACGCTGGAGCAGGTGATCGCGGCATTCCACGCGCGCCATCGCGAATTCTACGGTTACGACATGGCAGGACAACCGGTGGAGATCGTCAACCTGCGCGTGGTCGTCACGGTGCCACGGCCGCAGCCGCCGTTCGAGCGATCGAGCACCGGCGGCAACGTCGTGCAGGCGCTTGCCGAGACGCGTAGCGTCTGGTTTCCGGAAACCGGTTTCGTCAACACCCCTGTGTACAAGCGCGATCTGCTGCCGGCGGGAACTGAATTCGACGGGCCGCTCATCATCGAGCAGATGGACACGACCACGGTGGTGCCGCCCAAGGCTGGTTTCCGGGTCGATGCGAGCGGCGCCATGCACCTGGAGCTGGCGGCGGCCGGATCGCCGGCGCAGGGGACGCAATGAACGTCGATCCGATCCGGGCCGAGGTAGTTGCACGCCATCTCCTGGCCGCAGCCGAAGAGATGGGCGCGACCTTGATGCGCACGGCGTTCTCGCCCAACATCAAGGAACGCGCCGACTGCTCGAGCGCGATCTTCGATGCTGGCGGTCAGGTCGTGGCGCTCGCGCAGCGCGTGCCGATCCACCTGGGCTCGATGGTGGGTGCGGTGGACGAGATTCGCGCGCGTTTCCGGCCCGACGAGATCCGTCCGGGCGACATGTTCGCTGCCAACGATCCCTATAACGGGGGCGGCTCGCACCTGCCCGATATCAACGTGATAGCGCCCGTGTTCGCCGAGGGACGGATCGTCGCCTACGTGGCCAACATCGCGCACCACGCCGATGTGGGCGGGATGGTGCCCGGGAGCGAGGCGGCGGTGTGTAAGACGATCTTTCAGGAAGGATTGCGCATCCCGCCGGTGAGGATCGTGCGCTCGGGCGAGCCCGAGCGCGACCTGATCGAGATGATCCTGCTCAATTCGCGTACGCCGCAAGAGCGAATGGGCGATCTGAAGGCACAGTTCGCCGCCAATGTGGTCGGCGTGCGCTCGGTGAGCGGCCTACTCGCGCGCTACGGCGTCACGCAGGTCGAGAGCACGATCGCCGCCTATCTCGACTTCACCGAGCGCCGCTTCCGCGCGGCGATTGCACGCCTGCCGCGCGGCCGCTACTGCGCACAGGATTTTCTCGATGGCGATATCGAGGGCAGTCGCACCCTGATCAACCTCGCGATGACGGTGAGCGAAGGACAGCTTCACTTCGATTTTGCCGGGTCGGGCCGCCAGCTCGAAAGCGCGCGCAACATCCCGCATCGGGCATTGCTTGCGACGGTGTACACGGTCGCGAAGAGTCTGCTCGACCCGGATGTTCCAGCCAATGCCGGTTACTATCGCACGTTGTCGGTCGCGACGGAGCCGGGAACCGTAGTCGGCCCCGCGCCACCCGCCGCGGTCGGCGCTCGTTCGATCTCTTGCGGCGTGCTCGGCGACGTGATCGCCGCCGCGTTGTCGCAGGCGATGCCGGACAAGGCCCTGGCGCGCAGCGGCCCGCATCACCTCATCGTGCTCTCGGGCACCGATCCACGCAGCGGCGATTATTTCGTCGACTATGAAACCATCGCCGGAGGCATGGGGGCGAGGCCTTATCGCGACGGGGCCGACGCGGTGCGCGTGCATGCATCGGGCGCCTCGAACCTCCCCGTGGAGGCGCTCGAGCACGCCTATCCGTTTCGCATCGAACGCTACGCGCTGCGCGACGATTCTGCCGGCGCTGGCACGTACCGCGGCGGCATGGGTGTGGTGCGCGACTATCGCATCCTCGCCGACGACGTGACGGTGAGCCTCTCCTCCGAGCGCCAGCACGTGCCGGCGGAGGGCTTGGCGAACGGCGAGGCGGGACGCGCGGGCGAATTCGTGTTCAATCCCGGGGCAGCCGATGAGCGCAAGTTGCCATCCGCCGCGGGCGAGGTGGTGCTGCCGCGCGGTACCGTACTGCGCGTCGCAACGCCGGGCGGCGGGGGCTACGGTGATCCGGGTGCGCGCGCTGCGCAGGCGCTGCGGCGTGATCAGATTGAGGGACGGGTGGCAAAGGACTGACGGCGAGGCGAAGCTCATGACGACCGACCTGACGCAAGCGCACCGTGATTTCCCGGCAACCGAGCGCTGGACCTACATGGACGTATCGGCCCGCGGCCTGCTGCCGCGCTTTGCGCGTGACGCGCTCGTGGCGCACCTCGACGAGCGCATGAATGCCGAGCTCGACAAGCACGCCTACTTCGACACGATCGAGCGCGTGCGCGGCCGTCTCGCGCAACACCTGCACGCCGCTCGCGACGAGATCGCGTTCACCAAGAACGTCACCGAAGGCCTCGCCGCCGTTGCGGCCTCGATCGACTGGCGCTCCGGCGACAACCTCATCGTCTGCCCCGAAATCGAGCACCCGGCCAACGTGTACGTCTGGCTCAACCTGCAGCGCCGTGGCGTGGAGATCCGTATGGTCGCGCCGCGCGCCGGCACGCTGCCGGTGGACGAGGCGATTGCCCGCATCGACGAGCGCACGCGGGTGCTCGCGTGCGCGACGGTTTCGTTCGCACCGGGATTCCGCACCGATCTGGCGGCGCTGGGCGCCGCGTGCCGCGCACGCGGCGTGCTGCTGGTGGTCGATGCCGCCCAGTCGGTGGGCGTGCTCGACGACGACGTCGCCGCGCTCAACATCGATGCGCTCGCCGCCTCGACGCAAAAGGGGCTGCTCGGGCTCTACGGCATGGGGTTTCTGTATTGCCGCCGCGAGGTCGCGGACCGACTGCAGCCGGCGTATCTGTCGCGTTTTGGCGTCGATCTGGGCGATGCGTCCGAAGCCGATCTCGGCAGCTTCGAGTACCGCCTGGCCGGCGGAGCGCGCCGTTTTGACCTCGGCAACTACAACTTCACCGCTGCCGTGAGCGCCGACGCGATCCTGGGATACCTTGCAGGGTTTGGCCAGCAGGCGATCGAGCGCTACGCGCTCGGTTTGTCGCATCGGCTCGCGCGCGGCCTCATCGCGCTGGGATTGCCCGTCAGCGGCGGCGAACCGGGGCCGCATCTGGCGCACATCGTCACGGTGGGTGAGATGAGCCAGGGCGGCCACGATTCGACGAGCGATGCGCGCATGCAGTCGCTGCACGATCATCTGACCGCGCATCGAGTCAAGCTCTCGATCCGGCGCGGAGTGCTGCGGTTCTCGCTGCATCTGTACAACACCGAGCGCGACGTGGACCGCGTTCTGGACCTGGCTGCAGAGTGGTCGCGTCGCGGCGTCTGACGCATCGCATGGACGTACGCTACGTCGATGCCGCCGACGGATCGACCTACCCGGTCGAGCGGCCACTATGGCGCTCCCCCGGGGGCAGTCATCTCAACCTCACGCCCGGCGCGGGTCTTCGCCGCGGCGACATCGATACCGGGTGCCGATCGGTATGGCGTTATGCTGCCGCCGTACGGGTCGAGCGGGTGCACGCGGTCAGCATGGGCGAGGGCTGGACGCCGCTCATCGACGCGCGCTGGGGCGGGATCGCGATCCGGGCGAAACTAGAATTCATGATGCCGACCGGGTCGTTCAAGGACCGCGGCATGACCGTGATGATTTCTTATCTCGCGCGACACGGCATCACGCACGTGCTGGAAGATTCATCGGGTAATGCGGGCGCGTCGCTGGCGGCCTATGCGGCCGCAGCGGGAATGCGGGCACGTATCCTCGTGCCGGAATCCGCCTCGTATCCGAAGATTGTACAGATGGCGGCCACCGGGGCCGAGGTGGTGACGATCCCGGGAACGCGCCAGGACGTGGCCGATGCGGCTCTGACCATGTCAGCGGAGATCTTCTACGCCAGCCACAACTGGCAGGCGTTCTTCGCCGAGGGCACCAAGACGCTCGCCTACGAGCTGTGGGAGCAGCTCGGCTTTCGCGCTCCGGACAACGTCGTGGTGCCGTTGGGTTATGGGTCCAACGTGCTGGGCTGCGAGCACGGTTTTCGCGAGCTCCGCGCCAACGGCGAGATCGACGCCACACCGCGCGTTTTCGGCGTGCAGGCGGCCAACTGCGCGCCGTACTTCAACGCGTTCGCCGTGGGTGAAGAGCGGCTCGTGCCGACCGAGATCAAGCCTACGGTGGCCGAGGGTATCGCATCGTCGAAGCCCACGCGGGTGCGCGAAGTGCTGCGGGCGGTACGCGATTGCGGTGGTTCGATCGTCGCGGTGAGCGAAGACGAGATCGGAGCCGCGCTCGCAATGCTTGCGCGCCAGGGACTGTACGTCGAGCCGACTTCGGCCGCGGCCGCCGCCGGTTTGTCGCGGCTGATTGCAAGCGGTGTCATCACTGCGCAGCAGACCACCGTTCTGGTGCTGACCGGCTCGGGGCTCAAGGCGGGGGAGCGCATCGGGGAGTTGCTCGGTATCGGTTCTCGACGCATGTCGGCATGAGGCGAGCGATTCGGGTTCGTTTCAGCTGCCGCCGCGTGTCGGGGCGAAGCGAGCTCGAAGAGCCACGCGTGTCCGATGCGCTGACGCCCATCGTTGTGAGTCGAATCGGATGATTCGCGCCCTTCTGGTTCTCGCCGCCCTGCTCGCCTTCCCGGTGCTCGAGGCGTGGCTTCTATTCCGTCTGGGCGAGCGCTTCGGCTGGTGGGTCATTGCCTGGCTTGTGTTCGCGGCAGGGTGCGGCGTGGCGCTGATCCGCATGGAGAGGCTCGTCTGGGCCCTGCGCATCGCTGGCAGCTTGCGCAGGCAGCGCTCCCCGATCGGGGCGTTGCTTGCCAGCGCGCGCAGTGTCGTCGCGGGCCTGCTGCTCATCTTTCCCGGCGTCATCACCGACGTGCTCGCCATACTGCTGCTGCTGTGGCCGCTGCCGCCCGAGCGGCCGCTTGATGGCGACGCGCCCCAGGATGTGATCGAAGGCGAGTTCCGGCGCGAACCGACCGACCGGCTGCCGCCGCGAGCGTGACTATCCCGCACCATCCCCCGGAGTTAGCATTGCGCAGGACCGACGAGCCTGCGGTATTTTGCAACGAGGAGCGACGATGAAGATCACCAAGGTTAGCGGCTACGGCGTACACCCGGGCTGGCGCAAGAACCTGGTATTTGTAAAGGTGGAAACGGACGCCGGCATTCACGGCTGGGGCGAGGCGTATTCGCAGTACGACCGGGATCAGCCGGTGCTCGCGCAGGTCAGTGCGCTTGGGCCATACCTGGTCGGGCGCACGCCGTTCGATATCAAGCACTTCACCCAGTTCGCGTTCGACGATTACGCCGCCCGCCGCGGCTCGCTCGAGCTCTTTTGCGCGATCTCGGGCATCGAACAGGCGCTGTGGGACATCGTCGGCAAGGCACTGAACCAGCCGGTCTACAACCTGCTCGGCGGCCGCTGTCGTGATCGCATTCGCGTCTACGCCAACGGCTGGAGCTACGGCATGAAAGAGCCGTCCGATTACGCGCGTGCGGCCGAGAAAGTGGTGGCGGCGGGGTTCGACGCGATGAAGTTCGATCCGCTGCCCAGCCCTTGGCGCAGCTACATCCCGAAGGAGCACGAGGATCGCGCAGTCGCCGTCGTGAAAGCAGTGCGCGAAGCGGTCGGCCCGAAGGTCGATCTGCTGATCGAGCAGCACCGCAGGCTCGCGCCGATGCACGCGATTCGGCTCGATCTGCGCCTGAAGGAGTTCGGGCTCTATTGGTTGGAAGAGCCGTGTGCGGCCGAGAACGCGGAAGCACTCGCCGAGATCCGCAAGGCGACGGGTCTGCCAATCGTGATTGGCGAGGCCACCTATCTTAAACAAGGATTCCGGCCGCTGTTCGAGCGGCGCGCCGCGGACATCATCAATCCCGATGTCGCATGCGTGGGCGGCATCCTGGAGTTGAAGGAGATCGCCGCGATGGCCGAGCCGTACTTCATCGCGGTATCGCCGCACAACTACAATTCGACGGTACTCGGACTGGCTTCCACCGTGCATGCGTCGGCGACCATGCCGAACTTCATCATCACCGAATACTTCCTGCCCTTCGTCGAGTTCGGCGACAAGGTTTCGCCCAACCAATTGAAGCCGCGCAACGGCTACATCGATCTGCCTACCGCCCCGGGGCTCGGCATCGATATCGACGAGAAGGCGCTGACCGAACATCCGGCCAGGATCTACGCGGCACGCAAGCTGCGAACGCCGTCCGATGAAGGGCCTTGATGCGATGCCGTACGTTGTGACTCTCGCTGCTCGCGAGACCCATCGGGGTAGCGGTACAAACGTTGACTTTGCGCGGGGCGCCGTGGAACATTGCCGTGCCGCGTGCGCCAGCACGATCGGCTTCGCCGAGCGAACCACGAAGCCGTAGAGGAGGTGTGGTCATGTTCAAGCACATCCTGGTGCCGACCGACGGGTCGGATCGATCGGAACAGGCGGCGCGCTTTGCCGTCGATCTCGCCAAGCTGCACGGCGCTCGAGTCACCGGAATCCACGTCGTTCCGGATTTTCATCTCATGATCGCGTACGAAGGCGCGTTCGATCCGGCGACCGAAGAGAAGATCGAGCGCGAAGCCCTGGCAAAGGCCGAAGACTACCTGGGGTTCATCCGCGGCGTTGCGCAGGAGGCGATGGTTCCATGCGACACCGTGCGCGCCACCAGCGACCACCCGTATGACGAGATCGTGAAAGCCGCCGAGCAGCGCGGCTGCGACCTGATCGTCATGACCTCCCACGGCCGGCGCAGCATCATGTCGATGTTGCTCGGGAGCGAAACGCGAAAGGTTCTCAGTCACGCCAAGATTCCGGTGCTGATCGTTCGCTGAGAATCGTCCTCAGGGCGTGCGTTTGCGGCTGCCGCCGCGGAAGATTCCTTGGCCCACGACACGCGGCGTCCGTACGCCCGATCTTTTATTGCGTAGCAACAAACAGGGCTTGCGTCGCGCTTCGGACTGGGGCATAATGGCCCTACGTTGGATGCCAGTCCGACGTTTCCTCCAAAACCTCCTCCTTTGGTGGATTTGAGCGCAGTCCTTGAGACTGCGCTTTTTTTTGCCCGTCCCCCGCGGTCTGGTCGATGCACGCCGGCACATTTTCCGATCGCACCCGAGCAATCCGTACGTAGACGATGATGCATGGCACCACGGGGGCATCGTGCATTCCGCACGGCAGCCCGGGCCGATACCCGCTCGACCGTGCGCTCGTCTTGCATCCCTGGGCGCAGCATCGGTCCTGACGTGCGTATGTCTACGTGAGTCCGCTCGCCAGGACAATCACCGTGCTTACATATAAGGTCGAGGGGAAGACGGTCCCGCTGTTGCCGACCCGCCGCAGCGGCCGATCCCGCCAAGCGTGCTCCTTGCCTGCATCTGTTCCGTGCCCCATCACTTTGGGTCGCCTGAACCCCGCCCGAGCATGCCGACCGTCGGGCTGCCGCCGAGGGCGGCGGCGGGGTCGTTCGCATTCGATGCGTGCTCGTGCGATCGCGTCTCGGCTGCGACTTTCGTGGCACGTTGCCCGCATCGTTACGCGCGCGCATCGCCTCCGCGCGAGCCATCACGATTGCGCCGCCTGCTATACTGGCTGCGGTTGGTGCAGCATCTCTTCGCCGTCATGGCGCGCCCGATTACGAATCGCGCTCGCGGCATGCGACGGTGTCGCCTTTCGCGGCACGCGCCTTCGTGACGTGCAGAATTGACCGCGGTCATGGTGTGGCCCTGGACCGATCGATTAGATTGGGCCGCATCCATAGTGACCTGAGTCCTTCGAATTGAAGACAGCATCCACGCGCCGGATCGAGCCGATATGAAGATTCACGAGTACCAGGCCAAAGCGGTGTTGCGCAAGTTCGGTGTACCGACGCCCAACGGTGTCGCCTGCTTCAGTGTCGACGAAGCGCTCGCAGCCGCTCGCACGCTCGGCGGCAAGTTGTGGGTGGTCAAGGCGCAAATTCATGCCGGCGGACGCGGCAAGGGTGGGGGCGTCAAGCTCGCGCGCTCGGAGGAGGAATTGCGGACGCACGCGGGCGCGATCCTCGGCATGCAACTCGTCACGCACCAGACCGGACCCGGGGGCCAGACGGTACGCCGCCTGCTGATCGAGGAAGGCGCGGACATCCGCAAGGAATACTACGTTGGCATGGTGGTCGACCGCGTCTCGCAGCGTGTGGTGCTGATGGCGAGCGCCGAAGGCGGCGTGGATATCGAGCAAGTCGCGGCCACGTCGCCTGAAAAGATTCATCGGGTCGCGATCGATCCGCTGGCTGGTCTAACGGATGCGCAGGCCGATGACATTGCGCGCCGCATCGGGGTGCCGCAGGCCGCGATGAGCGATGCGCGCGCCATCTTCCAGGGACTTTATCGCGCATTCGATCAGACCGATGCGAGCCTCGCCGAGATCAATCCCATGATTCTCACCGGCGCCGGCGCCCTGGTGGCGCTCGATGCCAAGATGAACTTCGACGACAACGCGCTGTTTCGCCAGCCCGACATCGTTGCCCTGCGCGATCCGGACGAAGAAGACGCGGCCGAAGTGGCGGCGGCCAGGTACGGCCTGAGCTACGTTCCACTCGAAGGCGACATCGGTTGCCTGGTCAACGGCGCGGGGCTCGCCATGGCGACCATGGACATCATCAAGTTCTACGGCGGGCGGCCGGCCAACTTTCTCGATGTCGGGGGCGGCGCGACCACCGAAAAGGTGGTGGAAGCGTTCAAGATCATGTTGCGCAACGCGGAGCTGAAGGCGATCCTGGTCAATATCTTCGGCGGCATCATGCGCTGCGACGTGATCGCGACCGCGCTGGTGGAGGCGGCGCGCCAAGTGTCGCTGCAGGTACCCCTGGTCGTGCGGCTCGAAGGTACCAACGTCGAGTTGGGCAAGAATATCCTGGCCGGCTCCGGGCTCGCCACCATCGCCGCCTCCGATATGGCCGACGCGGCCGAAAAGGTCGTCAAGGCGGCGCGAGGATCCAAGGGGGGTGCATGAGATGTCGATCCTGATCGATAAGAGCACGCGCGTGCTCACCCAGGGGATCACCGGCAAGACGGGCCAGTTTCATACCAGCGCTGGACTGAAATACGCGAACGGGGCTGCGTGTTACGTCGCCGGCGTCACGCCGGGCAAGGGCGGGCAGAGCTTCGAGGGCGTGCCGATCTTCAACACCGTGCGCGAAGCCAGGGAGAAAACCGGCGTTAATGCTTCTGTCATATACGTGCCACCACCGTACGCCGCAGCCGCTATCGACGAGGCGGTGGACGCGGGGCTCGATCTGGTCATCTGCATCACCGACGGCGTGCCGGTGCGCGACATGATCCGCACCAAGTACCGCATGCAGGGCAAGAAGACCCGGCTGATCGGTCCGAACTGCCCCGGCGTCATCACTCCGGACGAGCTCAAGATCGGCATCATGCCCGGGCACATCCACCGCAAGGGGCCTGTCGGCGTGGTGTCGCGCTCGGGAACACTTACATACGAGGCGGTGGGGCAGCTCACCGCGGTGGGTCTGGGCCAGTCGAGCTGTGTAGGCACGGGCGGCGATCCGATCAACGGGCTCAAGCACGTCGACGTACTGCGCATGTTCAACGACGACCCGCAGACCGAAGCGGTCATCATGGTGGGAGAAATCGGCGGCAATGACGAGGAGGAGGCTGCACGCTGGGTCAAGGCGAATATGCGCAAGCCCGTGGTGGGCTTCATCGCCGGTGTCACCGCCCCGCCCGGCAAGCGCATGGGTCACGCCGGTGCGATCGTCTCCGGTGGCAGGGGGACGGCTGCGGAGAAGCTCGCGGTCATGGAGGAGTGCGGCATCAAGGTGACGCGTAATCCGGCCGAGATGGGCAAGCTGCTAAAGTCGGTGTTGTAGGAATAGCGCTGATCGGGTGAGCCGGCGCCGCGGCGGGAGTAACCGAACAGTGCGAGCGGCTTTGCCCGCAGCCGCAGAATGTCATGCGAGAGGTCTATCGACATGGGTGAAACCAAGCCCGTTCCCTCCGAGCCGGTGCAGCGCGGCAGCCGCCGCGCACGCGCCACGCCCAAAGGCCGGCCTGTGGATCCACAGACTCTGGCCGAAGTGCAGGCGCTGCTCGGCGCCGAGCCGCGCAGCCGAGATTATCTAATCGAGCACCTGCACAAGATCCAGGATCGCTACGGCTATCTTCCGGCCGCGCACCTGGTCGCGCTTGCGCGCGAGATGCGACTCGCGCCCACGGAAGTGTACGAAGTCGCGACCTTCTATCACCACTTCGATGTGGTGAAGGAAGGCGACGTGGCGCCGGCGCGGCTCACGGTGCGGGTGTGCGATTCGATCGTATGCGAGCTGGCCGGTGCGCGCGAGCTGCTGAAGAGCCTGCGCGAAAGCCTCGGGGCGGGCGTGCGCGTGATCGCGGCGCCGTGCGTGGGACGCTGCGACCAGGCGCCCGTTGCCGTGGTCGGGAAGAACCCGGTGGGGCGTGCGAGCGTCGAGCAGGTCAGATCGCGATTGAACGAGAGCGCGCTGGACTGCCCGATCGAGCCCTACGTCGACTACGCGCAATACCGGGCCGGCGGCGGCTACCGCTTGTTGCGCCAATGCACCGAGGGCAGTCTCGCCGCCGAGGCGGTGATGGCAGCGCTCGAGCGTTCGGACCTGCGCGGTCTTGGCGGCGCCGGGTTTCCAGCCGGGCGCAAGTGGCGCTTGGTGCGCGCGGAGACCGCGCCGCGGCTCATGGCGGTCAACATCGACGAGGGCGAGCCGGGAACGTTCAAGGATCGCGTCTATCTCGAGCGCGATCCGCACCGCTTCATCGAAGGCATGTTGATCGCCGCCTGGTGCGTCGGCATCGAGGCGTGCTACGTATATCTGCGCGATGAGTATGCGGGCTGCCGCGAGATCCTCACGCGCGAGTTGGCGCGGCTGCGCGCCGATCCGCCGTGTCCGTTGCCGCAGATCCATCTGCGCCGCGGTGCGGGCGCGTACATCTGCGGCGAAGAATCGGCGATGATCGAGTCGATCGAGGGAAAGCGCGGCATACCGCGGCTGCGTCCGCCCTACGTCGCGCAGGTGGGTTTGTTCGGCCGGCCGACGCTCGAGCAGAATATGGAAACGCTGCATTGGGTGCGCGATATCCTGGAGAAGGGACCGGAGTGGTTCGCTTCGAACGGCCGGCGCGGGCGCAAGGGGCTGCGCTCGTTCTCGGTCTCCGGGCGGGTGAAGAAGCCTGGCATGTATCTCGCGCCGGCAGGCATCAGCGCGCGCGAACTGATCGACGAGTATTGCGATGGCATGGCGGACGGCCACGAGCTCTATGCCTATCTGCCGGGCGGCGCATCCGGCGGCATCCTGCCGGCGCGGCTGGCTGATTTGCCGCTGGATTTCGATACCTTGCGGCCGCACGGCTGCTTCATCGGCTCGGCCGCGGTGGTAGTCCTCTCGCAGGCAGACAAGGCACGCGACGCGGCGGCGAACGTCATGCGCTTCTTAGCCGACGAATCCTGCGGGCGGTGCACGCCGTGCCGCGCCGGCACCGCCAAGGCCGTGCCGCTGATCGGCGATCCGATCTGGGACCGGGAGCTCATGGAGGAGCTGTGCGGTGTCATGGCGGACGCGTCGATATGCGGGCTCGGGCAGTCGGCGCCGAATCCGCTACGGTGCGTAATGAAGTATTTTTCGCATGAGATCGAGTGAGCGGGGACGTGTCAGGGCGCAGCTGAGACGTGTAACGAGCCGTTGATCGGCGGCCTGATTCTTCAATCGTCACGCTTCACTGCGGCAGGAGCCATAGCGATGAACACATCGATAGCGTTCAAGCTCGACGGCAAGGACGTGCGTGCGCATGCCGGCGAGACCATCATCCAGACGGCGAAGCGGCATGGCATCGACATCCCGCGCCTGTGCTACAAAGAAGGCATGCGCCCGGACGGCAACTGCCGTGCGTGCATGGTCGAGATCGAGGGCGAACGATTGCTCGCGCCCGCGTGCTGCCGCAAGCCCGCGTCCGGCATGGAGGTCGTCACCGGCAGCGAGCGCGCGCGCGCCGCGCAGAAGCTGGTGGTCGAGCTGCTGCTCACCGACATGCCGGACAGGTCGTATCGCCTGGACAGCGAGCTCGACTACTGGGCGAAGAAGCTCAAAGTCGGCGCACCGCGCTTCATGCCGCGTGCACAGCCCGCGCCGGACGAGTCGCACCACGGCATCTCGGTGCACCTGGACGCGTGCATCCAATGCACGCGCTGCGTGCGCGCCTGCCGCGAGGAGCAGGTGAACGACGTGATCGGCTACGCGTATCGCGGCGATCGGTCGAACCCCGTGTTCGACTTGGACGATCCCATGGGCGCATCCTCGTGCGTGGGCTGCGGCGAGTGCGTGCAAGCGTGTCCCACGGGGGCCCTGATGCCTGCGGGCGACGTCGGCATGCAGGTCGCCGACCGGCGAGTTCATTCGGTGTGTCCGTATTGCGGTGTCGGCTGCCAGCTCACGTACCACGTCAAGGACAACCGGATCTTGTTCGTCGAGGGCTACGACGGTCCTTCCAACCGTGGCCGGCTGTGCGTGAAGGGCCGCTACGGCTTCGACTACGTCAGTCATCCGCAGCGGCTGACCAAGCCGTTGATCCGCAAGCCCGGCATCGCCAAGAGCGCGGACTTCGTCATGAATCCGGCCGATCCGCTGGAGGTCTTTCGCGAGGCGAGCTGGGAGGAGGCGCTCGACCTTGCCGCGGCGAGCCTGCGCACGATCCGCGACACGCACGGCAAGCGAGCGCTCGCAGGCTTCGGCTCGGCCAAAGGCAGCAATGAGGAGGCGTATCTGTTCCAGAAGCTGGTGCGCACCGGGTTCGGCAGCAACAACGTCGATCACTGCACGCGCCTGTGTCATGCCTCCTCGGTCGCCGCATTGCTCGAAGGCATCGGTTCGGGTGCGGTGTCCAACCCGGTGAACGACGTCGCGCGCGCCGAGGTCATCTTCCTGATCGGCGCCAACCCGACATCGAATCATCCGGTGGCGGCGACCTGGATCAAGAATGCGATCAAGCGAGGCACCAAGCTCATCTACGCCGATCCGCGTCTTTCCGATCTGTCGCGACATGCCACCTACTCCTTGCAGTTCAAGGCCGACACCGACGTGGCGCTGCTGAACGCCATGATGCACACCATCGTGCACGAAGGGCTGGTGGACGAAGCCTTCATCGCCAGCCGCACCATCGGCTACGACGAGCTCAAGCGCAACGTCGAAGGCTTCAGCCCCGAGGCGATGGCGCCCGTGTGCGGCATTGCGGCCGAGACGATCAAGGAGGTCGCGCGACTTTACGCCGGGTCGCGCGGGTCGATGATCCTGTGGGGTATGGGCGTGTCGCAACACGTGCACGGCACCGATAACGCGCGTTGCCTGATCTCGCTCTGTCTCATGACCGGGCAGGTTGGCCGCCCTGGCACCGGCCTGCACCCGCTGCGCGGGCAGAACAACGTGCAGGGCGCCTCTGATTCGGGTCTCATCCCGATGGTGTTCCCGGATTATCAGTTCGTCGACGACCCCGAGGCGCACGCCAAGTTTTCTGCGCTGTGGGGCGCCGAGCTGGACGAGAAACGGGGGCTCACCGTGGTGGAAATCATCAATGCCGCGATCGCGAAGGAAATCCGCGGCATGTACGTCATGGGCGAGAACCCTGCGATGTCGGATCCCGACGCGCACCACGCCCGCGAAGCACTCGCGAGCCTCGACTTCCTCGTGGTGCAGGAGATATTCCTCACCGAAACCTGCTATCACGCCGATGTCATCCTGCCGGCCACCGCGTGGCCGGAGAAATCCGGTACGGTCACCAACACCGATCGCATGGTACAGCTCGGTCGCCAGGCGCTCGACGCACCCGGCGATGCGATGCCCGACCTGTGGATCATCCAGCAGCTCGCGCAGCGCCTGGGCCTGGACTGGAACTACACCGGCCCCGACGACGTATTCGAGGAGATGCGCCTGGCGATGCCGTCGATCGCGGGCATCACCTGGGAGCGGCTCGAACGAGAGGGCTGCGTCACCTACCCGTGTCTGAACGAAGGCGATCCGGGCGACCCGGTGGTGTTCGTCGATCGATTCCCAACGCCGACCGGCAAGGCGCGTTTCGTGCCCGCCGATATCATCCCCGCCGCCGAGCGCCCGGATGCCGAGTACCCGCTGGTGCTGATAACCGGACGTCAGCTCGAGCATTGGCATACCGGGGCCATGACGCGGCGAGCCGGCGTGCTGGATGCGATCGAACCCGACGCGACCGCCGCGTTGCATCCGCTCGAGCTCGCGCGCCTCGGCATCGAACCGGGTGAGGTCATCACGGTCACTTCGCGCCGCGGCGCAATCGCGCTCTACGCGCGCGCCGAAGACGGCACGCCCGAGGGTGCGGTCTTCATCCCGTTCTGCTACTACGAGGCGGCGGCGAATCTGCTCACCAATCCGGCACTTGATCCGTTCGGCAAGATTCCGGAGTTCAAGTACTGCGCGGTGAGCGTGAGCAAGGGCGGGGAGCTTACGCCGCTGTCGACTTACGGCGGCGGGCAAGCGCGCGCGCAGGTGGCGCCCGCGTAGAACGGGCGAGTTGCGGCGGCCCACCGTACGGCCGCGTAAAAATTGACCGCGGTCAAGGGCCGCACGGCGCTGCGCCCAGTATAGTGGCTGCCGCCGATCGCCGGCGCATCGCCGGCGCGAGACCACTGCGAGGTATGACACTATGGCGTTATCCGACATCGAGATCGCCCAGCAGGCCAAGATGCAGCGCATCGTGGATGTGGCCGCGAAGCTCGGCATCGCGGAAACACACCTCGAGCCCTACGGGCACTACAAGGCCAAGGTCTCGCTCGAGTTCGTCGCGAGCCTGAAGAACAAGCCCGACGGCAAGCTGATACTGGTCACGGCGATGAGTCCCACGCCCGCCGGTGAAGGTAAGACCACCACCACGGTCGGTCTGGGCGATGCGCTCAATCACATCGGCAAGAAAGCGATCATCTGTCTGCGCGAGCCCTCCCTCGGGCCGGTGTTCGGCATGAAAGGGGGTGCTGCCGGCGGCGGCTACGCGCAGGTCGTGCCGATGGAAGACATCAACCTGCACTTCACGGGCGACTTCAATGCCATCGCGCTGGCGAACAACCTGCTTGCGGCGATGGTCGACAACCACATCACTCACGGCAACGAGCTCGGTATCGATCCGCGCCGCATCACCTGGAAGCGGGTGATGGACATGAACGATCGCGCGTTGCGCGACATCGTGTGCTCGCTCGGCGGTACGGCCAACGGCTATCCGCGCGAGGATGGCTTCGATATCGTGGTGGCCTCGGAGGTGATGGCGATCTTCTGCCTCGCAACCTCGCTTGAAGACCTGAAGGAACGGTTGGGCAACATCGTGTTCGGTTATACCCGCGATGCCAAGCCGTTGCGCGCGCGCGATCTCAAGGCGCACGGCGCGATGACCGTGCTGCTGAAAAACCAGATCGCACCCAACCTCGTGCAGACGCTGGAGAACAATCCCGCGTTCATTCACGGCGGCCCGTTCGCCAACATCGCGCACGGCTGCAATTCCGTCACCGCCACCAGGACCGCGTTGAAGCTCGCCGACTACGTGGTGACCGAAGCCGGCTTCGGCGCCGACCTGGGCGCCGAGAAGTTCCTCGACATCAAGTGCCGCAAGGCGGGTTTGAAGCCCGATGCTTCTGTCATCGTCGCCACCGTGCGCGCGCTCAAGCACCACGGCGGTGTCGAGCGCGCGCAGTTGAACGCCGAGAACCTGCCGGCGCTGGAAAAAGGCCTCGCCAACCTCGAGCGCCACGTGCGTAACGTCAAAGAAGTGTATGGCCTGCCCTGCGTCGTGGCGATCAACCGTTTTACCGCCGACACCCGGGCGGAGATGGATCTTCTGTCCGATCGCATCGGCAAGCTCGGCGCGAAAGTGGTGGTGGCGAACCATTGGGCCGAGGGCGGCAGGGGGGCGACCGATCTGGCGCGCGCGGCGGTCGAGTTGTGCGAGCAGAAGTCGAGCGCCACCTTCGTCTACGACGATGCCGACCCTCTGTGGGACAAGATGAAGAAGATCGCCACGCGCGTGTACGGTGCGGCCGACATCACCGCCGATGCCAAGGTGCGCAACCGCATCAAGGAGCTGCAGGAATCGGGCTACGGCCATTATCCGGTGTGTGTGGCGAAGACGCAGTCGTCGTTTACGACCGATCCGGGCGTGCGCGGCGCACCGAGCGGTCACGTCGTCAACATCCGCGAGGTGCGGCTCGCCGCAGGCGCGGAATTCGTGGTCATGATCTGCGGCGACATGATGACGATGCCCGGTTTGCCGAAAGTGCCTTCGGCCGAGAACATGGACGTCGACGCGAACGGAAAGGTGGTCGGGCTTTCCTGAGCGCGCGTTGACGCTCGCCGCGGGAGCGTGTTACAAGAGTCGGGCTTGCCGCCGGGCTCGGCGGTGAGCATTCCACAAGGGGAGTAGCTACAGCGGCGCACTTGCCGCTGCGGCACGATCGTCAAGACGGGATGCCGATCCATTGGCCCCCGGTCGTGCCGGCAGTTATTGCATGCGAGACCTTGGTCGGCGCGCTTCGGCGCGCGCGGGCAGCGTCGGGAGCAATCGACGTCACGACGGTGCCGCTGAGTACCGAGGCCGGGGAGTTCGTATGCAAGGCGCTGCAATGGCACATCGCGCACGTGCCGGTCGGATCGTCCAACGGCTCGTCGCTGCGGCAGCGTCGAGCCACGTCGCAACCGCATGGGCGGCCTCCGCTGCCGGTCCGGAAATCTTCGGTATACCGGTCGATTTCGTATTGTTCGCGCTTACGCTGCTCGGGGTCGGGATATTTCACCATCACACCTTGGCCGTCGCGCTTACCGGGCTCGCGGTCATCGTCGCCTACAAGCTCGGGTTCACCGGCTTCAAGGCGGGTGCCGGGATCGAAGGATTGGGCGCGCATTTCGCGCACGAGTGGGTCATTCTCACCAACCTGCTCGGCCTGCTGGTCGGTTTCGCGCTGCTCGCGCGGCACTTCGAAGAAAGCCGCGTTCCCGCCGTGCTGCCACGCTTCCTGCCCGACAATTGGAAAGGTGGCGTTGTCCTGCTGGCGTTGATTTTCGTGTTGTCGGCCTTTCTCGACAACATTGCCGCGGCGCTCATCGGGGCGACTATCGCGGGCGCGGTGTATCGGCGCAAGGTTCACATCGGCTATCTCGCTGCGATCGTAGCTGCCTCGAACGCGGGCGGCGCCGGCAGCGTGGTGGGCGACACGACCACCACGATGATGTGGATCGACGGCGTTTCGGCCGTTGCGGTGCTGCCCGCGTTCATCGCCTCGGCGGCCGCGTTGATCGTGATCGGGATCCCCGCGGCGTTGCTGCAGCAGCGCCATTCGCCCATCGTCAAAGACGCGTCGGCTCGAACCGAGGTCGATTGGGCGCGGGTCTGGATCGTCGTCATCATCCTCCTCGCGGCCGTGGCGACCAACGTCACCATCAATAGCACCGCCCCGGAGTTGGCCGATCGGGTGCCGGCGTTGGGGCTCGCTGTCTGGGTAGTGTTGCTCGTGACAGCAGGGTGGCGACGCCCTGAGTGGAGTCTGCTACCCGAGGCGTTCAAGGGCAGCATCTTCCTGCTTGCCCTGGTGAGCTGTGCGTCCATGATGCCTGTCGAGCAGTTGCCCGCGGCCTCGTGGCAGACAGCGTTCGCGCTGGGCTTCGTTTCCTCCGTGTTCGACAACATTCCGCTTACCGCGCTCGCCTTGCGCCAGGGCGGGTACGATTGGGCCCTGCTCGCGTACGCCGTGGGCTTCGGCGGCTCGATGATCTGGTTCGGCTCCTCGGCCGGCGTGGCGGTATCGAACATGTATCCCGAAGCACGTTCGGTCGGCGCCTGGTTGAAGCACGGCTGGTTTGTCGCGGTCGCGTATGTGGTCGGCTTCTTCGTCATGCTGGCGCTGTGGGGATGGCAGCCGGGCGACAAGCGCGAGCGTGCCGTCGAGGCGCCGATGCGAATTGCTTCGCTCGTCGCGCGTCCACCGGCATCGCACCCGTCGCAACCGAACACCGCGTGCGCTCGCGTCGCGGGTGATTTGTTGACGCCCGCGAAGGGCGCGTGATAAAAGGCGCACTGCATTGCGTACGCACGCGATGCAACTCCAAAGGGGAGTAGCTA
Source organism: Burkholderiaceae bacterium (assembly GCA_011525945.1). Taxonomy (GTDB): domain Bacteria; phylum Pseudomonadota; class Gammaproteobacteria; order Burkholderiales; family WYBJ01; genus WYBJ01. The sequence continues at coordinate 12,107 of WYBJ01000012.1, read as the reverse complement.
CGGCGGCGCCCGCCGCCGCGAAGCGGCCGTCATCACGGGATGAAGCAGCGCCTGCGCGTCCCCGGTCGTTTCGGCACCCGCGTTGCAGGCGAGACCTTTGCCCGAGTAGATCGTGCGATGCGTATGTCATCGGGACGAAGGCGGGCTTGCGTGCGCGCCCCGGCGCGTCAGCTGGCGAGCGGCTTTTGCCCGACACGTGAGGGAGCGTGAGCATGCGGCCTGCCGGTATGCATGTCGTGCAAAGGCGAAGTAAAGTGCATTGGCTACCCCGGCTGATCCTCGGCGCGCTGGTGCTGGCCGATCCGGGTGTGGCCGCGGCCGCAAGCGGCGAGGGGCCCGCCGTATTCGGCATACCGGTCGATTTCATCCTGTTTGCGCTGACGTTGATCGGCGTTGGCGTGCTACATCACCATACCCTGGCGGTGGCGCTGACCGGGCTCGCGGTTATCGGTGCGTACAAACTGGCGTTCACGGGGTTCAAGACGGGCGCCGGCCTTGCGGGCCTGGGTGCGCACTTCGCCCACGAGTGGGTGATCCTCACCAACCTGCTCGGTTTGTTGCTCGGGTTCGCGCTGCTGTCCAAACATTTCGAGGAAAGCCGTGTTCCCGCCGTGCTACCCAGGTTCCTGGCCAATGACTGGAAGGGCGGCTTTGTCCTGCTTGTCCTCATCTTCGTCCTGTCGTCGTTTCTGGATAACATCGCCGCGGCCCTGATCGGCGGCACCATGGCCGGGGTCGTCTTCCGCGGCAAGGTCCACATCGGCTATCTGGCGGCGATCGTCGCGGCGTCCAATGCCGGCGGCTCGGGCAGTGTGGTAGGCGATACCACCACCACGATGATGTGGATCGACGGCGTGGCGGCGACCGCGGTCTTACCGGCCTTTATCGCCGCGGGTGCGGCGCTGGTGGTGATGGGTGTTCCGGCGGCGCTTCTGCAGCAACGCTTCTCGCCGATCGCGCGTGATGCGACCGGCGGTCAAGATATCGACTGGGCGCGAGTTGCGATCGTGTTCATCATTCTGGCCGCGGCGATCGTCGTCAACGTGCTGATGAACACGCAGGCGCCCGAGCTGGGCGATCGGTTGCCCGCGCTCGGGCTCGCGGTGTGGGCTGCGCTCGTTCTCACGGCCGCCTGGCGCAGGCCCGAGTGGTCGCTGCTGCCCGAGGCGTTCAAGGGCAGCATCTTTCTCCTCGCCCTGGTGAGCATCGCCTCCATGATGCCGGTGGAGAAGCTGCCGGCGGCATCCTGGCATACCGCGTTCGGGCTCGGCTTCGTCTCGGCGGTGTTCGACAACATTCCCTTGACCGCGCTCGCGCTAAAGCAGGGCGGCTATGACTGGGGCATGCTTGCGTATACCGTCGGCTTCGGCGGCTCGATGATCTGGTTCGGCTCCTCGGCCGGCGTTGCGCTCTCCAATATGTATCCGCAGGCGCGCTCGGTCGGCGCCTGGTTGCGGCACGGCTGGTTCGTCGCGGCCGCCTACATCGTCGGCTTTTTCGCCATGCTCGCGCTGTGGGGTTGGCACCCCAGCGAGAAGCGCGCGAAGACGGCTTTCGACGAGGTGCCGGCTGCGGTCGCTGCCCACACCCACCAGGCCCGTGAGCATTCACCGGTCGTAACCCCGAGCAACAACACCAGGGAGATGTCGTAATGGAGATGATGCAGTGGATCACCTTGATCGTGTTCGGCCTCACGATCCTGGTGGTAATCACCAACGTGATCGACAGCACCCTGGCGGCGTTGATCGGTGTGGCGCTGATGTGCTGGATCGGCATCATGACCGAGGCCGAAGCGTTCAAGTACGTCGACTGGAACGTCATGGCGATTCTGCTCGGCATCTGGATCATCGCCGGCTATTTCGGCAAGAGCGGCGTGCCGAGCTGGCTGTCGATACAGGCGCTCAAGGCGTCGGGTGGACGACCCGGACTGCTGGTCATCATCCTCACCTTCCTCGCCGGCGCCATCTCGATGTTCGTCGACAACGTGGTGACGATCCTCATGATGGCGCCGGTCGCCTTGCCGCTCGCGCGGGCGCTGAAGCTGCCGGTCGTGCCGGTTATCCTCATGATCGGTTTCGGCGCCAACTTCATGGGCACGGCGCTGATCATCGGCGACTTGCCGCCGCAGATGCTGCATAGCGTCGCCGGGGCGGAGTTCTTCGATTTCATCTGGCAGTTCGGCCGGCCTTCCTCGTTTCCCATCCTCATACTCACGTTTGTCATCACGCTTGGCGTCATGTGGTTCTACGGATTTCGCGGCCACCGTCGGGTGACCGATGTATCCGCGCTGGGCGTGGAAGCGAGTATTCCGAACCCGCTGTTCGCCACTGTGGTGGTGGTGTGGTTCCTCGGCACCGTGATCGCCATGTCCATGCGCGAGCACATCGGTGTGCAGCTGGGCTTCATCGCGCTTACCGGGGCGCTGTCGCTGGTATTGGTGCTGACACTGTTGGGCGAGCGGGTGAAGGAGGCGTCGAGCTTCGAGGAGACGCTACAGGAACTCGACTGGCGTGCGATTTTCTTCTACATCGCGCTGTTCGCGCTCGTCGGCGGGCTGGAGAGAAGCCATATCCTGGACATGCTCGCCAATGCCATGCGGCCGATATTCATCGAGAACTACGCACTCGGCGCAACGCTGCTCTACTGGGTCACCGTGCCGATCGTGGGCTTGGTTGAGCACGATGCCTACATCCTGACCTTCCTGCACACCATCAAGGACATGGCCCAGGGCGGGATCGAGCCCTGGCCCTTGTGGTGGATGCTGTTGTGGTCGGGCACGCTCGGCAGCAACCTCACCGTTGCCGGAGCACCCGCCTTGTATGTCGCCTTGAGCCTCGGCGAGAAGGAGGAAGGGCGCAAGATTTCGCTGCGCGAGTTTCTCTCCTGGAGCATTCCGTTCACGATCGTCGCCTCGCTTGTGTGCTACGTGCTCGGCATGCTGATCTGGGTGCTACCTTACGTGAAATGATTGCACGCCCATCGATAGAAGGAGTTCGACGTGTACAAGCACATCCTCATTCCGACCGACGGTTCGGATCTGTCGCGTGCGGCCGCGCAGAACGGCGTCAAACTCGCGCAGGCGCTCGGCGCCCGGGTGACCGCCTTCTTCGCTGCGCCTGCGCCTACGCCGCTCGTCTACGAAGGCTTTCTACCGGTGGGCTACACCACGACCGAAGGCCATGCCGAGATCATCAACAGGACGGCAACCAGGTACCTGGGTGTGATCGAGCGCGCATGCGCCAAAGCCGGAGTGGCGTGCAAGAGCGTTCATGTCGTCAATGAGTTTGCAGCCGATGCGATCATGGAGGCGGCGAAGAAGTACAAGTGCGATCTGATCCACATGGGTTCGCACGGCCGGCGCGGCTTGGCCGGCGTGCTGCTCGGCAGCCAGACGCAGAAGGTTCTCACGCATTCCAAGGTTCCCGTGCTGGTGCATCGCTAGCCGCCGGTTTTTTCTCGGCGTATCGTCGGCCGGCGCGGCGACGCGCCGGCGCGGGCGAGCACGGGTGTCGCTATGTGGACGCGTACGTGCACGCCCATGGCGGAAAACTTGACCTCGGTCATTTTTTTGCCGTCGTCTTTGCGCGATAGTGGCGCGATGCCGTTACTGGCATCGCCGTGCGCTCGGCACGCGAAGGCACGAATCGCAAACAACGTGGAGGAGGCATCATGAGTTCATTCGGACACGCTCGGCGCGCGTTGTTGCTCGCGGCCGCCGCACTGGTCGGCTTGCCGACCGCTGCGTTGGGTTGGGAGCCCACCAAGCCCGTGGAGTTCGTCGTGCCAGCGGGTACGGGCGGCGGTGCGGACCAGATGTCGCGCCTGGTGCAGGGGATCGTGCAGAAGCACAATCTCATGAAGCAGCCGCTGATCGTGGTGAACAAGTCCGGCGGCGCAGGTGCGGAGGGCTTTCTGCACATCAAGGAAGCGAAGAATGACCCGCACAAGATCATCATCACGCTCTCGAATCTGTTCACCACGCCGCTTGCCACCGGGGTTCCGTTCAACTGGAAGGATCTGACGCCGGTCGCCATGCTCGCGCTCGATCAGTTCGTACTGTGGGTCAACGCCGAGTCGCCGTATAAGTCGGCCAAGGACTACATCTCGGCGGTCAAGGCCGCAGGGCCCAACAAGTTCAAGATGGGCGGCACGGGCTCGAAGCAGGAAGACCAGATCATCACGGTGGCACTCGAGAAAGCGACCGGGACCAAGTTCACCTATATCCCGTTCAAGGGCGGCGGCACGGTCGCGGTGCAGCTCGTGGGCAAGCATATCGATTCGTCGGTGAATAATCCGATCGAGGGCGTTGCGCACTGGCGCGGAGGCAAGCTGCGGCCCTTGTGCGTATTCGATTCCGAACGCATGGCGTACAAGGACAAGATCGCCGGCGACATGGCCTGGCACGATATTCCATCGTGCAAGGAGGCCGGCGTCCCGGTCGACTACGTCATGCTGCGCGGGATCTTCACCTCGCCGGGTGTTTCGCGGGATGCGGTCGATTACTACCTGGGTGTATTCAAGAAGGTCCGCGAGACCCCGGAATGGAAGAAGTTCATGACCGATGGTGCGTACAACACCACCTTCATGAGCGGCGCCGAATTCGTCAAATGGCTCGAGCAGGCCGAGGCGACGCATCGCACCTTGATGCAGGAAGCGGGTTTTCTGGCGAAGAAGTAGCTCGCTCGGGCGATCGCGTCGCCGGGGCGTGGCCACGCCGCGGCCTGGCGGCGCGCGCATCAGACTCGATCCGGGGCGGATGAGGAGGTCGTTGCAGCGTGAGTGACGGTGTGCAATCCGAGCGCGGGTTGTCGACACGGACGGTGGAGATCGTGGTCGCAGCCACCGTTTTCATGCTCGGTGCGGTGGTCGTATTCGACAGCTTTCGCCTTGGGGCCCGATGGGCCTCCGATGGCCCCGAGGCCGGCTACTTCCCGTTCTACATCGGCGTGATCATCTGCGGTTGCGCGGCGATGGTCCTGCTGCACGCCATCGTCGGCAAGCATGCCGGGCCGCCGGTATTCGTCGCCTGGGGAGCACTGAAGCGGGTGATGCAGGTGCTGGTCCCGGCGGCGGTGTACGTCCTTGGCATCCAGGTGATCGGCATCTATCTTGCCGGGGCCGCCTACATCGCCGTATTCATGTACTGGCTCGGGCGCTATTCGATGCTGGTGGCCGTCCTCGTGGGCGTGAGCGTGATGACGTTCTTCTTCCTCATGTTCGAGGTGTGGTTCAAGGTCCCGTTGTACAAGGGCTTGCTGGATCCGCTCGGTTTCCTGGGTTATTGATGCGCCGCTCGACCTTGCCGGCGGCGCGCGTGCGGAAAGTCGCCTGACGTGGCGGAGCTGAGCGCTCTTTTCCACGGTTTCGCGGTAGCGCTATCGCCGCTGAATGTGGCGCTCATGTTTCTCGGCATTCTGCTCGGCGTCGTCATCGGGGTGCTGCCGGGCCTGGGCGGCGCCAACGGCATCGCCATTCTGTTGCCGCTCACCTTCTCGATGCCGCCGACCTCGGCCATCATCATGCTCTCGTGCATCTACTGGGGGGCATTGTTCGGCGGCGCCATCACATCGGTGCTGTTCAATATCCCGGGCGAGCCGTGGTCGGTGGCAACCACATTCGACGGTTATCCCATGGCTCAGCAGGGCCGCGCCGGGGAGGCGCTGACGGGCGCGTTCACCTCTTCGTTCATCGGCGCGTTGTTCGCCGTGATCATCTTCACCTTTCTCGCACCGCTGGTGGCCGGATTTGCGCTCCAGTTCGGCCCGCCTGAATTCTTCTCGGTGTACTTGCTCACGTTCTGCAGCTTCGTCGGCTTGGGCAGGGGGTCGCCGTTCAAGATCGTCGCCGCCATGATGATCGGTTTTGCACTCGCCGCCGTCGGCATCGACACGGTAACAGGTCAGTTGCGGCTCACCTTCGGATTTGCCGAGATGATGCGCGGGTTCGATTTCCTGGTCGCCGTCATCGGCCTATTCGGCATCGGCGAGATCCTGCAATCGATGGAGGAGGGGCTCGCGTTTCAGGGCAAGAGCGCCAAGATCAATCCGCGCGTCGTGCTGGAGACGTGGGCGAAACTCCCGCGCTACTGGGCATCGTCGTTTCGCGCTTGCCTGATCGGTTGCGCCATGGGCATCGTTCCTGGCGGTGCGACTCCCGCCTCGTTCATGAGCTACGGGGTGGCCAAACGCGTGTCGCGCGACGGGAACAAGTTCGGTGCCGGCCAGCTCGAGGGGGTGGTCGCACCGGAAACCGCGGCGCACGCGGCCGGCACGAGCGCACTGCTGCCGATGCTGACGCTCGGCGTGCCCGGAAGTCCGACCGCGGCCGTGCTCCTGGGCGGCCTGCTGATCTGGGGGTTGCAGCCCGGGCCGCTACTGTTCGTCGAGCAGAAGGACTTCGTCTGGGGCCTTATCGCCAGTATGTATCTCGGCAACATCGCCGGGCTCATCGTCGTGCTCACCTGCGTGCCGTTCTTCGCCGCGATCCTTCGCGTGCCGTTTTCAATCATTGCGCCCATTATCATCGTGATCTGTTCGATCGGTGCTTACACGGTTCACAATGCCATGATGGACATCTGGCTGATGCTCCTGTTCGGGGTAGTCGGCTATACGTTCAAGAAACTGGACTATCCGCTTGCGCCGCTGGTGCTTGCGCTGGTCCTCGGCGACCGCGCGGAAGATTCGTTTCGTCAGTCGATGCTGATGTCGCAAGGCGACGTACGAATCTTCTTCAGCAATGTTTTGGTCGGTGGCATCACGACGCTTGCCCTGGTGCTCCTGCTCTGGCCTTTGCTGGTACGGGTACTGCCGCGCACGCGCCAGCCGCAACCCGGCTGAGCGGCCGTGGCGCGATCGCCGGGCCGGAGCCTTACCGTGAACGTGCCTTTCGTTGCGGCCGTCGGCAAGCGGTTGCCCGTGGCGCCGGAGTAATAACGCCTACGGCACGCTGATCTTGCCTCGTTTCTTCAGCCGGCTCAGCGTTTCCGGCGAGAGGTTCAGGTAGGATGCGAGCTCCTTCTTGGGCAGGCGCTCGCTGAGTTGAGCGTTCTTGCGCAGGAAGCGCCGCACGCGCCCGGGCGCATCCAGCAAATGCAAGGTAATGACATGCGCCATCACTTCGCTCATAAGTTTCATCACCTGGAATTCGAACGCAGACTTCACTGCCGGGTGGCGCTCCATGAACGCGATCCACTCCTGCATCGAGAGCTTGGCGGCACGCACCCGCGTCAGCGCCCGAATCGAATAGGGGATGGGGGTCTTCAGCCGCCAGGCGGCGTAGCTCGTGTCGATGTCGCTTTCGGCGGCGAAGCGCAGGATCATTTCATGCCCCTCGGCATTCGACACCACGCGCTTCAATATCCCGTCGAGGATGAAATACTGCTCCATCGCCCGGTCGCCCTGATGCTCGAGCAACTCCCCTTTGGGATAGTCCACGATCTCGAGCCGCGGCTCCAACTCCTGCCACTGCGCGGCGCCGAGGTCCTTGAGCGCCAGGTTCTGGCGCAGTTGCACGCGGATGATTCGGGCTTCGGGATGGACTGCGAGCAGGGACATTTGTGGCGCTCGCGCGCTGTCTACCGCGGTCGAGTATATAGCGAATTCCCGTGCGTACCACGCCTGCTGCGGCGCGAGCGGCCGTGCCTGCCGAGGAATCTTGATCGCGGTCAAGTACGCGCAAGCAAGGAGCCCTCTATCATAGGCGTGCGAGCAGTTCACACCCGCAACACCGCCAGGTTGGCCCGCACCTGCTGCGAATCGAGCACCCACCCGGGCGAGCGTTTCGCGGCGGGTGACCACTGAACGATCGCTTGTGCAATCGATGGCGAGAACGCGAGGCATCTTCCCATGACAGATCTCAGCATGACGACCGATACGCAATCGCACGAAACGACCGATGGTTTTCAACTCGTGATCGACGCCCTCAAGCTCAATGGTATCGACACGCTTTTCGCGCTCCCTGGAATACCCATTACCGATCTGACCCGTCGCGCGCAGGCCGAGGGCATACGCCTGATCGCGTTCCGGCACGAGCAGAATGCCGGTCACGCGGCCGCGATCGCGGGCTTCATGACGCGCACCCCCGGCGTCTGTATCACGGTGTCCGCGCCGGGCTTCCTCAACGGCCTCACCGCGCTCGCCAACGCGACTACGAATTGTTTCCCGATGATTCTCATCAGCGGCTCGAGCGAGCGCGAGATCGTCGATCTGCAGCAAGGCGACTACGAGGAGATGGATCAACTCGCGATCGCCAGGCCGCTCGCCAAGGCCGCCTTCCGGGTATTGCACGCCGAAGACATCGGCGTCGGTATCGCGCGCGCCATCCGGGCGGCGGTTTCCGGCCGCCCGGGCGGGGTCTATCTCGATCTGCCGGCCAAGCTCTTCGGCCAGGCGATCGATGCGCAAGTCGGCCGGCGCAGCCTGATCAAGGTCGTCGACCCGGCGCCGCGGCAGATCCCGGAGCAGGCTGCGATCGACCGTGCGCTCGATCTGCTGAAGAGCGCCAAGCGGCCGCTCATCGTGCTGGGCAAGGGTGCGGCCTATGCGCAAGCCGACGCGGATATCCGTGCCCTGGTCGAGAAGACCGGCATTCCTTATCTGCCGATGTCGATGGCGAAGGGATTGCTACCCGATACGCACGAACAATCGGCGGCGGCGGCGCGCTCCTATGTGCTGCCCGAGTCTGACGTCGTCATGCTGATCGGTGCGCGCCTGAACTGGCTTCTATCGCACGGCAAGGGCAAGACCTGGGGCGGTAAGAGGGCGAAGGATTGGGGTGGTCAGAAGTTCATCCAGATCGACATCTCGCCGACCGAGGCCGACAGCAATGTCGCTATCGACGCGCCGATCGTCGGCGACATCGGCTCGTGCGTGGCGGCGCTCCTCTCCGGTGTCGGCGCCGGCTGGGTCAAACCGAGCAGCGACTGGCTGGGCGCGATCGCCGAGCGCAAGGCCAAGAACATCGCGCGCATGGCCGAGACGTTGGCCATGAATCCAACGCCGATGAACTTCCACAGCGCGCTCAATGTGGTACGCGACATCGTGAAGGCGAATCCGGACGCGATCTTCGTCAACGAGGGCGCCAACGCGCTCGACTTCACGCGCAGCATCGTCGACATGTACAAGCCGCGTAAGCGCCTGGACGTCGGCACCTGGGGCGTGATGGGTATCGGCATGGGATTTTGCGTCGCCGCCGCTGTCGTGAGCGGCGGGCCCGTGATCGCCATCGAGGGCGATAGCGCGTTCGGTTTCTCCGGCATGGAAGTCGAGACGATCTGCCGCTACAACCTGCCGGTATGCGTGGTGGTGTTCAACAACAACGGCGTCTACCGCGGTGTCGATGTCAATCCGACCGGTGGTTCCGACCCCGCGCCTTGCGCACTCGTCAAGGGTGCGCGCTACGACAAACTGATGGAAGCCTTTGGCGGCATAGGCGTGCACGCCACCACGCCTGCGGAGCTGCGCGCAGCGATGGAGGAGGCGCTGCGTTCGCGCCGGCCCACGCTCGTCAACGCCGTGATCGACGAGGCGGCCGGTACCGAGAGCGGCCGCATCACGAGCCTGAATCCGACCAGCGCGAAGAAGAAATAGCCGCGACGCGGGAGAGAAATTGCCGCCCGGCGGCATTGGAGGAAACAATGGAAGCATTGAAGGGTGTGCGCATCCTCGACATGACGCATGTGCAGGCGGGGCCGACGTGTTCGCAGCTGCTCGCCTGGATGGGCGCTGACGTGATCAAGTTCGAGAACCCGCAAGGCGACGCCACGCGCGGGCAACTGCGCGATATAGCCAACGCGGACAGCCTCTACTTCACGATGCTCAACTGCAACAAGCGCTCGATCACCGTGAACATGAAGACGGCCGAGGGCAAGCAGGTCTTTATCGATCTGTTGAAGCAATGCGACATCATCATGGAGAACTTCGGACCGGGCGTGCTGGATCGGTTCGGCTTTCCGTGGGAGAAGATTCACGAGATCAATCCGAAGATCGTCATGGGTTCGATCAAGGGCTTCGGCTCGACCGGGCCCTACGCCGAGTTCAAGGCTTACGAGAACGTGGCGCAGGCGATGGGCGGAGCGATGAGCACGACCGGCGTGCCCGAGGGAGCGCCTTTTGTCACCGGAGCGCAGATCGGCGATTCGGGCACGGGGCTACATCTGGCGATCGGTCTGTTGGCGGCGCTACGCCAGGCCGAGCACACGGGTGAAGGCCAGTACGTCGAGGTCGCGATGATGGACGGTGTGATGAACCTGTGCCGAGTGAAATTCCGCGATCATCAGCGCCTGGCGCACGGGCCGCTTGCCGAGTACTCCGTGCCCACCTACCAGGGCATGGGCGAGGTGCCGCGCGCCGGCAATGATTCGGGCGGCGGTCAGCTCGGCAACGCGATCCATTGCAAGCCGCACGGCGCCAACGACTGGCTCTACGTCGTGGTGCAGGAGGCGGTATGGGGGGCGCTCGCGAAACGGGTCGGCCCGGAAGTCGGGATGCACGACATGGCGACCGACCCGCGCCTCAGCTCGATTGGCGAACGACGCACGAACCAGAACCTCATGTGGACGCTCATCAACAAGTTCGCCGAGAAGTACAGCAAGCGCGAGCTGATGGCGATCCTCAACGCGCTCGACGTGCCGTGCGGCCCGATCATGAGCACCGAGGATCTCGCGAACGACGAGCACGTGCGCGGCCGTCAGATGTGGGTCGAGCTCGACCACCCGCAGCGCGGTACCTGGTACAACGTCGGCATGCCGATCAAGCTGTCGGCGTCCCCGGCGCGCATCGAGCGCTCGCCCACCCTTGGCGAGCACACCGACGAGATCCTGCGCGAGGTGTTGGACTACGATGAGACGCGTATCTCGAACCTGAAGTCTGCCGGCGCGTTCAGCATCCCTGCGAGGAAGAAGTGATGAAGATTGCGATCATTGGGCAGCAGGACTATGGCAAGGCGGTCCTGGAAGCGTTTCTTGCGCGCGGGGATCAGGTCGCCGGGGTGTTCGTCGCGCCCGACAAGGAGGGCGCCCGGCCCGATCCGTTGAAGGTGGCCGCACAGGAAAAGGGCCTCGCGCTCTTTCAGTTTGCCTCGTATCGCAAGCCCGAGGCGCAGGAGGCGTTGCGCGGTCTCGGTGTCGATCTCGGCGTCATGGCCTACGTGCTGCTGTTTGCGCCGCAGGAATTCGTCACGATTCCGCGTCTGGGCACGATCCAGTATCACCCCTCGCTCTTGCCCAGGCATCGAGGTCCGAGCTCGATCAACTGGCCGATCATCCAGGGTGCCACGCGCACGGGGCTCACCATTTTCCGGCCCACCGACGGGCTGGACGAAGGTCCGGTGGTGTTGCAGAAATCGTGCGACATCGGCCCCGACGAGACGCTCGGCGAGGTCTACTTCAACAAGCTCTTTCCGATGGGCGTCAGCGCGATGCTGGAAGCGGCAGATCTCGTCTACGCCGGCAAGCACGCCGAGACGGTGCAGGACGAGGCACAGGCGACTTACGAAGGCTGGTGCCGCGGCGCCGAAGCGCGCATAGACTGGACCAAGCCTGTCGGTCAGATTTACGACCTGGTGCGCGGTTGCAACCCGGCGCCCGGAGCCTGGACCACGCTCGGCGGCAAGAAGCTCTACCTGTACGATGCGCGCAAGATCGTCTTTCGTCGTTTCGCCGAAGTGGTCGGTAAGATCGGCGAAATCACCTCGATCGGCGCCGAAAGTATCCGTATTACCGCTCAGGGCGGTCAGCTTGAAGTGCTCCGGCTGAGGCATGAGGATGGCAAGAAAATGGGCGCAGCCGAGTTCGCACGCTCCGCTGGCATGAGCGCCGGCACTTTCCTTGGCGCATAGCGGGCAGCGCCGAGAACCGGTCATCGCGCGCAGTCCATGCGATCGCAATCCGGCCTAACGAGCATGGTGGTTGGCACCACCCCTGAAGATGAACGCCTTTGGGGTGGACCATGTCTTTCACGCTAAGCTGAGTATCCCCGCACGCCCCGCTAGTGTCCCGAGTCAGAAGTCGTTGCAACAATGTTCTTGATGCTCGCGACGCCACGAGTGGCAAAAGTGTCGAAATCGACGCCAGACGCGAAGCGAACCGCAGCCAGGTTGGACACCTGGCG
>WYBJ01000124.1 GCA_011525945.1 Burkholderiaceae bacterium | reverse complement strand
TGCCGGTCGGTCCGGTCGCCCGAGCTTCGTGCCGAGGCCGACGCAGTAACCCATCCCGAGGCCACCCTGGCCGGAGTAGTTGAAAAACGTGCGCGGCAACTCGAAAGCGAGCCGATCGTAAGCGAGGCCCTGCGCGACGCCGGCATCAACGGTCACCATGCAATCGCGCGGCAGCGCTTTCGCGAGCTCGGGATAGACGCGCTGGGGCATCATCGGATCAGCAGTCAACGCATGCTCGGCGGCGAGCCGCTCGCGACGCTTCAGCGCAAGCGCTTCGATCTCGGCACGCCACGCCGCGTTCGGCGTTCGCTCGGGACGCAGCGCCCGCAGTGCCTCCAGCAGTTGCTGCGCAACGGCCTGCGCGTCGCCCACGATGCCCACTTCGACAGGGTAGTTGCGGCCGATCTCGCGCGCGTCGATGTCGACCTGCACGATACGCGTCGAGGGATTCACCACGCGGTAGTCCCAGTGCGTCGAGTCCTGATTTAGGCGCGAGCCGAGCGCAAGCATCACGTCGGCGCGGTGTATCGCCTCGTGCACTTCCGGCGAGCCTCGGCTTCCGGGAACGCCGATGAAAAGCCGATGGCTGTGAGGCAGAGCGTCGTTGTGTCCGTACGCCGGCACGAGCGCCATGTCGAGCCACTCCCCGAGCGCGATCGCCTCCGCGGTCGCCTCCGAATCGACCACGCCGCCACCGGCAAACAGCACGGGACGCTGGGCGTGCGCGAGAACGCGTGCGGCGCGCTGGATCGCCTCCGGATCGGCCTGCAGGCGGCTGTGCACTGCGCGGTAATGCTGCGGCGCGAGGATCTCTTCGTCGATCGTGCGATTCAGCAGGAGGTCGGGCGGTATCGTCAGGAACGTCGGGCCGCGCTTCCCCGAGAGCGCCATGCGAAACGCTTCGCGCAACTCCTGAAGCACGCGGTCGGTCCGGTGTACGCGTCGCGACGAATACGTGATGGGCTCGAACAATCCGGTGAGATCGAATTCCTGATGCCCGTCGCGTCCGATGTGCCGGCTTTCCACGTCGCCCGCGATCACGACCACCGGGGCGCGCCCTTTGTATGCGAGTGAAACGCCGCTGATGAGATTCATCGCGCCCGCGCCCGCGGTGACGAGGCACACCGTCGGCTTCCCGGAAGCGCGCGCGTAACCGTACGCCATGAAGGCCGCGCCTTCCTCGTGGCGCGTATCGACGAACCGGATGTCACGCCTGCCGCAGAGCTCGGTGACGATACTGTTCGTGGTCCAGCCGACAATTCCGAAGACGTGACCGACCTCTTCCGCGCGCAGTGCTTCGATGACCGCCTGACCTGCTTTCATACCGGTGTCCTGGGGCTGAAATGACCGCGGGTGAACGAAAGCGCCGTTCGAGGAGTCTCGTTTACGGATCGCGAACGGCGCGCGCGGCAGCGGATGCGCCGTGCTACGTGCCGCTTTTCCCGTCGGTCTTCGCCTTCACGTAATCGGAGACGTATTCGTCCATGCCCATCTCCTGTCCGAACTGTATGCCGAGCCCGTAGGGGCCGCTCAGTGTGAAGTGCGTCCGCCCCGAGGGCATGCGCATGGGGGGACCCACGTCGCCCACGTCGACTGCGTTCTTCACGAGATCGTCGTAGGCTTTCGCGGCGTCGTCCACGAGCAGGCAGAAGTGATGGACGGGCGAGAAGCTCGCTGAGTCGTTCTCGCGAATGTCGAGCTTGCACGAGCGGTCGGTCACATGCTCCATGAAATGCCCTTTCAGGCCGTTGAGCACTGTCGTCTTATAGATCTCGAATCCGAGCTTCTCGTAATACGCAGCAGTCTTGTCCAGCTCGCCGACCCTGCAGGCGAGCGCGATGTGGCCGAGTCTCATAGGCCTCCCGTTTACGTTCGTTGCCTAAACTTCCGACGTGTGCGCGCCGGTCTCGAGCTGGTAATCGGGGGCGCCGCGGATGAGTCCCGCATACGTGCTCGGTCCGTGCACCATCGTGAGCAGGTCGCGCGAAAGCTTCTCCGCGATGAATTCGCGATCCACGCCGGGCGCGCCGAAGATCTCCTGAAGCGAATACGCCATGTGCCCGCAGAGCTCGTTCAGCATCGGACGCAGCAGGATCGTGAGCGAGGGATCGTACTCATACTGGTTCTCCCAGCACCACGCCTGACGGTACAGCAGGGACCGTATCGCTTCTATCCGCACCTTCATGTGCGAGATCTCGGCTGCGACGAGCTGGTGACGGATGATCGGTTTGCCGCCCTGCACGCGCAGCCGCGCGTATGCGACTACTTCGTCATGCGCCGCGCGCAGCGTCCCGACCATCGTCGCGGGAATGAAGAAAGCCTGAAACGCGACCTGCTTGAGGTACTTCGAAGCCTCACCTTCCTCCCTGACGAGATATCGCGCAGGCACGCGCGCGTCGTCGAAAAAGAGCTCGGCGCTGTTGATAAGCCGACGACCGAGCTTATTGTGGAACTTGCCGATGCGTAGACCCGGTGTGTCGCGAGGCACGATGAACACGCTGCGGCACTCATTGAGCGGAAGCTTACGGTCGGTGCGGCAGTGGAGCAGGATCAACTTTGCATAACCCGCGTTCGAGATGAAGTGCTTCGCGCCGTTGATGATGTATTCGTCGCCGCGCCGCTCGGCATGCGTCTGCATCGCCGCACCGGGAACCCCGGACATGAGTGTGTTGTCGGTCCCGGAGTTGGGCTCGGTCATCGCTTCCGCGATCAGGAACGTGTCGTCGGCGACGATCTGCGGAAAGAACTCCTTCTTCTGCTCCTCGGTGCACAGCGTGTCCATCCACGCCGTCAAACCGATGCAATGCCGGATCGTCCCTGCGAAACCGTTGTCGCCATAGCCCAGCTCCTCGCAAGCGATGATGCGCGAGACGAGATCGGTCACGCCACCGCCGCCGTACTCGGTCGGGATCGACATCGTGGTCAAACCCATCCGAGCGGCCGCTTTGAGCAGCTCCCACGGATAGCAGTCCCCGGGATCGGGCTTGTGGTCGTACTCCATGACGACGGGCTTCATTTCGTTCTCGACGAACTTGCGCACCGTCTCGCGGATCATTCGTTGTTCATCGGTCTCCCGATAGTCCATCAGCAGCTTCCCGTCCCGTGGCATGTCGTTGCTATTCGGAAATGCGCGTCTGTCCGGTCTCTCGCTTGCCGCGGAACCGTATCGATCCCTTCGTGCTACACCAGCTCCGTGCTTTCCACCGCGGCCTTGACCGCCGCTTTCTCCCCCGCCGTGAGCTCGACCTGCGGCAGTCTCACGCGCCCGTCGCCTCCGACCATGCCGAGACATTGCGTCCAGTACTTGAGCGTCGAATGATTCTTGGTCGGCACCATGACTTCGAGCAGCGCGCGGCGGATCGGCTCGAGGCGCTTGTACGCTTCCATCGCTTTGTTGAAGTCGCCTTTCGCCGCGTACTCGGTGTACTGCTTCACTAGCTTCGACTTCCTGCTCTGCAGGCAATACGGATCGGGATCGGCGATGAGCGCTTGCTGGCCTCTCACGGCGAAGTTGATGAGCCAGTTGCTCTCGGAGGAGTCGCTCACTACCATCGTTTCGCCGCAAGCCATGCGCGTCATGAGGAGCTCGCGATGCAACGCGATGTTCTTCACGCCGATCACGTTCTCGATCGTCGCGAGGCGCGCGAGCAGCGCGGGACTCATGAGATAGCCGTGTTCCATCTGGTTCAGCACGAAGATGCCGATTTTCACGCGCTCGGCGATGTGCTTGAAGTACTGGAACACGCCTTCGTCCGTGTGCGGGTTGAGGTAGAACTTCGGATTGACGATGCCGACGTAGTCCGCGCCGATGTCCTCGGCGTACCTGGTCAAATCGATGACGGTTTCGAGTGCGGGGTCCGAGGTGTACGCGAGGATCGCCATCTGTCCCTTCGCCCCTTCCACCGCGAGCCTGAAGATGCGCTTGCGCTCCGCGAGCGTCTGATACAGCGACTCGCCCTGCAATGCGTTCACGTACATTCCGTCGAGCTGCAGTTGCTCGATGCAGTAGCGGATGTTGAACCCGAAACCGTCCTCGTCGATCCTGTAGTCCGGCGTCCAGGGCGTGAGCGACCCGCCCCAGAGACCTCTCATGTTCTGCTTCGCGTATGCCTTCGCATCGGCCTTCTCGTACTTCATGCTGAGCCTCCGACTGCCGCCTTTCGCCCTAAAAACCCGTCACCGCATCCGGCGTGCTCACGCGCCCCGTGGCGGCGGGCCTATGTTGCTGCTCCGCACCCATGTCGGGCGCGCCTTCAGCGCTACCGAGGCTTCAACCCCGCGAGTTTCACGATCTTTCCGTTCACCGCGAGCTGCTCGTGTATGAACGCCCCGAACTGCTCGGGCGTCATTGAGAGCGGATCGAGCCCCTGTTTCACCAGCAACGCCCGCACTTCGGGTGTGGCCACCGCGCTGCCGATCGCCGTGTGCAGCCGCGCAATGATGTCTTTCGAGACACCGCCCGGCGCGACGACGCCGAACCATGTCGAGCGCTCGTAGCCCGGAAGACCCGCCTGCGCGATCGTCGGCAGGTTCGGCAGCCGCGATGCGCGCCTCGCGCCGGTCACCGCGAGAGCCTTGAGTTTCTTGGCATCGATGAACGGCCCAGCGGCGACCACGCTCGGAAAGCTGATCTCGATCTGGCCCGATGCGGTCGCGATGGCGCTGTCGGCGGAGCCTTTGTACGGGACGTGAGCGATCTTTACTTGCGCGAGCTGGTTGAAGAGCTCGCCCATGAGGTGCGAGGAGCCGCCGATGCCGGACGAGCCGTAATTGAGTTTCCCGGGATTCGTACGCGCGAGGGCGATCAGGTCTTTCACGTTCGACACCGGGAGCGACGGGTGCACGCACAGCACAGCCATGCCGGTGACGATCATCGCCACAGGCGTTAGGTCGCGTTCGATGTCGTACGTCAGGTTCGTGCGCAGCGCCGGTTGCAGGGTGTCGGCGGCGGCCATCATAAGGAGCGAATAACCGTCCGGCGGCGACTTGGCGACGGCGGCTGTTGCGATCGATCCGCCTGCTCCGCCGCGATTTTCGACGATCACGGGTTGTCCGAGGAGCTCGTTCAGGCTCGGCGCGATGGAACGCGCGAGTACGTCCGGCGCTGCGCCCGGGCTGAAGCCGACAAAGAGCCGGATCGGCTTCGAGGGATACGTCTGGGCGGTCGCGCTGGAGAACACAAGAGCGCCGCAGGCGAGGCTCGCGGCCAGCAGTGGCAGAATTCCTGGTGGCGGTTTCATGCGGCTCCTCCAGCGGGCTTTGAGTGAAATCGATGGTACGCCTGTGCCTTAGCGCAGTGAAATGATATGTTTCTATATCCTTATGGCCTGCAAGACATAACATGACACTCCAGCAGCTCAGGGCGCTGCGCGAGATCGCCGAGCGTGGCCTCAATTTTTCTCGCGCGGCCGTTGCGCTCAATACGACCCAGCCGGCCATCAGCCGGATGATCCGCGCGCTCGAGCAGGAGCTCGGTGTCGAGCTGCTGGTGCGCTCGGGCAAGACGATGCTGCGCCTTACACCGGAAGGGGAACAAGTGCTGGCACGATCCCGCGCCGCGCTGATCGAGATCGGCACACTGGCAAGCATCGGCTCAGAGCACAACCATCCCCAGTCGGGCGAGATCAAGATCGCAACCACGCATACGCAAGCGAGCTATGGTCTCGTGGATTCGATCAAGCGATTCAAGGCGCGCTACCCGCAAGTCGCCCTGCATATGCAGCAGGGCACGGTGGGCGATGTCGTGCAACGGGTATCGAAGGGTTATGTGGACCTCGGTGTGAACGTACGGCCGCAAAAGGTGCCCGAAAATATCGTCGCGCTCGAGGCGTATCGCATCGAACGCTGTATCGTCGCCCCACCCGGGCATCCCATACTCGCCGTTCGAAAACCGAGCGTAAGGAATCTCGCCCGCTACCCGATGATCGACTACGAGGAAGGCTCGCAGACCGCCGCGCTGCTGCGTGCGATGTTCGTCCATGCCGGCGTCGTTCCGCATATCTCCATAACGGGAACTGATGCGACGGCCGTGATGGCTTATGCGCAAGCGGGTATCGGCATCGCCATCCTGCAGAAACAGGTCTTCGAGCGAACGAGAACCAGGCACCTGCGGGCGATCGACGCCTCTCATCTGTTCCCTACGTCGAAGGCCATGATATTCATCAGGCGCAACGCGCGTCCGCCGGGTTTTGTCTACGACTTCATCGAGCTGGTGTCGCCGCAATGGACCCGGATCGAAGTGGACCGGGTATTGCACGCCAGGCAAGGCTCGCTTACGACACTAGCGTCATTGCGCCCACCGTCCAATGGGGCGAGGTGAGTGGCCTACCTGAATCGGCGCTACCAAGGAAAGCTCGGCGTGTTGTGGGTCGACGCTCACCCCGGCGTCATGAGCGCCGCCGAGTTCTCGCACGCCCATGCCCACGTGCTGGGCATGTTGCTGGAGCACGGCGATGCAGAGTTCACCGCCGAGGTCGAGCGCAAGCTCGATCCCGCGCGCGTCATGATCGCAGGCATGAGCGCCTGGACGCAGGATGAAGGACGCATACTTCAGGAGCTGGGCATCCGCCACACGCCGGCGGCCGACATTGCCGAGAACAGCCAGCCCGTACTGGATTGGATCAAGACCGAAGGCATCACCCATCTGGCCGTGCATTTCGATCTGGACGTGCTTGATCCCGCCCATTTCTCGCCCCTGCTGTTCAACAAACCGGACCAGCCGGAGGGCACGTTCGAGGGCATCGTGCAGGGCACGATGCGGCTGGGGCAGGTAATCCGGTTACTGCAGGACGTGAGCGCTGCCTGCGATGTGGTGTATCGCCTCGGGCTGCGCGAGTGCGCTGCGCGCGGCTGGCGCCGAGCTGGCGCTGACCTGGTTCAACGACAAGGCGCGACCTCACGTCGAGCCGCTCGCGCAGCAGTTGCAGGCATCGATCGCGCTGCCGCTGGACGTCGAGCAGCCCGAGCAGATGCAGGCCTTGTTCGCCGCCATCGCGCAGTGCTGGGGGCGGCTGGACTTCCTGCTGCATTCGATCGCCTTCGCGCCGAAGGCCGATCTGCATGGCCGCGTTACCGACAGCACGCTCTACGCCGACGCCGGTTACCACATCCTCGGCTGATGCGCCGGGGCCAGCCGATGCGGCGTGCTCCCATCCCATCGTCGTACCCACCGGAAACGCCATGAGCACGAACAACGATAGCGACCAGGCACGCCGCCAAAACGCAGCACAGGCCTGGAGCAACCTCCTGAAGCAGCCGCTGTCGCTCGGCCATGCGGCGATGGAGTACGCGCGCGATGCCTGGCAGCGCACGCTGCTCTACGCCGATGTGCGCCGGCAACGCGGCAACCAGTACCGCGAGCACTTGCAGGAGCGCGTCCCGAACGTGCTGAGCTTTCCGGCCGAGGCGGTGATGTCGGGCCTGGATCTGCCGCGCCCGGTCAACTACGGCCTGGTGCGCATCGCGCCGAGCGCCGACGCGCCCACCGATGAAAGCAAGCGGCCGTTCATCGTGGTCGATCCGCGCGCCGGGCACGGTCCGGGCATCGGCGGCTTCAAGCCCGACAGCGAGATCGGCGCGGCGCTCGGCGCCGGCCACCCGTGCTACTTCGTCGGCTTCCTGCCCGACCCGGTAGCGGGGCAGACGGTCGAGGACGTGATGCGCGCCGAGGCCGCCTTCGTGCGCAAGGTGGCCGAGCTGCACCCGCAGGCCATCGGCAAGCCCTGCGTGATCGGCAACTGCCAGGCCGGCTGGCAGGTGCTGATGACCGCAGCGGTGTGGCCGGAGCTGTTCGGGCCGATCATCCTCGCCGGCGCGCCGCTGTCGTACTGGGGCGGCGACAACCCGATGCGCTATGCCGGCGGCCTCACCGGCGGCAGTTGGCTCACCGCGCTCACCAGCGACCTGGGCGCGGGCCGCTTCGACGGCGCGTGGCTGGTGCAGAACTTCGAGAACCTGGACCCGGCCAACACGCTCTGGTCCAAGCAGTACAACCTCTACGCCAATGTCGACACCGAAGGCCCGCGCTACCTGGGCTTCGAGAAATACTGGGGCGGCCACGTCTTTCTCAACGACGTGGAGATTCAATACATCGTCGACAACCTCTTCATCGGCAACAAGCTCGCCACCGCCGAGCTCTCCACCTCCGACGGCGTGCGCATCGACCTGCGCAACATCACCTCGCCGATCGTGGTGTTCTGCTCCTACGGCGACAACATCACGCCGCCGGGGCAGGCGCTGGGCTGGATCACCGACCTGTACCGCGACGACGCGGACGTCGCCGGCCACGACCAGACCATCGTCTTCGCCACCCACGACAGCATCGGCCACCTGGGCATCTTCGTGTCCGGTAGCGTCGGGCGCAAGGAACACCGCGAGTTCGCCACCAACATCGACATCATCGACCTGCTGCCGGCCGGCATCTACCGCGCCGAGGTCGACGAGCGCTCCGCCGCCGAGGTGGCGGCCGATCCCACCGATCCCTACCTGATGCGCATCCGCCGCAGCGGCGTCGAGGAGGTGCGCGCCATCGTCAAGCCCGACCCGGCCGCCGAGCGCCGCTTCGCCGCCGCCGCGCGCGTGTCGGAGATCAACCTGGCGCTGTACCGCAACACGCTCGCGCCCTGGGTGCGGGCGCTGTCCACGCCCGCGTCGGCGCGCTGGCTGCAGGCGCTGCATCCGCTGCGCATCGGCTACGAGTGGTGGTCCGACCGCAGCCCGACGGCCGGCCTGGTGGCCGCGCAGGCGCAGCAGGTCCGTGACCAGCGGCGCCCGGTCGCGCCCGACAACCCGTTCCTGCAGGCGCAAGAGGCGCTGTCGCGAACGATCGAACAGTTGCTGGACCAGTACCGCGACCAGCGCGACGCGATGTACGCGCGGGTCTTCGATACGATCTACGGTTCGCCGCTCGTCCAGGCGCTGGCCGGCCGCAGCAGCGACGACAACGCCCCGGCACGCCCGCATCCGGGCGATTCGCCGGAGCACCGCGCATTCCTCGCGGCCGAACACGCGCGCCGGGACGCCGATATCGCGCAGGGCGGGCTGGGCGAAGTAGTGATCCGCGCGCTCGGCTTCATCTTCGAGGCGCGGGGCGAGGCCGACGAGCGCTACTTCCGCCACGCCTGGGATCTCTTGCGCCCGCATCTGGGCTCGGGGGCATCGGGGCGGCAAGCGCTGGCCGCATTCCGCGCGCTGACGCGCCGCCAGTCCGCGCTGCTACGGTACAACGGCGAAGCCGCAATCGCCGCGATCCCCGCAATGCTGGCCGGAACATCACCGGACCTTATCCGCAAGGCCGCGGCCGCGATCGCCGACATGGCCGGGCGGGCCGACAAGCCATCGGCGCAGGAGCAGGCCCGCCTTCGGCACGTGCAGGACTTGTTCGAGCAAGGCGCAACCGCCACGGACCCGAAACCGGCGCCGCGCCGCCTGCGCCCAAGCTAGGCGCCCATCCAAGTGCGGCCAGGCGCAGCGCGTAGCGCGAGAGAGCTCGCGATGGCAACCTGAGCTGACGCATCGACGCTGCGCAGTTCTCGGCGTTGAGCGGTGCCGACAAGTTCAACTCGGGAAGATGTTCGTGTTCACAAGTGCGCCTGCGCTCCCGTCGTAGGTGGCCAGACTAGCGCTGGCGACGATTGACCGGGGTGCTGTCGCCACGCAGGAACTCCATGATCTCGGTGGCCCCGAGCTGTCGGAACTCCGGGCTCAGGCTGCTGCGAACCTTGGCAGCAGCCGCGCGCAACTTTGCGCGGCGATCGCCTTTCGCGCCAGTCGACAGCGGCGTGAAGACGATCCTGCTGCCCTCGAGGCTGAACGCGACCTCGCTGCCCGGCGCTACACCCGCGGCAACTCGGATGTGCTTCGGGATAGTGACTTGACCCTTCTCGGTAACCCGCATGAGTACCTCCAGCGCGGTAGGAAACCGGAGTAGGAACCGTACCAGCGAAGGCCGGGAAGCGCCAGAGCGGGTGGGCTGCCCACGCTGGCTACCGGCGCGACGATCGAGGGATTGCGCATCCATGACGTGAATCACGATCGGCCGCTGATCGGCGCGAGTGCCGACGTGCCCGAGCCTCACTCACGCGGCAGCGCATCGCGGTCACCGCCCGATGCGCGGCCGCTGAAGAGAACGCCGCCGGCGGCGATGCCGCCGACGATCTCCAGCTCCAGGCGTTGCCGGTCACGCTTGCGGATGCGTGCGGTGATGTCGGCGATCTCGCGCTCGGAAGCGCCGAGCGTGTGCAGCGCCTGCACACCCAGCGATACGGCCGACTCGAACGTCTCGCGCACCTGCAGGTCCGCCCCCGCGCGGAGCAGCGCCAGGCTGTGGACGCGATCGCGAGCACGGGCCAGCACGGGTGCGTGCGCGAACTCGGCCTTCAACAGCTCGACGATCTTCGTGCCGGCTTCGGGCTCGTCGACGCACACGATCACGACCCGCGCGGACGCCGCACCGGCGGCATGCAGCACGTCCAGCCGCGTGCCGTCGCCGTAGTAGACCTTGAAGTCGTGCTCGCGGGCAATGTCGATCATCTCGACGTCGGTATCGATGATGGCGATGTCGTAGCCGCGCGCCAGCAGGAACTGCGAGACGATCTGGCCGACGCGCCCGAAGCCGATGACCAGCGCGGCGCTGGTCAAGCCGTCGGGCGGCTCACGCGTCTCGGCGCCTTTACCGGACCTGCCGCGAGCGAGCTTGAGGCCCGCGATCGCCAGCGGCGTCAGCGCCATCGACAGGATGATGGTCGCCGTCAGCATCGCGTTTTGTTCAGCGTTGACGATGCCGGCGCTCGTTGCCGCCGCATACAGCACGAAGGCGAACTCGCCGCCTTGCGCCATCACGACCGCGCGCTCGAGCGCCTCGTCGTGAGCGGCGCGAAACAGCCGGGCGACGGCGTAGATGCCCAGTGCCTTCACGATCATGTAGGCGATGACGTAGAACACGATCGTGCGCCAGTGGGCGGCGACCACCGCCAGATCCAGCGACATGCCGACGGCGAGAAAGAACAGGCCGAGCAGGATGCCACGGAACGGTTCGATGTCGGCTTCCAGTTGGTGACGGTAGCTGGACTCCGCCAGCATCACGCCGGCCAGGAAGGCGCCCATCGCCATCGACAGGCCGCCGCTCTCGATCGCGTACGCAGCGCCCAGCACGACCAGCAAGGCCGCCGCGGTGAGCACCTCGCGCGCGCGCGCGTTGGCCAGCAGGCCGAACAGCGGGTTCAGCAGGTAGCGTCCGGCCAGGACCAGGGCGGCGAGCGATCCGAGGCCGATGCCGATCGCGGCCAGGTCGATGCCGGCGTGCGTGCCGGGCCGGCCGGCAGCGACCGGCGCCAGGAAAGCCACCAGCGCCAGCAGCGGCACGATGATGAGGTCTTCGAGCAGCAGGATCGAGACGGTGCGCTGCCCCGCCGGCGAGCCCAACTGGCCGCGCTCCGCGAGCAGTTGCATCACGATGGCGGTGGAGGTGAGCACGAAGCCGGCGCCGGAGACGAACGAAGGCACCACCGGAAAGCCGGTGAGCACGCCGACCGCGGTGAGCAGCAGCGCGCACACCAGCACCTGCACCAGACCGAGGCCGAAGATCTGATGGCGCATGCCCCACAGCCGCGACGGCCGCATCTCCAGGCCGACGATGAACAGGAACAGCACCACGCCCAGCTCGGCCACTTGCAAGATCTCGGCCGGGTGGGTGAAGACCTGCAGCCCGAACGGGCCGATCGCGATGCCGCCCGCCAGGTAGCCCAGCACCGACCCCAGGCCCAGCCGCTTGAACAGCGGCGCGCCGATCGCGCCGGCGGCCAGCAGCGTGATGATCGGCAGCAGATCCAGCCCGTGGTGCTCGACCGCCATCGTCATTACTCCCGCTTGCCCATCGAGCGAATGTAAATCAGACGCTCGACACCCGCCACCGCACGACGAATGAGCGCAACGCCGCCTTGCCGGGTCGCGCTGCTGGAGTAAAGGTCAACCACCCCTTGCGAAAGACCGCCTCCTTCTCGCCGAAGGCGCGCCCCTGCTGGCCTGGTGGCGGACCGAGCCAAGGACCTGCATGGGGCCGCTCGCGTCTCTTCCCCGTCGTATCCGCGAGCGTGTCGCCCTTCGGCGGGTTTCAATGTGAGGCAACGCGAGCTTCGGTCATGTACAGATCGCCAGCATTTTGACCGTAATAATGCCGGCGATGTTTACTCGACACCTCGCACTTCCGCCGCGCTCGTTCCTGCTGCTCGGTCCACGAGGAACCGGGAAGACGACCTGGCTGCGAGAACAACTGCCGCGTGCACAGTGGTACAACCTGCTGCTCGATCGGGAGCTGCCGCGCCTGACGCGCGAGCCCGGCGCGGCGCGCCGTGGCGCTGCAGGTACGACGGGGCGGCGCAGATCATGAGCTGCACCGGGAACGGCCGCCGCGCGATCACGCCTTCATCGGGTGAGCTGCCGATCCTGAATCCCACATCAACACGGTCGAGCACCCAGTCACATAGTCCGGCGCGAGGATGAGCCGCCAGTTGAATGAGAGGTTCCTGCGCGACGAGCAATTGCCCCACTTGGTGCGCTGGCCCATGGCGTAGACGCGCACCGGACGCTGGCGCAGGCGGATGGTAACGGCTTCCAGGTGGGCCTCGATCCGCCGACGGGCCTCGCGGCGCAGCCAACCCTCGAGGCTGCGCGCAACGGGGGTTTGTGAACCGGCGCCACGCGAAATAACGATCGCGCCATCGACCAGTTGAACAGTGTTGCCCGTCGCCCGCGATAGGGTGGTCTCGATGCGAATCCGGGTACTCTCCCCACGAAACAGAATCTCGGCCGCGGCCCGCTGCGACGGCCGTCGCACCCGACTCAACCTCTAAGCGCGCTCGAGCTACTCCACGATCCAGCAGCCGTTGCTGACGAGGAACTCGGGGACGTCCTCGCCGTTTCGCGCAATCGGCTGAACCACCTCGACCCCGCCCGGCCCGACACGGACGCGGAGCTTGCGCGCCGCCTTCGAGCGCACCAGCCGGTAGTCGATCGTCCGGCCTACGATCCGGATGCGGTGCCGGGTCGAGGACTTCATGGCGTCAGCCCGTCCCATCGGACTTCGCCAGCTCGCTCACCGCCGGCTTCAGGAACGGCGGGTCTTCGGCATCGCGATCGAAACCGAGCTGCTCGTAGGTCGGGTTCCACGACTCCGCCAGCAGCGACTGCTCGACCCGCATGCGGCCGCCGATGGAGTTGCTCCAGCCGGGTGCGAGGAGCCGGTTACCCCGCAGGTGCGCCACCATGCGCCGCGCGCACTCGGCGAGATAGGACTCGGTGGCGCCTGGAGCATGCGCGCGCAGGATCGTGAACAGGCCGTACTCTCCGGGTTGCGTGAGACCGAGTCGCTCGGGCTCCTGCCGCGTCGCCGCGGTGGCCGCGGCGATCTCCTCCAGCTCCCGCAGTCGTCGCGCGATGGCCGCATCGCCGGCGCCCTTGCGCTCCTTGACCTGCTGCAGGCGCTCGCCGAGCTGGCGGTGGAGGAAGCTCGGGTCGTCTTCGGCAAGCTCGGCGGTGAGCATGGCCTCCAGCGCGGCGGCCTTGTCGGCGGGCGTCGGCAGCTCGTCGAGCCTGCCAACATAGTCCTCGCCGATCCTGAACACCGGCAGCGACTGCGCGAGGTCGAGGAAGGCCGTGTTTTCGCGGATCAGCTCCTGGGTCTTGGCCGAGAGCTCGCCGTAGGTGTCGCGGCTGCCGCGCTGGCGGCGGCGATGCGCGACGTAGATGCCGCCGAAGTCGTCCTGCTTCGCGGGATCGAACTCGATGAAGTGGACGGTGGTCGCGTCCGCGCCCGGGTCGAGCACCACCTTCGCGCCATCGCGCAGCAGATCGAGCGTCTGCCGCTCTCGACTGTCCGCAGCATGGCGGGGTTAGGCTTCGCTGAGCTCTCTTACCGGAACTACCCGTTCAATGTCCTGAAGGGTAGGTAGCGTCTTCAAGTCGTAGTTCGCTTGCAGCACAAGCCACGAGGCGGCGTCTCCCCCAAAGTACTTTGCTAGTCGCGCTGCGGTATCCGCGGTGACGGCCCGACGCTCCTTGACGATCTCGTGAATGCGAGTTGCCGGCACACCTAAGGCGATAGACAAGGCATTCACGCTGAGGCCAAGAGGAACAAGAAAGTCCTCACGAAGCACCTCACCGGGGTGCACGGGGCGCATGCGGTTGACTGGACGGGCCATGTTCACTCCTTCAGTGGTAGTCCACTATCTCGACGTCTTTCGGACCAACGTCAGTCCACACAAAGCAGATTCGCCATTGATCATTGACACGAATGCTGTGCTGACCTTTGCGGTCACCCTTCAGGGCTTCAAGACGGTTGCCCGGTGGTGCGCGCAGAAACGCCAGGGTTCGGGCAGCGTCCAGCTGTGCAAGCTTGCGTTCGGCGATCGCGGCGAACGCTCTAAATCGGCGGGGGTTCTTGCCATCGTACAGCGCCAGGGTGTCCTTGCACTTGAACGACTGGATCATGCGGCAGTATATTACGCGCGGCGTAATATGACAAGCCATTCACCGACGCACGCGTGGGCGGGCAAGGCGCTGGTTCGTGAAGCCTAACCTCGAGGTGTCGCGCACGCGGACGCGGCCGGTGAGGAGGTCGTGCATGAGGGACTTTTTCAAGGTCTCAAGGGCCGCCGCCTTCATCGCTAGCGCGGCAATGGTGGCCTTCGACGCCTTCATCACGGAGACGATCTGCCGCTGCTCGGCAAGCGTCGGCGGAACTGGGAAGCGGAACGCACGCACCTGAGTCTTATTCGTGGAGGCCAAGTTGGTCGTGCGCTTCGCGACCTGGTTGAAGTAGCTCTTGGCGATGTCGGACTCGACCACGAGCGCAAAGAACGCCGAGTCCAACAGCTCGGGCTTGGGGCGTACGCGGAAGATGTGGTTCTGGTGCAGGCAGTCTGGGATCTGCCGCTCCCAGATCGTCCCGCGCCCGAGCTTGTCGAGGTCGCCGCCTTCGGTCATCAGCACATGCCCGACCTCGAGTCGGTAGTTCTCTACTTCGTCCACCCGGACACGGACGGTCTTGATGGTCGAAAGATCGAGGTGGCGTCCTGCACGTTCGCGACTCGCAGGTAGGGCAGCTCGACCGACTTGAAGCCGCCCACGTCCTTGCCGAGGGTCACGCCGGAACCGACCTCTGCCACTTCATCGACTCGGCGATCAACCCAGTGGCGCGGCCGACGACTCTTGGAGCGCCCGTTGGGGTCGAGGCCTCTACCAGAACTCGTCGGAGAACGGGAAATTGGCGAGCACCAGCGAGAAGCGCTTGACGCGCCCATCCTCGAGGAACTGCGGGTCGGTAATCGTGCTCGCGCCGGCCTTGATCTCGGCTTCGAGACCGTGCAGCACCGAGTTGATCTTGCCGATGGCAGCGTTGCCCCAGTTCATCTCCTGCGCGAAGTAGCGCGCGCTGGTCGCGTGCTGGCCCTGCTCGCGCAGGAAGTCGGCCGCGTGCACCAGCATGCCGCCCGAGCCGGCGGTCGAGTCATAGATCATGTCGCCGGGGCGCGGCTCGAGGATGCGCACCAGCGTGTCCACGACTTCCGGCGGGGTGAAGAACTCGCCCGCCTTTGCGCCCGCGTCGTCGGCGAATGGCTTGATGAGGTACTCGTAGGCGCGCCCCAGCACGTCGGAGGCGACGCTGCGGTTCGAGAGGTCGTGCTCGTCGAAGCGCTGCACCAGCGCGTGGACGACCTCGTTCGAGATCAGCGGCTTGCCCGAGCCGTCGGGGATCCGGAAGCGGTGCTCGCCGCGCTTGCGAAAGACCGCCTTCTCCTGCTCGCTGAAGGCGCGCCCCTGCTGGCGCTCCAGCTCGGCGATGGCGTCGTCGGCCTCGCACTCCCACTGGTCGCACAGGCGCTTGTAGAACATCAGCGACAGGATGTAGTTCTGTCCTGCCCCGCGGTCTTGCCGCGCAGGATGTTCGCCGCGCCCCAGAGGTGGGCTTCGAGTTGTTGGAGCGTGAGCTTCATCGGGATTCCCGATCGGCGAGGACGCAGCGGCGCTGCGGATCCTGCGGACCGGTGCCGAGCTCGCGTACGAGCCCGGTCGCGACGAGCCGCGCGAGGCGCGTGCGCGTCGCGCGCGGGGTGAGGCCGATTGCCTTCGCCACTTCGCTGGTGAGCAATCCGTCGGACTGCGCCAAAGCATCCATGATGGCCTGGTCGGTTTCTTCGAGCGCGGGCGCCCCGACACGCGCGGTGAAGAGGGTGACCCGGAAGCGCGTCCCGATCTCCTCAAAGACAGGGGCGGCGAGCCCCGCGTCGCGGCAGGCGCGCGTCATGCGCTGCACGCCGCTGCCCCATTGCTCGATCAGCCCGAGCGCGTGGAACACCCGCCCGATGACGCGATTGCGAAGCTTCGAAACCCCGCGCGGCAGGTCCTCGACGGTGAGCCCGAAGGGCAGGAGCCCGGGGTTCTCGACCTCCAGGCGATCGTCGAAGATCGCGATGCGCAGCGGCGCGCCACGCTGCGCGTAGTCGGCGTGCGCGAACGCGTTGATGACGGCCTCGCGCACGGCCAGCGGCGGCAGACTCCAGCGCTCGCGCCGGCGCACGGCGCCGATTTCGGCCCCATGGAGCGAGTGCTTCTGCACAAAGGCGATCGACTCCTCGACCGCCCGCACCGGATGCGACCGGATCTCGGTGCGGTCGAGCATGCGGCTCCGGTCGGTGCCCCCGAATCGTCCGGCCTGGACCCAGGCGTCGGGGAAGTGGCGTTCGCGCTCGCGGCCGAAGAGGACGATCCCGCCCACGGTCGGCACCTTGCGCCCCTGGTGGCTCGTCACGAGGCGCAGCGTTTCCAGATCGCGACGGGCGAGCTGGCGCACGGGCGCGAACGACTCGGAAGCGGCTCGGAAGTCTAGCGCTTCCGAGTCGAGGTCGGGCATGGGCTGTTCGTCGAATACCTCGCCGCGTGCGAAGCGGCGCAACTCCTCGACGAGCTCCCGGTCGGCCCGCCGGTTGCTGGAGCCCACGCGCACGTAGACGCCGCTGCCCAGCCCCTCGCGCTTGAGGCTCAGCGGCTGCGCCTCGTCCTCGGCGCCGCGGACGCCGCCGCTGTCAGCTCCTTCGCGCTGAGCACGTAGGTCGGCGTCTCCAGCAACCGCGCTATCGCCAGGTCGATGAATGCGCGCACGCGCCGCGGCTGCGCG
>WYBJ01000123.1 GCA_011525945.1 Burkholderiaceae bacterium | reverse complement strand
GCGCCGCGCGCATCCATGATCACGTTCTCGGACACGAACTCACCGGCGACCAGAACGTCGCCCGCCTGGGCAAGGCCTGCGGCAATCAACAGCCCGGCAGCGATTGATACGGTAACGTTGCGCTTCATGGTCATCTCCTTGTCGATAAGTTGGCTTGCTCGCGCCGATCTCTTGAACCATCGACGCGTGGTGAAATTTATCGACTTCGGATACGCGCGACATCGACCTTGCGGCTCATCCAGACGGGTGAGCCGCAGGATTCCTCGAGCCCCGGGCCGCGGGCGTCGATCGGCGCGCGAGCGCCGCGTTGGATCGAACACCCGCGCCGGCGAAACACGTGTGCACGGGACGATTCGACCGGCACGAGCACACCGGCAAAGGACTCAGAAACTCACCGGCTTGCCCCAGCCGCCTTCGAAGAAGCGCTCGGCGAGCGGCTTGCGATTGCGCGCGGCGAGCTCCTTCTTCTTTGTTTCCTCGTCGAGCACATCCGGGTTTGCCTGATAGCCCACCGCGATCATGGCCATGGGTGTGCAGTCGGCGGGAATAGCGAACGCCGCACGCACCTTGTCGACGTCGTAACCTGACATCTGGTGCGCGATCAGGCCGAGCGCCACCGCCTGTAGCGCAAGACACATGCTCGCCATGCCGGTATCGTGCTGCGGATAGCGATTCGGCCGACCGCCGGGTAGCGGATCCGGACTCGCGATCGACAACATGAGCAGCGGCACATTCTTCACCCAGAGCTTGTTCGTGGGCGTGAGACACTCGAACGCGCGCTGGAAGCCCGCCTCGTCGCGGGTGCGATCCCAGATGAGGTAGCGCCACGGCTCTGCTCCGTTGCACGACGGCGCCCAGCGAGCGGCCTCCAGCAGGGCCGCCAACTGCGCCCGCGTGACCGGACGATTGACATCGTAAGCGCGCGGGCTCCAGCGTCGGGTCATCAGTTCGTGAATCGGTACGGATGTGGCTGCATTCTTCTCCAGAATCATCTCGGTCTCCTCGGGTGCAAGAGTTCATCCCGCCGCACGACGCGGGATCGGTCTCAATCGAACTGCTCCAACGCAAAACCGGCGTCCACCCAGGCATCGATACCGCCGAGCAGCGGGCGAACCCGGACGAAGCCTCGGTCGACCAGCATGCGGGCGACACGCGCCGCGCTCGCCTCGTTCGGTCAACTGCAATATACGATGATGTCGCGATCCCGCGGCAGATCGCCCAGCGCCGCATCCGGCGCGTCCGGATCGATCAGCACCGCCCGAGGGATGCGCCCGCGATCGACCCCGAGCGCGGCGGCCGAACGGACATCGAGGATGAGCGGTTGCTCGCCCCCCTCGATCATCGCGTGCAGCTCGGCCACCGCGATGCGCGCCGCACGCAACTGCGCGAGGAAGCGATGACGCTCGAACCACTTCACGCTCATGTAAACCGCGAGCAGCAGCGCCAGCACGGCGATGGCGTAACCGCCCATGTGCGCCATCCAGGCGATCGCGGCATCGATCTGATCCGCGAGCAGCCAACCGGCGAGCAGCGACCCGCCAGCCCAGAGCGCGGCGCCGACCGCGTTGAAGACGAGAAACGTCGCCGGCCGCAAGCCGATGGCGCCGGCGAGCGGCGGAGTGATGGTGGCCAGGCCCGGAACAAACTTGGCGATCACGACTGTCCCCAGGCCATAGCGCAGAAACACGCGCTCGGTCTGACGCACGCACGAGGCGGGCGAGAGCGACATCCGGCACAGAGCCGCGAGCACGCGATGACCGTAGCGCCTACCCGCGGCGTACCAGAGCGCGTCCGCAATCGAACTGGCGATCACGGCCACCGCGAACGCCTGCCACCCCGACATATGTCCACCCGCCGCCACCGCGCCAGCGACGATCATGACGGGCACCGCCGGCAGCGGCGCGCCGAGCTGCGTCAGCAGGACGTTGACAAACACCAGACCGACGCCGTAATGACCCAGGGCCGCCGCGAGATCGCTCATGAGGCGCGCCGCACCGGCGCTCAGCGGCGGGTCGCCGCGCCTACGCTCGCCAATGCCGTCATGTTGACGATCCGGCGCACAGTGGCCGACGGCGTCACGATATGCACCGCCCGGGCGCAACCGAGCAGGATCGGGCCGATCGTGATACCGCCCCCGCCGGTAATCTTGAGCAGGTTGTAGGCGATGTTGGCGGCATCGATGTTCGGCATGACGAGCAGGTTCGCCTCGCCTTTCAGGTGCGCTGCCGGATAGACCTTGGCGCGGACGTCCTCCGACAGCGCCGCATCACCCTGCATCTCGCCGTCGACTTCGAGTTCCGGCGACCGTTGCGCCAGCAACTCGCGCGCGCGCGCCATCTTGCGCGCCGACGCCGAGCGGGAGCTGCCGAAGTTCGAATGCGACAGCAGCGCCACCTTCGGCGTCTGGCCGAAACGGCGCACCTCTTCGACCGCCATGAGCGTCATCTCGGCAATCTCTTCGGCGTTCGGGTCCTCGTTGACATAGGTGTCGCAGATGAACAACGTCCGGTCGGGCATGAGCAGCATGTTCATCGCGGCATAGATGCTGCGGCCGGGCGTGCGGCCGACCAGGTCGTTGATGTGCTCGAGATGCTCCTCGTAAGTGCCGAACGTTCCGCACAGCATGGCGTCGACTTCGCCCCGGCGCAGGAGCATCGCGCCGATCAAGGTGGTGTGCTGGCGCACGCGCGCCTTGGCCACGTCGGGCGTGACGCCGTGGCGCCCCATGACATCGTGATATTCGCTCCATACCTGCCGGTAGCGCGCGTCACTTTCCGGGTTGACGATCTCGAAGTCCTTCCCGGCCGCCACGCGCAGGCCATAGCGCTTGATGCGGCTGGTGACGACTTCCGGGCGGCCGATCAACACCGGTGTGGCGAGCCCTTCGTCGACCACGACCTGGACCGCGCGCAGCACCCGCTCGTCCTCGCCCTCGGTGTAGACCACGCGCCTGGGCGCCTGCTTGGCGGCGGCGAACACCGGGCGCATGATAAGCCCCGAGTGGTACACGAACTGCATGAGCTGCTGCCGATAGGCATCCCAGTCCTTGATCGGACGCGTCGCGACGCCGCTGTCCATCGCCGCGCGCGCGACCGCCGGCGCGATCTTGATGATGAGCCGGGGATCGAACGGGCGCGGGATGATGTAGTCGGGACCGAACTCCACCTCGGCTTCGCCGTAGGCCATCGCCACCACATCGGATTGTTCCGCCTCGGCGAGCTCGGCCAGCGCCAGCACGCAGGCCATCTTCATCTCGTCGGTGATCTTCGTCGCGCCGGTGTCGAGTGCGCCGCGAAAGAT
Organism: Burkholderiaceae bacterium; assembly: GCA_011525945.1. Taxonomy (GTDB): domain Bacteria; phylum Pseudomonadota; class Gammaproteobacteria; order Burkholderiales; family WYBJ01; genus WYBJ01. Next base: position 13,799 of record WYBJ01000123.1, on the reverse strand, counting down.
GAACGGAAAGCACAACACGTTGTTCACCTGGTTCGGATAGTCCGAGCGCCCGGTGGCGATGATGCAGTCGGGCCGCGCCTTCCTGGCCTCTTCCGGGGTGATTTCGGGATCGGGGTTGGCGAGCGCCAGAATGATCGGCTTGTCGGCCATGCGCCGAACCATGTCGGCATCGAGCACATCGCGAGTGGAGCAGCCGAGAAACACGTCGGCGCCTTCGATCACGTCGCCCAGCGTGCGCGCGGAAGTCTCCTGCGCGTAGCGCGCCTTGTTCGGCTCCATGTCCTTTTCGCGCCCGCGGTAGATGACGCCGCGGCTGTCGCACACGAACACGCGCTCGAGATCGAGCCCCAGCTTGACGAAGATATCGAGGCAGGCGATGGAGGCCGCACCTGCGCCGGAGACGACCAGCTTCACCTCGCCGATCTTCTTGCCGACGATCTTGAGCGCGTTGATGAGCGCCGCCGACGAGATGATCGCCGTGCCGTGCTGGTCGTCGTGGAACACGGGGATGTTCAGCCGCTCGCGCAGCCTCTGCTCGATGTAGAAGCACTCGGGCGCCTTGATGTCTTCCAGGTTGACGCCGCCCAACGTGGGCTCGAGCGCCATCACGGCTTCGACCACGGCGTCCGGGTCCTTTGCCGCCAGCTCGATGTCGAACACGTCGATGCCGGCGAACTTCTTGAATAGGCACCCCTTGCCCTCCATCACGGGCTTGGCGGCGAGCGGACCGATATTCCCCAGTCCGAGCACCGCCGTCCCGTTGGTGACCACGCCAACCAGATTGGAACGAGAAGTGAGGCTCGCCGCCTGCGCTGGATCTTCGGCGATGGCAAGGCACGCATACGCAACCCCTGGCGAGTAGGCAAGCGCCAGATCGCGCTGATTCACCAGGCCCTTGGTCGGCGCAATCGAGATTTTTCCGGGTGTGGGATAGCGGTGGTATTCCAGCGCGTTGATGCGAAGCTGCTCGTCCATGACACTCCTCGCCCGTGTTGGTCGCACCGCCTCGCGTTGGCGCGCGGGCGGCGTTGTAGATGTGGGTAGCTGATTCTACGCGCACATTCGACGCGCGCGGTCGCGCTGGATAAGCCGGTGCCGGCTTACACAGGCCGCAAGCCGGAGAGCCGGGGCCGATCGGCCCGCTCCTCGGCTCGAAGTCGTCAGACATGCTGATACCCCGCCAGCCCGTGTCTGCGCTGCAGTCGTGCCTTCGTCGGATTTACCCTGCACGGGGCTTTGCGTACAATACGCGTCCTGCCAAATGGGTCCCTAGCTCAATTGGTAGAGCAGCGGACTCTTAATCCGTTGGTTCGGGGTTCGAGTCCCCGGGGGCCTACCAAACAAAACAAGAACTTGCAGTCATCAGTTGGCTGAAGCGATGCGACAGGGAGACGCCTCGTGCCTGTTCAGTGCCTGATAGCGTTTTGCTACCGCGCCGTCTCTTTGGTCGCGCTTCCTCTCTTGCTGCTCGCGCCGGTCGCTCGCGCGGGCATCATCGAGATGCAGATTCGAATCGACGGCTTCGACATGAGCCGCTACGGCGGACCAGTCGGCACTCTGCAACTCGCGCTGCAAGTCGACGCCGATCACGATCAGGACCCCACTCCAGACTTCGGCATTTTCCGCGCGCCCTTCGTGCTGTCATTCGGCGGCGTGCCGTCGGCTGGTTCCGATGGATGGCTGAAGGTGGGCAACACCGGCCGGGGCTTCCCGGACGATCTGGTCGCCTCGTTGATGATTTCGTCGCGCCACTTTCCGGGCGTGACGACCACCTCGGAGTTCCCTTACCTCGAGCTGCACCTCGTTGGCGATTCGGACATGCTGTTCGACACCGATGCCGTGCCGACGGACGCGGGCTTCTTCCCGCACATCGCCGGTGCGAAGTCGTTCCTGCAGGTATCCGTGCCTAGCTCGGGGATCTCGCGCGTAATTGAAACGAGCCACAGGGTCGGCGATATCGCACTCACGATCGCCCCGGCGCGTGTGGCGATTCCGGCGCCATCCACAGTCACTCTCCTGGCCATCGGAATGCTCGCGCTCTTCTGGAGAGGAAGGACGAGCGTCGCGCCCGGCCACGGAATGCACCGCTAGCCATCTACTGCAGCCCCCGAAGGGCGACTCTCTCAGCGTTCAACAAGCGCAGCGGATAACAGGCTCTCTACGAAGCCCTCGATTCCCGATTCGCTCGCCAGCCGAGGCCCCGCGACGTTGAGCACTCGGATTCCGTGCGTCTCGACGAAGGCGCGAACCGCCGCTGCAGCGGTTCCACGCTTCAGATCTGATCGAGCGTTCCAAGCGGCGTTTGCGTCCTCCGGCCACCAGCGAGGGCATCGAAAACCATCGACGGTCATGCGCGACAACCTTAGCATGGGTTAGCAGCTGCGAGCCGGTAACGGGCACCCTTAATAAGGTCAACATATGTCAACAGGCGGGAGCCTTGCTGACATCATGCGCTGCGACCTTCGCAGCCACAGCTACCCACTGAGCGCGCAAGGCCTCGAGTTCCTCATACGAATGCCCGAGTTTCTCTGCGGTCGAAGTCATGGCTTCACCACGATCCCCTCGTTGTGCTTCGCGATGTGATCCATCAGCTCTCGGATCGGATCGCTGACCCGTTGCCGATTGTCCTTCTCGAACTGGCCAAAGTGCTTCATCGCGGCAACGACGGCGTCCAGGCGCCCGATCGTCTTCACCTTCATAACCCCGAGAGGCCCCGCTTCGATCCCTTGAACGCACGATGCTGCTTCCGGTGGCCACAGGTGCACGGGCTTCAGCCGATTGGTCTCGTCGTAAAGGGTCGACACATCGAAGTGCACCATCTGGGCAAGCTTCTGGACGGTGTCCTCTGCGCTCAGTTCGTATTTCTTCTGCAGCTCTGCGCGGCGCCGCTTGATGGCCGCGACAATCTCAGCGTCTTTAAGCAGCCGATGCGCGGCGGAATGGGCGGTCTTTTCCGAGTACCCGACCGCCTTCGCGGCCATCGTGCCGTTGCCGCCGTTGCCGACGTATTCCTCGACGAAGCGCTTGCGCCGGGCCTGCGCCGCTGCGGCCGACGTTCCCGGTTTCGGTCGCGGCCTTGCCTTGGGAGCCTTCCCCTTCGGTGTCTTGGCCTTGCTCATTGCTCCTGCTCCTTCATGAACTCCTTCGCAAGCGCCCGGATCTCGGCGTTGTTCTCGTTCACCATGCGCAGCTTCTCATCGCTGGAGTACTCGCGGCTTTTTACGATTTCCTCGTTCATACGACGCAGGGCGTTGATTCGCCGGGCCGTGGCGTTGGCGCCCTGCAGGGCATCGAGTTCCTTCGCTCGCCGGGCCTGGTACGCCTCAAGGGCATCGGTGTCAATCTGGCGCTGGCTCGCGCCGGCGCGCCGGGCCCTGTCGAGCACCTTGTAGAAGTCGGTGACATAGCGGCTGTTCGGATTGTTCGGGTCGTGCACGAAGGCGCGCACCACCGGGTACTGCTGCCACGTCTTTTCGACCGGCTGCGGAAAGTCCCCGGCGGCCCGGATGATCTGGTCGGCCAGCATCACGCTGTACGTACCCATCGTGCCGAAGTAGCCGCGGATGGCGTGGTCGATCTTCGCGGGGCTCACGCCGAGCAGCTCGCCGGCGTTCCGGGCCGATAGGCTCGCCTGCGGGCCGGCTTGGAACTCGGGCTCCAGGCGTTCCTTGGACTGCCCGACGATCGGTCGACCCGTGAAGGTATTCTGGTTCGCCCACAATTCCATCGGCACGAGTACGGCCGTTGGAACCGCTCGCAGGGCAAACACATCGACCACGACCGACTTCAGGCGCTTGGCGAACTCCGCGCCATTGCGATCGATCGCTACTTGGGTCATGGCCTCCGGGACCGAGCCGAACACGGCGCCCCACTCGAAGGGCTTCGGGACGCGCACAGGGATCACCTTGTTGTCAGGGTCCCGAAGGCCCAGGTCGAAGTGCCAGTAGACGTTGCGCTCCCACGCCTCGAGCTCGTCGTACCAGTCCTCGCCGCGGTTCAGCAGGTAGAGCGCGACGCTCGCCAAGGTGAGGATCGAGCCTCGCATGGCGGTCACGAGCATTCGTTCGCGCCCCGTGCGGGCCAGCTTGTAGAAGCCTTGCATCGCCGGGTTCAAAAACGGGGTGATGCGCGTGAGCACCCGAATCGCTCGGCTGTGGCCGTGCATCCCGAAGTCAACGGATACTTCGCGGCTGTTGTAGGCCGCATCGATCAGGCTGTCGATGTCGCCTGCCTTGGCGGTGCGTTTGAACTCGGCAACCCGGGTACCTGCTTCCGAGATCGAGCCGATGCGCGACAGGAGCCGAATGATGCCGCTCGGGGTCAGGATCGTACGCGGGTCGAAGTTGCCGCGCGTTGCCATGCGCTCGAGCTGGGCGCGTACCTGGTCGCTCTCGCCTTGCCACAGATCCGCGAAGGCGCCGCCGTATGCCCGGAAGAGCTTGGCCGCATCCGAGCGCGTCGCAACCTCCTTGAAGCCGCCGACGGTGTGCAGGATCGGCACGAGTCCCGGCTTCGACTGCATGTAGCCGGAAATCGTGTCGCGCATGAAGTTGCGCGCCATGAACTCGGGCGAGAGCGTGACGCCGGCGCGCAGCAGGTCGGACGGCATGGCGAGCATCGTGCCGATGATCCCGAGATCGACCGGTTCGAAGGCTTGCAGTGCCTTCCACAACATGGGGCTGTTGATCTGCAGTGCCCGCGGCTCGCCGTCAACCCGCACGATGACGGTATGCGCGCGCATGTCATCGGCCGGAACGCTCTGGAAGAAGCTCTGCACCGCGGCGAGACCATCGGCTACGTCTTGATCGATCTGCACGCCTTGCTCGCCCAGCGCCTTGATAATCTGCTCGGTCGGCACCTTGACCTCGCGCCGAGGGAGCGGAATCTCCTCGATCCAGCGCCCACCGCCCGGTGTCGAGCGGGCGAGCGCGAAGGCCTTTCGCAGCACCGCGTTGCGGTTGGTCGCGTACACGATGTTGGCGGTGTTCTGCACGATGTTGGCGATCGGGTCGTGCAGGTTCTCGGTGCCGCCCTGGAGTTTGTGGAAGGGCTCCTTCTTGCTCGAGCGCGGACCGGCCTCGGACTCGCGAAAGAATGGGATGTAGGCGGTGTAGCTTCGCATCTTTTGCGCGACAGCCGGCGAGAGAAGCCCGCCTTCGACCGCGTAGTCGATCAACTGGTCGTTGTACCGGTAGACCTCGCCCGCGGCCTTGCGGAACGCAGGCGTCTCGAGCTGGAGGCCCGCGCGAATCTCATCGATCGAGAACAGGTGCTCCTTGTCCACACGCGATAGTTCGGCCGCGCGGCGCGCGATCAGGTAGGCGCTGAACTCCCGGAGATCCTTTGCTACCGGCTTTAGAATCTCCTTCAGGGGCTTGCCGTAGTTGCGTGGATCGGCGCGCCGGGCAAGATCGAAGGGCACGGTACCGTGCACGATCCAGTCTTCGATCACGGCGCCGTCGCCGGCGAGCAGGTGCGATGCTTTGAACGGGTCCTTGCTGGGCGCCACGCCGCCCGGTGCCAGGTCCTTGACCATGAGCTTGAAGGGCTGCCAGTTGTCCAGAACCTCGAAGATGAAGCGGTTCAGGTCGAGCGCATCGCGCACGCGCTGCAAGAACGGCGGCTTGCCGCGTCCGACCTTCGCGAAGATGCGCTCGGCTGGCGACAGGGCGTGCCACTGGTTCACCAGGTCGGCGACCTCGGAAAGGATCGGTGCGTAGCCTGCCTCCTGTACGAAGCGCTCGAACGCCTCGAAGAACTTCGGCGCCGAGCGCTCGGCGACCTCGCGCTGCGTGAGATAGAGCCGGACAAACTCGGCGAAGCCTTCTTCGCGCCGCAGTGCCTTGGACTCCTTCGCGTACGCCGCCGGCGTGAGCTTCAGCAACTCGGCTTCATGCGCTTGCATGTGCTCGCGCACGGCCTTTTCGCTCTCGCTGAAGTGGTGCCCGACCTCGTGCATTAGCACGTCGACATCGTTCTGATTGCGCAGCCGGATCGTGCGCGGGAAGACCTTGTAGATCCCGAGTGCCCGGGGATTCATCAGGTGTTTCTCGTTGATGGGCACGTTGAGGAGCCGGCGCACGGTGTCGCGGATGACATCGGGGCGCCCGCGCCGCGGGTCTCCCGTCGCTTCGGCCGCTGCCGGCGCCTGGTAGGCGCGGCCCCAGGCGACCGCTTGCGGCGAGCTTGCCTGCAAGACGATGAAGCGATCCCTCTCCCAGGGGTGTGGTAGGTCGACATGCAGCGCCCCGGTGGCGCGGGTTCGTGCCTGCGCCTGGTGGCGCGCGTCGCCCTTGCTGACGCCTTTCGGGCGCTGATAGATCGCCGGGCGCGTGAGCTCTGCCGGCCGCTCGAGCATCGAGCGGAAGGCGTCCGGCTGGATACGCACCATGGCGCCAAAAGCGCGGCCATCACCGGCATGGTTCAGAAAGCTCGCGAGCGCCTCGCCGTGGTCCTGGTAGCCGAGCATCGGCAGCGTGCGCGCGTAGCTGCCGGTCCTCGGGTCGACTTGCTCCACGAGAAACACATTGCCGCCACCGTCCGCCGGCGTCCCCGGCCGTACCAGGGCCTGGATTGGCGCGCCGTTATCCTGCTTCGCCGGGTGAAGCTCGACAACCTGCGCAGTATCCCTCGATGCGGATTCCGCGATCGGCGTCAACGCGACGCCATCGATGGCCCTCGGCAGAGCCAGTGGCGAACGCTCTACTTGATGACGCGGGGTGCCGTCGGCGCTGCGTACCTGCGCACGCGCGTCTTCTTCGCGATGGGCTTGGGCGGTGGCGGCGGCTTCTTCTCGATTCTTGCGATCTCGGTCCGAATGAGCGCCTGCACCCGCTTGCTCGACTCCTCCTGCAGCGACTTGACCGCCTTTGCCGACGGCAGCTTGATGCCCCTCCAGACTGATCGTGGCATCGATGGATCCTGCGGCATCGAGGAACTTGGCGCCCATGCGTCGCCACCAATCTTTTGCTTGGGGTTCGATGTGGGCAAGGTAGACCTCCTCTCCTTTGGCGCGTTCGAGCACTGCTGCCAGGATGCGCTCGCTTTCGCCGCTTTCCCTGGTTGCGGCCTCGATATGGAAGAGTACGACCGGGCGATCCTCGCGCTCGTGCACGGTCACCGAGCCGAGCACCCGGTTGCTGCGCGGATCTCGGACGGCATGCTGGATCACGGGGGTTCCCTCCACCTCGCCCGTCCAGATGCGCTGAAAATGCGGGGCCGCGTTGGCCGCTTCTCCGTACGCGACCGGGTCGCGCAAGTTGTCGCCATCCGCCCCGCGCGCGTTCCCCAAGTGCCCGTAGTGCGCCGGCATGTCGGGAACGCTCCAGGAACCATCCTTCGCCACCCGCGCGGAGCCCTTGTCGACCTCGAGTGCGATCGTGCCGAGGCCTCCCAGCGGTGCATCGGGAGCGAAGCGGAAGTAGCCCTTTCGCTCGCCCGACGGATCGTCGCTGATCGAAGCGGCAGTCGCGATGTCGTCCGATCGCGTAACGATGATCGGGTTGCGCACGCTGCCGTCGCCGCGCGTCGCCCGACTCGCGAACTCGGCCCGGCCCGTGGAGGATCGGCGCACACGCACCAGCACGGGCTTGCGCATCGTGCGCAGTCGCTCGACATCGAGACCGAGCGACGGGGCCGCGGCATCGAGATGCTGCCGATACGAAGCGGCCTTCGCGCCGTTGGCCTGGTAGATTTGCTTGAGCGCCAGTGCCCGATTCACGCCCGCCTCAACGGCGCCGTCGCGGCCTATCACCGGCGCGCCCTCCTCGGCGGTGTATGACGCACCCAACCGCGCAGGATCGAAGCGCTCGACGATTGACCGAACTCGCTCGGACGTATCCGCGCGCGTGCGGTCTTTGACTTTCAGGGCATCTGGAAAGCGCTCGGTCGGACGCAAGAACTCGTCCATCGGTGCGCGCAGGTCGTCCAGCTCGATCAAGCCGTACTCGCCTCCCTCCGGGACGCCGTTGCCTGCGGTGATTGTCGTGGGTGCGCCGGGTACGATCCGGGGAAGGCTCGCCCTCAGGTTGTCGCGCTCGGCTACCATGGAATCGAACTCTGCCGAATCGACCCAACCGCCGGCCTGTCGGCTCTCGTCGAGCGCCGCAATCCGCGCATCCAGTTGCGCGACACGGGCAAGCGGGTTGTCATCGCCGCCCCGATCCTCCTGCTCATCGAGCGCCGTAGGCGTCGCAGGAGCGCTTGCCGTGGGCTCGGATGGGGGAACAGCCGTCGCCGGTGCCACGGACGCGGCCTGCGCCGCCTCCTGAAGCGGGCGGGCCGCTCCTGCGCCTCCCGTCTGCGCCGCATCGCGCGTCCGCGGGCTCAGCGCGCCGTGCACGCCGGCCGCACCACCGCCCACGATGGCGCCGATCGCCGTCGCTTGCGCAACGCCCTCATCGAGCGGTCGCCCGGTGAAATAGTTCTGGATGACTTGCTGCGGACCCTCCTGCAGCGGTCCCTCGGTGATGGCGCCGGCCGCGATCCGTTTGCCCAGGCGCTTCACGTCGTTGAAGAGGCCAAGCTTGTTCGTGACGCCCAGCAGCGCCATGTTCGCCCAGAATGTGCCCTCGGCTTTCGCCGTCGCCTGATCGGCCGGCACGCCCTGCCTGATTGTGTCCCTGTAGACTTGGTCTGCCTCTGCGGCGGCCTCCAGGGCGGACATGACGCCAGTCCCGGCCCACTTCGCCAGCGCGGGCGAGAGCACGGCGAGCGCATTCGCACCCTTCATCACGCCCAGGCCGGGAACGAAGAACGAGGCCATGCTGCCGACGGCGCTCACGAGCTGGTCGGCCTCGGTCGGCCGCGCCGGTAGCTTCGCCTCCGACCAGTTCGTCATCGCGTCGCCGAGATTTTCGACGGCATCGATGCTGGACTTCCGGCCCGCATACGCGAGTGCTGCGCCAGTTGACCCCACGACGCCGGACGAGAAGTCGTTCCAGGCCCGCCTCGGAATCGAGCGCTCGGCATCGAAATCGAGGAGCGACTTGCGCACCGCGCCGTCGGTCTGATCCGGGATGCCGAGCTTGGCTTCTGCGATCGCCCGAGCGCCGGCGAGCGCCGGATCGTAGCCGCCGCGGGCAAGACGCTGCGCGCGATCCTCCACGCGCCCGGTGATGGCAAGCACCGCCGGCACACGGGCGCCGGCTTCGTCCTGGCGCGCCCATCCCTCAAGGATCTTGCGCGCAACACTCCCCCGCATGTCCTTTCGCGCCGCAACCTGCTCGCGCTCCTCCGGCGTCATCGCCTCGAGCGCGCGGCGGGTCTCTACGACAAAGGCGTCCGATGCCGGGCCGCCGATGTCCTCGATGCGCGGCGATCCCGGTGTTAGGACCGGCTCGCCGTGAAAGATCGAGCCGGGCATGTGGATGGTCGGGCCGGGTGGCTCGGTGCGCAGCTCGGCAACAGGATTCTCCAACACCGGTTGGCCGCCGCGCGTCATCGTCATGCGGGCGGGTCGGTCGATAACGGCTCGGTCGGCGCCTCTCGCTCGGCCTATTTCGGCCGAGCGCTGGCGCGCGTATGCCTCAGCCTCTCGCGCCGTGTCGAACTCGCCCACCGCCCTGTTGCGGCCCTGTCGCCACGCTTGGATGGCCTGCTCTTCGGCAACCTGCTTGCCGTCGATGATGGTCGGCAGCACGATGTGCCTGCCGTCGACCTCTATGGTGATCGTGCGCTCGGTCGAGAAAGACCCGTCGGGGTTGTTGATGATCGGGCGCGATGTATCGATCGGAGCGCCGCCGCGATCATTGCCGCGCAGAAAGTCGCTCGCCTTGCCGCGGCTACGCTTCGCGGTCGCGGGCCCATCCAAGAAATCACTCGCCTTACCACGCGATCGCGGTTGCTGCACCGAGCCGCCAAAATCAGCCTCGTAGGCTTGCTGCAGCGCGGCCCTTGCCGTCGGATTCTTTTCCGCAGCGATCGCCGCCTCGAGCTCCGCGCGCACGGCGTCGCTGGTCTCGTAGGCGCGATTCGCCTCGGCCTCGGCGGGTGTAAACGCGGCCACGCGGCGCATGTCGGATTCCCGCAACGGGCTATCGATCCGAGAAGGCGCCTGCTCGGGCTCGACCGCATCGAGGAATGCCGCTGCCTTCATCGCGCGATCGCGCCGCCGTCGCTAGCAGCATCAGCGCCGAACTGCACCAGCTCTATCACGAGTCCGCCTTGGACGCTCGCGTCGATCGCCGACCGTTTCGGGTGCACATACGGCGCGGCCTCTTTGGCGAACGGCGCCGCAGCCACAGCGCCACCGGCCTTGTACGCCTCGCGCATCGCCTCCAGCATCACTTCGAGCGGCGCTTTGCCTTCCCTTAACGCTTGCTCAGCCACATCGCGCCGAAGCTTGGTGCTCCTGTTTGGGGTGCCTTTCTTGCGCCCACCGCGATGCTCCCCTTTCCGAGAGCCCCGGTTGCTACTTTGTGCTACTTTTTGTAATCCTGCCTTGGCCGTCGCCGTATCCTTCACGAGTAATCTCCTTCTCCGGTTACGGCGGCCACCTTGGCCGCCTCCTCAAGCTTGTCCTGAGCGAGCTTGTGCACTCGCTTCATGCGTGCCGGGTCTTTCTTGATCTCGCACACCCGCATGTAGCAGCGAAGGTCTTCCTCCACCTGGTAGCGCCGGCCGTCGCCGATGCTCGCGTAGTTACGCAACTGCTTCGCTTTCGCCATTTCACTCCCCCTCGAATCCGAATCGCTCCAACTCCTTGAGCGCTGTTGCACGATCGATCTTCTGCGCGCGGTATGCGGCCCGCACATCCTCCGCGCTTTGATACGTCGATGCGCCCGGCGCACTCGGGCCTCGAATGGACTCGATCATGCGCTGCGCCTCGGCGATCGCCTTGTCGCGCCCTTTGGGCCCGCTGAATCCGGGGCCACGAAGCAGGCTCCCCGCAAGCGAGAGCACGGCGTCCTCGTCACCCTTCGACATCGCGGTGCGAAGCTTTTCGAATGCCGCCGCCGGAGTCTTGGCGATGCCCTGGTCGATCAGGAACCGGACGTTGCGCTCGAGGGCCGTCGCGGCCGCCGCGCCATTCTTTTGCTTGAAGCTCTCCAGTTCACGCTTCAGGCTGTACTCGTAATCAAGCTTTTTCACCGCGAGATCGTGCGTCTGCTGTGCGCCGCTGAACACGACCTTTGGCCCCTCGGGCCCGATCCCGACGAGCGTGCTGCCGACCTTTTCGTACTTGGTGTTGTACTTTTTTTCAAGCGCGTCCAACTGCGCGAACGGGATGGCGACTCTCTGGCCGCCATCCGCCGGAATGAACGCCAGCCCTCGGGTGGTCTGCCCATTCGGCATCGGAACATCGCCCGCCTCGATGCGCTTGAACTGGCGCCCGGGTCCGAGCGTCTCGCTCCCGTTGAGAAAATCGAGCGCGCCTTGCTGGTCGATCCGGTAGTAGCCCCACCAGCGCGCCAGTTGCTTGAGCCGCTCCTCCTGGCGCTTACCCTGTTGCTCTGAGACGGCCAGCGCCTGCTTCCCGGGCGCGAGCGCGAGATCGGTCTGCTGTCTCGTCTCGTCGAGACGCTGCTTCCCGGGCTGCATGGCGAGCTTGTGTTGCGCGTCGGATAAGCGGCCTTGCCCGCTCAAGCGCGCGATCTCTTGCTCCTGCGGCTGCATGTCTCGTTTGTAGCGAGCCTCGGCCAAGTCCATTTCCGCACGGAGGCGATCACGCTCGGCCCGCATCGGGCGAAGCGCCTCCTTGGCGTCCATGTCCTGGATGCCGGACTGAATAAACCACTGGCGATAGGTCTGCTCGGCCGCGCGCGCACGCGCGTCATCCATCGCCGCGCGCGCAATGCCGGCACCAGCAAGCAATGCTCCGAAGTTCATCTCGCTCTCCTACTGAATCGATCGACTGAAGGATTGATCGGCGAAAGCTTTGCCGGCCGCATCCATGGCCTGGTGGATCAGCCACCAAGCCGTGTTCGCTCGCGACTCTGGTGTGCTCACACCGGTGAGCAATTCCTGGAGCCCGGCCTCCGGGTACCACGCGGGATCGAGCTCGCCCTCGTCACTCGGTTGCTTCGCGTTGGCGCTCATCACGCGATCCCCTGCCGCTGCTTACCGCGCGGGTCGAGCTTGGTCCCGTACAGCGGGTCGACCTCGAGCCCCTGCGCCTCGAGCGCTTCGGTCCGCGCACGGCTCGGATACTCCGGGATGCCCTCGGGCAACTTCTCCACCTTGGGCGCCGGGGCGAACTCGAACAACGTGCGAATCGCGCGCAGGTTCGACACCGTGCGGCCGGTAAGCTCTGCGATGCGCTCGGCGAGCCGATGCTCGGCCTTCGCCGCAATGCGAACCTCACCCACGCCGGCGAGATCGGCCGCGAAAAACATCCGCGCGCGGCACTCGATGAGGAAGCGCTCGGCACGCGGCATGAAAACGCTTGCGTCCGTTCCCTCGTTAAAGCGCGTGGCCCAAAGGTCGGGCCGCAACTCCCGCGGCATGCCGCCGCCGAGGATGACGAACCCGGTATGCGCCAACATCTCGTGGCAGTAGCGATCGTGTTTTCCGCTCATGTCCGAATCTCCGCTCTGTTGCGTGGTAAGAGGCCATCATTGCGCCGGGGTTCCGGCGATCAAAGCCAGCGCATCCTCGACCCGCTCGGCGATCCCGGCGATTCCGCCGTTGCGGCGTACTAACGCGATGAACGCGCGCTGTCGCTCGGTCGGTACTGCGCCGGGACGCTTGCACTCGACGGCGATAAACCGCCCGTCCCTCAGTTGCCCAATCAGGTCCGAGCAGCCGGGGAAGCCAAAGCGTACGAAGCGGCGCGAGCGCCCGCTACCTACCACGAACGCACCGCTATTCATGCGCTCGGCCCAGGCCACAGCAGGATGCAGGCGCAGCGCCCCGAGCACGGCTGCGAGCACCGCGCTCTCGGGCGGCACCGGGCGGGTCAGGCGCAATGCGCGGGCCGCGCTCACGCCGCTCTCCGCGCATCGTCGTCAGTCCCCCGGCGCCGCTTCCCGAACTGGTACTCGCTCATCACTTGCTCGACCACGATGCCGAGTCCGTGCTGCTCCTGCCCGTCGCGACCGGTCCAGCTCTTGAGATTCGCCCGGCCACCCACGACAAGCCCATCGCCCTTCCGGTGCTCGGCGAGCGCCTCGGCGGCGCTGGTGCTGAACGCGATCAGGCTCGCCAAGAACGGCTCGGCGCCATCGCAAGCGACCCGCATGCTGGCAGTGACGAAGTCGCGGCCGGACTGACCGGTGCGCCTCACTGGGTCGGCGACCAGGGTGCCCATGGCCATGGCGTGTAGGCTCATCGCGGAATCTCCATCGGTATGGGGTGCGCCAGTTCATTCCCCCTATAACCCCCATGCGCAAATACGGCGCATTTGGCGCAGGGCGCCATGCGCCAATGCCGCGTCGTATGCATCAATCGGAATGCGACGCATGCGGCGCGCTCCCTCTGTCAGCGAGCACGAGCGCAAGCGTGTAATGACGGTTGCCGCGCCGTATATCGCGTTCTTCGACCGCGCCAATATGGCGCAGTCGCTCCAGCGCGGCGCGGAATCGGCGTCCGGCGTCCCTGCCGGAGCGCATCGAACCGGGCAACTCGGGCCGCTCTGACAGCACGTGATACGCGGTCCGTGGTCCCTGCATGGCGGCGGGCACGATCAGTCCGGCGGCTGCACACGCGCGCAGCGCGGCGAGTATCCCGTCCTGCTCGGTGCGCTCGCGGATCGACGCCACGATGCCGCCATCAGCCGCACCGGCAGTCGGCAGGTGCATGTGCGCGACGTCATCCCACCCTAGCCGTATCTCGGCACCGGCCCGGGCGTGGTTCGCCTT
>WYBJ01000122.1 GCA_011525945.1 Burkholderiaceae bacterium | reverse complement strand
GCTGGTGGCCATCATCCGCAAACGCCTCAACCTCGCACTGTCGTTGCATTCGATGCTGCAAATCCTGAGCGTGCGGCCGTTCGACAAAGAACCATTGATTCAGCTGCTTACCGAATCCGCAACCGCGTACGATATGCCACTTGACGCTAACCAACTGAACCTATTCTGAATTCTGTCGGACACTACTGACGACGAATGAAAAGCAATCCGGTGATTCTGGAGATGCTGATGCAGCGCTTCCGCTCGGTGGCGGAAGAGATGGCCTACTCACTGCAACGCACCGGGTACACGGCGTTCGTCAACGAGACCGCGGACCTCGGTGTCGCGCTCGCCACACCGGAAGGCGAGATCTTTGGCTACCCGAACGGCATAGGCATCACGATGTTCGCAAACCTGGATCTGTCCGACACCATCCGTGCCATTGGCCGGTTCGAGCGCGGCGACGTCGTCATCACCAACGATCCGTACAACTCCGGCGGCATGGCCTCGCACCTGCCCGACATCAACGCTATGCGGCCGGTGTTCTGCGACGACGAGCTCGTCTGCTTCGCGTTCGCGTATGTGCATTCGACCGACATCGGCGGCATCGCGCCCGGAAGCCTGTCGCCGACCAGCGCCGAGGTGTTCCAGGAGGGCATCCGGATCCCGCCGCTCAAGCTCTACCGCAGGGACGAGCTGAACGAGGATGTGCTCAAGCTGGTGCTCAACAACTGCCGCATACCGGAGGACAACCGCGGCGACCTGCGCGCGATGATCACCGCGCTGAAGACCGGCGAGCGCCGCGTTCAGGAGCTGGTGGAGCGCTACGGGCGGGAGGTCTTTTCCGCGGCGATGCGTGACGCTCTCGACTATGCCGAGCAGCGTGCGCGCGCCGCTATCGGCCGTATCCCGCCGGGCACCTACCAGTTCCACGATTACCTGGACAGCGACGTGGCGACGGAGGTGCCTGTCCGCCTGCAGGTCGCCGTTACCGTGCATCGGGATTCGGTTCACCTCAACTTCGCGGGGACCGACCCGCAGGTCAAGGCCGCCTTCAATATCTACAGCGCCGGCAAGCCGCACCCGTGGCTCGTCTACAAGATAATGACGGTACTCCTCACGTTGGAGCCCGACATCCCGGTCAACGCCGGCTTGCTGCGCCCCGTAACCACCACGGCGCCGGAGGGATCGGTGGTAAATGCGGTGTTTCCCGCGGCTGTCGGGCTGCGCACGACAATGGGCGTGCGAGTGCAGGACGCGATCATGGGCGCGCTCGCCCAGGCGCTGCCGGACGTCGTGCCCGCGGCGGGCTCGGGCACTATCGTCCCGGTGGTCTTCGCCGAGCCCGCTTCCGGCGGGCGGGGGGTGAAGGTGAACGTGCTCGAGACGCTCTCCGGCGGCACGGGCGGCACGAGCAGGGGAGACGGCCTTCATGCGCGCGACGTGGTGGACATCGCGAACCTGCGGAACAACCCCCTCGAGATGCTCGAGGCGCGCGCTTCGGCGCGCGTGCTGCGCTACGGGCTCGTGCGGGATTCCGGCGGCGCCGGGCGCCATCGCGGCGGCTGCGGCACCGTGCTGGAGTTCGAGGTATTGTCGTACGACTCCACCATCATCGCGCGCGGGATGGAGCGCGAGCGTTTCGCGGCATGGGGACTCCTTGGCGGGGCATGCGGTGCCAAGGGCTCGATGCAGGTGCGCCGTGCCGGGTCGAGCCGCGTGGAGAAGGTGCCGCCCGGCGGGGTGCTCAAGGTCTCGCGGGGCGACGTGGTGTGCGTCGTCACCGCCGGAGGCGGCGGCTATGGCGAGCCGCTCGAGCGCGATCCTGCGCGCGTGCTGCTCGACGTCGTCAACGGCTTCGTTTCCACCGACAGCGCGCTGCGCGACTACGGCGTCGAGATCCGCGACGGCACCGCGCGACGCGTGCGCGGTCCCGCAGGGGGCGGGCGGGCGCTGCACACGCTCGGCGCCGACAGGGAGGACTACGAGAAGGTCTGGAACCTTGCGCTCTGGAGCAGGTTCATGGAGCGCGTTTACTCGTTGCCGCTACCGATGCGGTACGAGTCGCGGCTGCGGGTGTGGCGCGCGCTCGAGGCGCGGCGTGCCGAGGGCAAGCCGCTCGCGCTTTCGGCGCTAGACGAGGCGTTCGTCGAGGTGGAGCGGACGCTCGAAAGAATGGGCGTGGCGCCTGCAGGCGCCGTGCTGGCGGCGTGAGCGGCCTCGTGCCCGCCATCAACTACGGAACCCGCGGCCGTCTCGGCGTGCTGCTGCCTTCGGGCAACCAGGTGGCGGAACCGCAGTTCCGCGCGATGCTGCCGCACGACGTCTCCATGCACACGACCCGCCTGAAGCTTACAGGCAGCAGCGAGCGGGAACTGCTCGTCATGGCCGACGTCGAGGCGGCCAGCCGCCTGGTATGCGACGCCGGCGCGAGCCTGGTGGTGTTCCACTCCACCGTCGTGTCGACGTTCAGCACCTCGCTTGAGGCGTCGATTCTCGACCGCATTGGCCGCACTTGCGGCATGCCCGTCACCGCGACGTCGGAGGCGATCGTCGCGCGCCACGCGCGCTCGGTGCTGCCGCATCGTCATGCTCTGTCCGTGCGTCGACGCAAGCTCGCTCTAGCTTTGACCGTCGCCGGAGGAGCTGCCGCCAACACCGCCGTACAGGCGGCCGAGATCGAGTCAATCAGCGAGGGAAGGCTCTACGCGCGGTTCTTCGACAAGCTCCCCAAGTCCACGGTGTTGGAGACGATCCTGTAGCGCTGCAACAAATGCCAGAAGGAGCGGGTGACGCATAACGTGGTGGTATCTGGGCAGGCACGGACCGACGTCTAGCCTGATGTGCGCCAAGCCGGTGTCTGGCTTTGCAGACTTCAGCGGTAAGAAGGTCGGGGTGACTGGCTCGCCGGCAACTCGCATGATTCCTGCGCCGTCGGTCCGAATGCGTGGCACTTCGCCTACTCGCTCGAGCACGAGATCTACAGCAAGCTAAAGTTCCAGCCGGGAATCGGCTTTCGAGCCGGTCATCAGCATCGCTTCCCGCTCAGTCAAGAAGCGCTGCAGCGCGCCTTAACTAAAGGCCCTTGCCGGCGGGTCCGCCTGATCGCACGCCCTGCAGGTAGCGGACTACCTCGCCGATAGCCACGACGTCCGCATACTTCGCGTCCATGTCGAACAGGCTTTGTTGGTGCGCACTCGCCGAGCGATCTCCCACCGCCTCGCGAGCGACGATGGGCCGAAAACCAAACTGCACCGCGTCCACCACCGTGGCGCGAACGCAGCCGCTGGTCGTGCACCCGCAGACGATCACCGTATCGATGCGTGCCGCGGTAAGCCGGGACACCAGGTCGGTGCCGAAAAAGAACGATGCAAATTTCTTTGTCATCACCGGATCCCCCGGTGCCCGCCGCACGCGCGGGTCGAGCTCCACGCCCGGGGAGCCTGCCCTCAGCGCCGAGATTCCGGTCATCTTGAAGCGCCACACCCCCGCGTCCTCGAACCCGGGCTCGTCGTAGGCTACGACGGAAAGCAGCACCGGCGCGGCGGCGGCATGGGCGGCGTCCAGAATGCGATTGGTTTGCTCGATCACGGCGTCTAGCGACGCTCCGAGGGGTTGTGTTGGATCTGCGAATGCGCGCGTCAGGTCGATTACCAGCACGGCCGGACGCTGCCCGAAGCCAATGCGCTGGCCAAAGCCGCGGGCGGTAAAGAATGCCTGCTCGCGTTGTCTCGTTTCGTCGGCATCCACGGCTGCTGCCCTCCCTCAGTTTGCCGCCGGTCCGGCGCGAACCGGGCCGATGACGAAGTTTCCGTAGCGATCGATCTTGAGCAGCCACTTCGGCGCGATCACGTAGTTGGTGTCCGGCCCTTCGACGATCGCTGGACCGCTAACGGCCTGGCCCTTCGCCAGCGCGTCGCGATCGTAGACGGGCGTGGGCAGCGGCCGAGCGCGCTCCCAGTACACGGGGCGCTCGGCCCGCTGCACCGGGGCGGGCGCGCGCCCCGTCGGTGTGGTCGCTGGCGGGGTCCAGTGCGGCACGTCGGCTGTCGCCATTAGGCGCACGCTTTCGACCGTCGTGCCGTTTGTCCTCGCGACGATGGCCCGCGCGGCGACTGGCCTGCCGCCTGCGGCCGTGGCGTGCAACTCCAGGAGGCGCCGCTGGCGTCCCCGGCGCGCTACGATATGCGCTGAAAAGCTGACCTGACTCGGTGCAAATCCTTCGCCTTGCATGTCCCGCAGCGCCTGCTCGCCCAGCGCGGCGAGCGTGGCCTGGACCTCCCCGGCAATTGCCGCCGAAATCGACACCGTGCGCGAATAGCGGTGCTGCACGTTGGTCGTTGAGCCGCCGAAGGCGCTGAAAACCGAGCCGAAAGGGAAGGCGACGATCCGGCCGATGCCCGCGCGCTCCGCGATCGCGCACGCGTGCACCGCGCCGCCGCCTCCAACCGGGAAAAAGACGACGTCCGCGGGCCGCAGCCCCCTGCGCACGAGGCGCCTGCGCGTCTCCTCGGCCATGGACCCGTTGATGCGCTCGCGGATCTCGAACGCGGCCTCCTCGACCGATAGCCCCAAGGGCCGGCAGATGCGCCGTTCGATGACGCGCCTCGCCGCATCGGCGTCGAGCCGCATACGCCCGCCAAGGAACCGCTCAGGGTCCAGGTACCCCAGAACGAGGTTCGCGTCCGTAACGGTGGGCTCCATGCCGCCCTTGCCGTAGCAGGCCGGACCCGGCGCAGCGCCCGCGCTCTGCGGGCCGACGCGCAGCGCGCCGTCCTCGACGCGGGCGACGCTGCCGCCGCCGGCGCCCACCGACTCGGTCTCGATCATCGGCATCGCGACGGGCACGTCGTCGAGCATCGGCGTTTCGTTGAACGGCGCCCGGCGG
>WYBJ01000121.1 GCA_011525945.1 Burkholderiaceae bacterium | reverse complement strand
CGTCCCGGAACTGCAGCGGCAGGATGCCCATGCCCACCAGATTGGAGCGATGGATGCGCTCGAAGCCGCGCGCGACCACGACGCGCACGCCGAGCAGCAACGGACCTTTGGCGGCCCAGTCGCGCGACGAACCCGTGCCGTACTCCTCGCCGCCAAAGACGATCAGCGCCACACCCTCGCCGGCATAGCGGCCAGCGGCTTCGTACACGGTGAGCACTTCGCCGCTCGGCTGGTGCGCCGTGTAGCCGCCTTCCTGCTGCGGCGCCATGGCGTTGCGAATGCGGGCGTTGGCGAAAGCGCCGCGCGCCATGATCTCGTGGTTGCAGCGGCGCATGCCGAAGTTGGAGAAATCCGAGGGGCCGACGCCGCGCTCGAGCAGATAGCGGCCGGCCGGCGAGTCCTTTCGAATGGCGGCCACCGGGCTGATGTGATCGGTAGTGAGCGAGTCGCCGTAGATGCCCAGCGCTCGCATGCCGCGAAAGTCGCGTGTCGGCGGCGGCGCCGCACTGAAGCCTTCGAAGAACGGCGGCTCCTTGATGTAGGTGGAATCCGGATTCCATGCGAACACTGCGCCCGCGCTAGCCGGTACTCGCTCCCAAAGCTCCTGGCTGGCGGAGAAATCCGCGTACATGCGCCGGAAGGTCGCCGCATCGGTCGCGTGCGGCATGACGGCCGCGATCTCGTCATCGCTCGGCCACAGCTCGCGCAGGAAGACCGGCCGTCCGTCCCGGTCGGTGGCGATCGGATCGCGCTCGACGTCCAGCAAGACCGTGCCGGCGATCGCGAACGCAACGACCAGCGGCGGGCTCATCAGGAAGTTGGCCTTGATCGCGTTGTGCACCCGCGCTTCGAAATTGCGATTGCCCGAGAGGACGGCAACGCCGATCAGATCGTTGCCGATCAATGCCTGCTCGAGGCGCTCGTCGAGCGGGCCGGTGTTGCCCATGCACGTGGTGCAGCCGTAGCCGACGACATGAAATCCGAGCCGCTCGAGATGAGGCAGCAGCCCGCTCGCGCGCAGGTACTCGGTCACGACCCGCGATCCAGGTGCGAGCGAGGTCTTCACGCGCGGATCGGCCATGAGCCCCCGCTCGACCGCCTTCTTCGCCAGCAATCCCGCGCCCAGCAAAACCGCCGGGTTCGAGGTGTTGGTGCACGAAGTGATGGCGGCGATCAGCACGTCGCCGTGGCCGATGTCCGCGCTGCCCGTCACCGGGATGCGTCGCGTAAGCTCTGCTGCCGGCTTCCCGTAGCCGCCGGCAGCCGTCGGCGCGGCAAAAAGGTGCGAGAAGCGCGTCTTCAAAGCGGGCAGGGGCACCCGATCCTGCGGGCGTTTGGGCCCCGCAGCGCTCAGCCGCACGGTGCCGAGGTCGAGTTCGACGATCTCGCTATAGTCGATGGCGCCCGGCTGCGGCATGCCGAACATGCGCTGCGCCTTCCAGTACGCCTCGAAGGCCTGGACGTCGCGCTCCTCGCGGCCGGTCGCACGCATGTAGGCGATGGTGACGTCATCGACCGGGAAGAAGCCGACGGTGGCCCCGTACTCGGGCGCCATGTTGCCGACGGTGGCGCGATCCGGGACCGACAGGGAGGCTGCGCCTTCGCCGAAGAACTCGACAAACTTGGCCACGACCTTGTGCCGGCGCAGTAGCTCTACCACCGTGAGCACGAGGTCGGTGGCGGTCACCCCCGGGGAGAGCCTACCACACAGATGCACGCCGACCACGTCCGGGGTAAGAAAGTAGATCGGCTGGCCGAGCATGCCGGCCTCGGATTCGATGCCGCCGACGCCCCAGGCGACCACCCCGATTCCGTTGACCATCGTGGTGTGCGAATCGGTGCCGACGGTGGAATCGAAGTAGTGGATCCCATCCTTTTCCCATACGCCGGGGCTCAGGTATTCCAGGTTCACCTGATGCACGATGCCGATCCCGGGCGGGACGAAGCGGATGCCGCGAAACGCCTGCATGCCCCATTTGAGAAAGGCGTAACGCTCGGCGTTGCGCTGAAATTCGACTGCCATATTGAGCGTGAGCGCATCGGCGGAAGCATGGTGGTCGACTTGCACCGAGTGGTCGACCACGAGGTCGACCGGCACCAGCGGTTCGATCCTGAGCGGATCCTTGCCCAGCTTCGTTGCCGCGCTGCGCAGCGCGGCGAAGTCGTTCAGCGCCGGCAATCCGGCGAGATCCTGCAGCAGGATCCGGGCGACGACGAAGGGAATCTCGGTCGTGCGCGCGGCATCGGGCTGCCAAGCGGCGAGATCGCGCACGTGATCGGCCGTGACGCGCTTGCCGTCGCAATGGCGCACGAGTGCCTCGAGCACGACGCGCAACGAGATCGGCAGCCGCCCGATGCGCCCGAGACCTGCCCGCTCGAGCACCGAGAGGTCGTAAAAGTGCGCCGTGCGCCCGGGCCCCGGGGAGAAGGTGCGCAGCGTGTCGGGCAGGGTGGAGATCATGGCATCAAGGGCAAGCGAGCACTAGCGGAAGGTTTCACGCTGACGCAGCCCAATCAGCTGCTCCTGTCGCAAGTGCGAGCCAGGAGCATCTGCGATAGGACGGCGGCGGCAATCGTTTTCATGCT
>WYBJ01000120.1 GCA_011525945.1 Burkholderiaceae bacterium | reverse complement strand
CCATGAAGATCCACTCCCGGACCGAAAGGTCGTCGAGTTGCGCGACGTGGTCATTCGCCACGGCCCCGAACACCACGCGCTTGTACATCCACAGGGTATAAGCGGCGCCCCATATGAGTGTCGTGGCCGCAGCCGTCGCGTACCAGAAGTTCACCCTCATCGAACCCATGATCACGAGAAACTCGCCGACAAAGCCGCTCGTCCCCGGCAGGCCCGCGTTGGCCATGGCGAATAGCATGAAGAATGCGGCGAAAGCCGGCATCCGGTTCACCACGCCACCATAGTCGGCGATCTGGCGCGAGTGCATCCGGTCGTACAAGACGCCAACACAGAGGAACAACGCGCCCGAGACGAAGCCGTGCGAAATCATCTGGATCACCGCACCCTGCATCGCCATGGTATCGAACAGGAATATACCGAGTGTGACGAAACCCATGTGCGAAATAGACGAATAGGCGATGAGCTTCTTCATATCGGCCTGCACCAATGCCACCAGACCGATGTAGATCACCGCGATCAACGACAGCGCGATGACGAACCAGGCGAGATACTGGCTCGCGTCCGGCACGATCGGCAACGACAGGCGCAGGAAACCGTAGGCGCCGAGCTTCAGCATGATCGCCGCCAGAACGACCGAACCGCCGGTCGGCGCCTCGACGTGTGCATCGGGCAGCCACGTATGCACGGGCACCATCGGCACCTTGACCGCAAACGCCAGGAAGAACGCGAAGAACACCAACACCTGGGCGAGCAACGGAATCGGCGTCGCGTACCAGTCTTGCAGCGCGAAGCTGCCATCGGAGGCGAGGTAGAGGTAGATGAGCGCGATCAGCGCAAGCAGCGATCCGAGCAGCGTATAGAGGAAGAACTTCAACGCCGCGTAGACGCGGTTTGGACCACCCCAGACACCGATCACGATGAACATCGGGATCAACGTCGCCTCGAAGAACACGTAGAACAGGAGCCCATCGAGGGCGGCGAACACGCCATTCATCATACCCGAGAGCATGAGGAGCGAGGCCATGTACTGCGCCACACGCTTGTCGATCACTTTCCAGCCCGCGATGACCACGAGCACCGTGGTGAGGCAATTGAGCAGGATCAGCAAAAGCGAAATACCATCGATGCCGAGGTGATAGTGGACATTGAAGCTCTCGATCCACCGGTGGCGCTCGACGAACTGGAACCCGCTCGCGGTTGCGTCAAAACCGGTCCACAGCGGGATCGCAACCAGGAAGCCTGCGACCGAGCCGACCAGCGCAAGCAGCCTCGCCATCCCGGCGTTTCGGTCCGACCCAGTGGCGAGCGTCGCGATCCCGGCCAGGATCGGCAACCAGATCACGGTGCTCAGTGTCGGCAGTGCGCTCATGCGTGCATCGACTCCCTGCTCAGCTCAACACGAACAGCAGCGTGACGAGCAGCAGCACGCCGATGATCATCGCGAATGCGTAGGTGTAGATATGCCCTGTCTGCATGTAGCGCAGCAGCGTCGCGAACCAGCCCATCATGCGCGCGGAGCCGTTCACCATGATGCCGTCGATCAGACCGGCGTCACCGAACCGCCACAGACCGCGGCCCAGCCCGCGCGTACCGCCGGCGAAAAACCAGTCGTTGAACTCATCGAAACCGTACTTCCTTTCCAGCACTCGGTAGACGAGCGAACAGCGCCCGGCGATCACCGCGGGCAGGTCCGGGCGTCTGATGTAGAGATACCACGCGGTAGCAATTCCGGCGAGCAATAACCAAAAGGGTGCGCCCAGCAGAGCATGCCGAATCATGCCGAGCACGCCATGAAATTGCTCGCCCAAACGGGCGAGCGCCGCGTGCTCGGGCGCGACGTAGATCGAGTCGCCGAAATAACTCCCGAACAGCACCGGGCCGATCGCCCAACCGGCCGCGACTGCCGGAATCGACAACGCGATCAGCGGCAGCGTCACCACCGCCGGCGACTCGTGCGGGACATGCCCGTGCGCGCTCGTTGCGGCATGCACGTCGTGCGCGTGTACGGCAGGCGCCGCCGTCGTGGCATGCACGGTGGCGGCCTGAGTGCCGTGGCCCGCATCATGCCCACGGCCGAAGCGCTCGCCGCCATGAAACGTCATGAACATCATGCGGAAGGTGTAGAACGCGGTCACGAATACGCAGGCCGTCACGCAAACCGCGGCAAACCCGGCGCCAGGTATGGTCGCGAGATGCGTCGCCTCGATGATCGCGTCCTTGGAAAAAAAACCGGACAGTCCGGGAATGCCGATGCTCGCGAGTGCGGAGATCATCATGGTCCAGTAGGTGATCGGCATGTAGCGGCGCAACCCCCCCATGCGGCGCATGTCCTGCTCGTGGTGCATGGCGATAATCACCGAGCCCGCGCCCAGAAACAGCACCGCCTTGAAAAAAGCATGGGTGGCGAGATGGAATATGGCGGCCGAGTAGGCCGACGCGCCCAGCGCAACGGTCATGTAGCCCAATTGCGAGAGTGTCGAATACGCGACCACGCGCTTGATATCGTTCTGCACGATCGCGACCAGCGCCATGAAGAGCGCGGTAATCGCCCCGATGACGATGACGAACGAAAGCGCTGTCTCGGACAGCTCGAACAGCGGCGACATGCGCGCCACCATGAAGATGCCCGCGGTCACCATGGTGGCGGCATGAATCAGGGCCGAGATCGGGGTCGGCCCTTCCATCGAATCCGGCAGCCAGACGTGCAGCGGGAACTGCGCACTCTTGCCCATCGCTCCGACGAACAGCAGAATGCAGATAACACTCATTAGGCTCCAGACGCGCCCGTCGAAGAGCTCGATGCCCATACCTGCGAGCAGCGGCGCCTGCGCGAACACCTGTGCATAGTCCAGGCTACCGGCGTAGGCGAGCACCAGACCGATTCCGAGCAGGAAGCCGAAGTCGCCGACGCGATTGACCATGAACGCCTTGAGGTTGGCGTAGATCGCCGTCGGTCGCGTATACCAGAATCCGATCAGCAGATACGAAACGAGCCCTACCGCCTCCCAGCCAAAGAACAGCTGCAGGAAGTTGTTCGACATCACCAGCATCAGCATGGCGAATGTGAACAGCGAGATATAACTGAAGAAACGCTGATAGCCGGGATCGTCTTCCATGTAGCCGATCGTATAGACGTGCACCATGAGCGAAACGAACGTCACCACCACCATCATGGTGGCCGTGAGCCGATCGATCAGGAACCCCACCTCCAAGCGCACATCCCCGGATACCAGCCAGGTGTAGACCGGACCGTTAAAAGTGTTGCCGTCGAATACGTCGCGGAAGACGGCGAGTGCCGCGCCGAATGAAACGACCATGAGGGCGATGGTCACAGAATGCGCGCCGCGCCGGCCGATGGCGCGCCCGCCGAGCCCGGCGACGATCGCGCCCAACAACGGAGCGAGGGAGACGATCAGGTAGAGTGTCTGCATGCGGCTTGTTCTTCTGCGTCGGTAGCCCGCCTGGTCAATGCGCCGGCCCGATCATCCTTTCAGGCTGTCGAGATCGTCGACATCGATGGTGTTAAGGGCGCGAAAGAGCGCCACCAGAATCGCCAGGCCGATGGCGGATTCGGCGGCGGCGACGGTGAGAATGAAGAAAACGAACACCTGGCCCGCCATATCGTCGAGATAGTGCGAGAACGCAACGAAATTCGTGTTGACCGCAAGCAGCATCAGCTCGATCGCCATCAGCAGGATGATGATGTTGCGGCGGTTCAGGAATATGCCGACCACGCTGATCGCGAACAGGATCGCACCCAGTACGAGGTAGTGCGAAAGGGTGATCACGGCGCGCCTCTCGCTTGCGGATCGGCTGCGGCGCTCACTCCTGGCGCAGTGTTCGCTCCTTCGGTCTCGCGCCGCACGGGCGGCATCGAAACGAGCCGCACCCGATCTTCGCGCCGCACCGAGACCTGCAGCGTCGGATCCTGATAACGCGTATTCTTTCGCCGGCGCAACGTGAGCGCGACGGCAGCGATGATGGCGACCAGCAGAATCACCGCCGCGATCTCGAGCGGATAGACGTATTCCGTATACAGCAGCCGGCCGAGCTCCCTGGTGTTGCTGTAATCTGCCGCTGGCGCGGCCGGCGGCAGCATATCCGCAAGCTCGACGTTGTGCGACCACAGCACCAGTCCCATCTCCAGCACCATCAGCAGTGCGACCGCGAGCCCCAGCGGCAGATAACTGAACATACCCGTGCGCATGCGCGACAGGTTGATGTCGAGCATCATGACAACGAACACGAACAGCACCATGACCGCACCCACGTACACCAGCACCAGGGCGATTGCCAGGAACTCGGCTTCGAGCAGCAGCCACAGGCCAGCGCACGAAACAAAGGCGAGCACGAGAAACAGAGCGCAGTGCACCGGATTGCGCGCGGTGATGACGCGCAGTGCCGCGAACAGCAATATCCCCGCGAGCACGTAGAACACGAATTGCTGGAATGTCATGCCGCTCCCTCGCTCCCCGAGTCGCGTGTCGTCATCGATAAGGCGCGTCGGCGGCGCGGTCGCGTGCGATTTGCTGTTCGTACAGATCGCCGATCGCGAGCAGCATCGGTTTGGTATAGATGAGGTCGCCGCGCTTCTCACCGTGATACTCCAGAATACGCGTCTCGACGATCGAATCCACCGGGCACGACTCCTCGCACAGGCCGCAGAAGATGCACTTGGTGAGATCGATATCGTACCGTGTGGTGCGACGCGTGCCGTCGTCGCGCTGCTCCGACTCGATCGTGATTGCAAGCGCCGGGCACACCGCTTCGCACAGCTTGCAAGCGATGCAGCGCTCCTCACCATTCGGATAGCGGCGCAGCGCATGCAAGCCGCGGAAGCGCGGTGACTGCGGAGTCTTTTCCTCGGGATACTGGATGGTGATCTTCTTCGCGAACAGATGCCGGCCGGTCAGGACCATGCCGCGCACCAGTTCAATGAGCAGGAATGTGTTGAAAAACCCGCTGATTCTCTTGATCACGATGGCATCCTTACCATGGCCACAACGGCGTCATCATCCACACGGCCAGCACGAAAATCCAGATGAGCGTGATTGGTATGAAGACCTTCCAGCCCAGCCGCATCAACTGATCGTAGCGATAGCGCGGGAAGGTCGCTCGAAACCACAGAAAAAAGAACACGACGACGAATATCTTGGCCGCCAACCAGTGGAATCCAGGCGCCGCCAGCCAACGCGCGAACGCGATGTCATTGAGCGCGGAGAATGCGAACGGCGACAACCAGCCGCCCAGGAACATGATCGAGCAAAGCGTTGATACCAGGATCATGTTGGCGTATTCGGCGAGAAAAAAGATCGCGAACGTCATCCCCGAGTATTCGACGTGGAAACCGGCGACGATCTCCGACTCGCCCTCGGCGACGTCGAACGGCAGACGATTCGTCTCCGCCACGCCGGCGATCAGGTAGACCAGGAACAGCGGAAAGAGCGGGATGAAGAACCAACTGAGAAAGCCGTAACGTCCAACCTGGCTCACCACGATATCGCCCAGATTGAGGCTTTGCGCCGCCATCAGCACGCCGACCAGGGCGAAGCCCATGGCGATCTCATACGAGATGATCTGCGCCGCGGAGCGCATCGCACCCAGGAACGCGTACTTCGAATTCGACGCCCAGCCCGCGATGATGATCCCGTAGACTCCCATGGACGTAATCGCCAAGACGTACAGCAATCCCGCGTCGATATCGGCGAGCACCAGTTCGGGTGCGAAGGGGATGACCGCCCAGGCGGCAAGCGCCGGCATGATGGCCATGACAGGCGCCAGCACGAACAGGAACCTGTTCGCGCCCGACGGGATGATGATCTCCTTGAGCAGCAGCTTGAAGGCATCGGCGATCGGCTGCGCGAGACCGCCGAGCCAGCGCAGGCCGAAGAAGGTGACGCGGTTGGGACCGCGGCGGACCTGCATCCACCCGATCACCTTGCGCTCCCACAGCGTCAGATACGCCACACAGGCGAGTAACGGCACCACGATCGCCACTATCTTGGCGAGCGTCCATACCGCCGGCCAGGTCGGTCCGAAGAACCGTTCGAAGATCGTGAGATCCATGCCTACCCGACCTTGCGCTCATTCAATGCGACCGGCCGCGCCTCGATCGGGCCGAACATCGCGCCCAGCCCCGCTGTCAGCGGATGCCCCGCCTGCACACGCACGCAATGCGCGGGAACGCGCTCGTCCAGCGCGACCGGCAGCGTCGCCTCGCCTTGACCCTGGCGCAGCAGCACGCTGCCGCCCGCTCGCAAACCCAATTGCGCCAATGTCTCGCTGCTCATCCCGGCGACCGGTGGTTGCCCGCCCGGCGTCGCCGCGAGCGGCGGCGAACGTCGCACGATGGCATCGGCATGATAGGCTGCCACCTCGCCGATGCGTTCCAAACCGGGTGCGTGCGCGAGCGCTAGATCGATGCGCTCGTCGCGTAGACGGTTATCCAGCCGCGCGGGCAGCTCGCACTGTGCGAGCGCTTCATCGCGCACCTGCTCGCTCGATATGTAGTCGAAACCCTCGACGCCGAGCATCGTACCTAGAACGCGCAGCACCTTCCAACCCGGGCGCGTCTCGGCAAGCGGGTTGACCACGCCGCGGAAGCTTTGCGGCCTGCCCTCGGTATTGATGAAAGTGCCCGACGTCTCGGTGAAAGGCGCGATTGGCAGCATGACATGTGCGTAGTCGATCGCGGCGTGTTGATACGGGCTGAGCGCGATGACGAATTCGGCGGCTCGCATCGCCGCCATCGCCGCTGCCGGGTCGTAGCAGTCGAGCTCCGGCTCCGCATTCAGCAGCAAATAGGCATGGCGCGGCGCCTGCAGCATCGCGTACGCATCGAGCCCTGCAACTGCTCCGGCGAACGGTACCGCGCCCGCAAGCACGCCACCGACGCTGTTGGCTGCCTCGCCCAGGAAGCCGAAGCGCGCCCCGGTGACAGCGGCGATGCGTTGCACCAGCGCATGCAGCAGGCTCGCATCGGGGTGATGCTGCGCGATGTTGCCCAGGTAGAGGGCGACATCGCGGCCCGAAGCGAGGCTCTCGGCGATGCGGCGAGCGCTCTCCGATGGCTCGGCCCCGGCCGGCGGCACCGCAACGTCTTTCAGAGCGCCGAGCGCTTGCACGATCTCGGTCAGCGTCCGGGCGAATCCGCTTGGCGCTACGATCAGGCGATTCGCGACGCGCAGCAGCAGTTCGTCATCCACCGGATTGACCAGGTTCACCTGCAGCGCCTTCTTCGCGGCCTGCCGGATTCGATGCGCGATGAGCGGATGATCACGCAGCAGCGTCGAACCCACGATCAACACGCGGTCGAGCGTGGCGATATCCGCGATCGCGGTTCCGAGCCACGGCGCGCCGAGCTGCGAGCCATCCCGGCTGAAATCCGATTGCCGCAGCCGATGATCGACATTGCCGCTGCCGATCCCGCGCATGAGTCTCTGCAGCAGGTACAGTTCCTCGAAGGTCGCATGCGCCGTGGCTAGCGCGCCGATGGCGCTTGCACCGTGCGCCTCATGCACCCGCTTCAGGCCAGCCACCGCAAATGCCAGGGCGGTAGGCCAATCGACCTCGCGCCACGCGCCCGACTCGCGGATCATCGGCCGCGCCAGGCGCTGCTCGGAGTTGAGCCCTGGGTACGAGAAACGATCCTTGTCCGAGAGCCAGCATTCGTTGATGGCCTCGTTATCTCGAGGAAGCACGCGCATGACCCGGTTCTGCTTCACCTGCACGGTGAGGTTCGAGCCCAGTCCGTCATGCGGGCTCACGCTCGGCCGGCGCACGAGCTCCCAGGTGCGCGCCGAATAGCGAAACGGCTTGGAGGTGAGCGCGCCGACCGGGCACAGATCGATCACATTGCCCGACAGCTCGGAGTCCACCGTCTTGCCGACGAAGGTGATGACCTCTGCATGCTCCCCGCGCCCGATCATGCCGAGTTCCATGATGCCCGCGATCTCCTGACCGAAGCGTATGCAGCGCGTGCAGTGGATGCAGCGTGTCATGTCGGTCGAGATCAAGGGCCCCAGGTTCTTGTTCGAAACGACCCGTTTCGGCTCCTCGAAGCGCGTAGCGCTGGCACCGTAGCCCACCGCGAGATCCTGCAGCTGGCATTCGCCGCCCTGATCGCAGATCGGGCAGTCCAGCGGATGGTTGATGAGCAGGAACTCCATAACGCCCTTCTGCGCATCTACCGCCTGGTCCGAATGCGTCCAAACCCTCATGCCGTTGGTAACCGGTGTGGCGCACGCCGGCAAGGGCTTGGGTGCCTTTTCCACCTGCACCAGGCACATGCGACAGTTGGCCGCAATGGAAAGCTTATGGTGATAACAGAAGTGCGGGATGTAGATTCCTTCCCGATTGGCGACGTCCATGATGGTGCTGCCCTCGGGGACTTCCAGCTTGCGGCCGTTGAGCTCAATCTCCAGCATGCGATCTCTCAGACGTAATCCGGTACCGTGCAGCAGCCGTGCTCGATGTGGTGCACGAACTCGTCGCGGTAGTGCTTGATGAAAGCTCGTACCGGCATCGCGGCCGCGTCGCCCAGCGCGCAGATGGTGCGGCCCTGGATGTTCTCGGCCACGTTGTCGAGCTTGGCGATATCTTCCATCCGGCCGCGGCCATGCTCGATCCGATCCACCATACGGTAGAGCCAGCCAGTGCCCTCTCGGCAAGGCGTGCACTGGCCGCACGATTCCTCGAAATAGAAGTACGACAGTCGCCGCAGGCAGCGCACCATGCAGCGCGTTTCGTTCATGACTATGACTGCGCCCGATCCCAGCATGGAGCCGGCCTTGGCGATCGAGTCGTAGTCCATGTCGGTTTGCAACATGATCTCGGCCGGCAGTACCGGCATCGACGAGCCGCCCGGGATGCACGCTTTCAGCGCAATGCCGTCGCGCATACCGCCTGCCATCTCGAGCAGCTTCGCGAACGGCGTGCCGAGCCGTACTTCGTAGTTTCCGGGCCGCGTCACGTCGCCCGAAACGGAAAAGATCTTGGTGCCGCCGTTATTCGGTCGTCCCAGCGACAGGAAAGCTTCTCCCCCGTTCAGGATGATCCACGGCACAGCGGCGAACGTCTCGGTGTTGTTGATCGTCGTTGGCTTGCCGTAGAGTCCGAAGCTTGCCGGAAACGGCGGCTTGAAACGCGGCAGACCCTTCTTGCCCTCGAGCGATTCGAGCAGCCCAGTTTCCTCGCCGCAGATGTATGCGCCGTAACCGTGATGGGCGTGCAGTTGGAAGCTGAACGAACTGCCGAGAATTTTCTCGCCGAGGTAACCGGCCACACGCGCCTCGTGCAACGCCTCCTCGAAACGCTCGTACACGTCCCAGATTTCGCCGTGAATGTAGTTGTACCCTAGATTTATTCCCATGGCATAGGCGGCGATCGCCATGCCCTCGATCACGATGTGCGGGTTGTAGCGCAGTATGTCACGATCCTTGAATGTGCCCGGCTCGCCTTCGTCGGAGTTGCACACGAGGTACTTGGGACCGCTGTACTGCCGCGGCATGAAGCTCCATTTGAGCCCCGTGGGAAACCCGGCCCCGCCGCGCCCGCGCAGCGCCGACTTCTTCACCTCGGCGACGACCAGTTCGGGCGCGATATTCTCGTACAGGATCTTCTTCAGCGCCTCATAGCCACCGCGTGCCTCGTAATCGCGCAAACGCCAGTTGAGCCCGGTCAGGCCCTTGAGGATTACGGCATCGGGGCCGTAGATGTCGCCGGCAAACGGCGGCAACGACGCGTTCATTGCGCTTTCCTCTGGCTTTCGATCAACGCGTCGATCTTCTCCGGCGTCATCCAGGACAGCATCGTCTTGTTGTTCATGAGCATTACGGGAGCGTCGCCGCACGCGCCCAGGCATTCGCCTTCCTTCAGGGTGAAAGCCCCGTCGGGCGTGGTCTCGCCGAAGCCGATGCCAAGACGCTTCTTCAGGCGTTCGGCCGCCGCGTTCGCACCCTGAAGCGCGCACGGAAGGTTGGTGCAGAGCGTGAGCTTGCAGCGGCCGACGGGTTTCAGGTTGTACATCGCGTAGAAGCTCGCGACCTCGTACACCGCGATCGGTGGCATATCTAGATAGTGCGCGACGAAATCCATCAGCTCGACGGAAAGCCAGCCGTGTTCGTCCTGAGCGATGGCGAGCGCGGCCATGACGGCCGAGCGCTTCTCGCCGGCAGGATACTTCGCGCTCTCGCGATCGATCTTCGCCAGCGCTTCGGGCGTGAGCTTGAGCGGCGCGTTCACCGGTCGACCTCGCCGAACACGATGTCGAGGGTGCCCATTATCGCCACCACGTCGGCCAACATGTGACCACGGGTCATTTCATCCATGGCGGAGAGGTGGACAAACCCCGGCGCACGGATCTTGAGCCGGAACGGCTTGTTGGCGCCGTCGGAGATGAGATAGATGCCGAACTCGCCCTTGGGATGCTCGACCGCGGCGTAGGTCTCGCCCTCGGGTACGTGCATGCCCTCGGTGAAGAGTTTGAAGTGATGGATGAGCTCTTCCATGCCGCTTTTCATCGACACGCGCGCGGGCGGCGCCACCTTGAAATTGTCGATCATCACCGGCCCGGGGTTGTTACGCAGCCACTCGACGCACTGGCGCACGATCGCGTTGGACTGGCGCATCTCCTCGATGCGCACGAGGTAGCGATCGTAGCAATCGCCGTTGACCCCGACAGGAACATCGAACGCCACGCGATCGTAGACTTCGTACGGCTGCATCTTGCGCAAGTCCCACGCAACGCCCGCGCCGCGCAACATCGGCCCGGTGAATCCGAGCGCCTTAGCCCTCTCCGGGGTGACCACGCCGATTCCGACCGTGCGCTGTTTCCAGATGCGGTTGTCGGTGAGCAAGGTCTCGTATTCATCCACGTAGCGCGGGAAGCGTCCGGCGAAATCTTCGATGAAGTCGAGCATCGAGCCTTGCCGGTTCTTGTTCAGAGACCTCACCTCATCCTCGTCGCGCAGACGCGAGGTCTGGTATTGCGGCATGCGATCCGGCAGGTCGCGATAAACGCCGCCGGGGCGGTAATAGGCTGCGTGCATGCGCGCCCCCGACACCGCCTCGTAACAGTCCATCAGGTCCTCACGCTCGCGGAAGCAATACAGGAATACCGTCATCGCTCCGATGTCGAGCGCATGCGCCCCGAGCCACAGCAGGTGATTGAGGATGCGCGTGAGCTCGTCGAACATCACCCTGATGTACTGCGCGCGCAGCGGGATCTCGATGCCGAGCAAGCGCTCGATCGCCATGACGTATGCATGCTCATTGCACATCATGGAGACGTAATCGAGCCGATCCATGTACGGCAGCGCCTGCAGGAAGGTCTTGGTCTCGGCAAGCTTCTCGGTCGCACGGTGCAGCAAACCGATGTGCGGGTCGGCGCGCTCGATCACCTCACCATCGAGCTCCAAGACGAGACGCAACACCCCGTGAGCCGCCGGGTGCTGCGGGCCAAAGTTCATTGTGTAGTTGCGGATTTCGGCCACTACTCCGTATCCCCATAAGTCTCTTCGCGAACAATCCGAGGCACGTTGTTGCGCGGCTCGATCGTCACCGGCTGATAGATGACGCGCCGCCGGTCCGAGTCGTAACGCATCTCCACGGTACCGCTGAGCGGAAAATCCTTGCGGAACGGATGGCCGATGAAACCATAATCGGTGAGGATGCGGCGCAGATCCGGGTGACCTTCGAACACGATGCCGAAGAGATCGAAGGCTTCACGCTCGAACCAATTCGCCACCGGCCACACAGCGATCACCGAGGCGAGCCTCGGCATGTCGTCGTCCTCGCAGAACACGCGCACGCGCAGTCGCCGGTTGTGGACGAGCGACAACAGGTGATATACGACGGCGAAACGCGGACCTTCGTAACCGACGCCGTATCCCTTGTAGTCGACGCCGCAAAGGTCCACCAGCAGTTCGAACCGGAGCGCCGGGTCATCGCGTAGCCCGTTCATGATCGGCGCCAGGTCGGGCACCGGCACCACGATCGTGACCTCGGCGCCCGCCACGACGGGATTGGCCACGCGCTCGCCGAAAACCGCGCGCAGCGACTCGACCAAGGTTGCAGTTGAGCCTGTCATTTCGTTCGTTCCGGTGCGCGTCGTCCCGGCGTTGCGGCCTCAGCGCGCACTTGCGGCTCCCTTACTGCCCGCTCATCGGGCGATCGTATTGGTGCGCTTGATCTTGTTCTGAAGTTGAATGATTCCATACAGCAACGCTTCGGCGGTGGGCGGGCAGCCGGGGACATAGACATCCACCGGCACGATGCGGTCGCAGCCGCGCACCACCGAGTACGAATAGTGATAGTAGCCGCCGCCGTTCGCGCACGACCCCATCGAGATGACCCAGCGCGGCTCGGACATCTGGTCGTACACCTTGCGCAGCGCCGGCGCCATCTTGTTGCACAAGGTGCCCGCCACGATCATCACGTCCGACTGGCGCGGACTGGGTCGAAAGATGATACCGAAGCGATCCAGGTCATAACGCGCAGCGCCCGCATGCATCATCTCCACCGCGCAGCACGCAAGTCCGAACGTCATCGGCCACAAGGAACCCGTGCGCGTCCAGTTGATCAGATTGTCGACCGTCGTGGTGACGAAGCCCTTGTCGGTCACGCTATCCGCACTGCCCGCTATTCCCATTCCAGCGCGCCCTTCATCCACTCGTAGATGAAGCCGATGACCAAAATGAGCAGGAACACACTCATTGAGATCACGCCAAACCAACCGAGTTCTTGCAGCACGATCGCCCACGGAAACAGGAATGCGATCTCCAGATCGAACAGGATGAAGAGAATGGCGACGAGGTAGTAGCGCACGTCGAATTTCATGCGTGCGTCCTCAAACGCCTCGAACCCGCATTCGTAGGGCGAGAGTTTGTCCGGATCGGGCCGGTTCACTCCGAGCCAAGTGCCGGCGGCCCAGCCGAGCGCCATCGGCAGGACCCCAATGGCCAGGCCAACCAGCAGGAACATCAGGATGGAAAAGTAATTCTCGAGCATCTTTCGCTACCTGACGAGGATTCGCGACAACGTATTGCGTCCATTCTCGGCGTCTTCTCGCAGTGAACTTCGGACTCGTGATACTGCGTGGTGCCGACGGTGAGACTCGAACTCACACGGCTTTCGCCACCGCCCCCTCAAGACGGCGTGTCTACCAATTCCACCACGTCGGCTGGTGTTGCGCGGAAACCCTTCGCCGCCCGTCCGCGAATCCGGGCACACGCATCTCTTACTTCGGCACCTCGCCCGCTTTCGAGCCATCCGGCGCCGGCGCAACCGGACCAGGCGCCGCCGGCACCGAAGTCGGCGGAATGGTTTCCGGCGCCGACTTCGGCGCTTCGCCGCTCTTGCTGCGCTCGATCACGCCCTTGGTCTCGGTACGACTACTACTCAAATAGGTCAGGCCGAGGCTCGTCAGGAAGAAAATTGCGGCCAGAATGGCGGTGGCTCTGGACAGAAAATTGGCCGAACCACTGGCGCCGAAAAGACTCCCGGCCGACCCGCTGCCGAAAGCCGCACCCATGTCGGCGCCTTTGCCGTGCTGCAGCAGGACCAGGCCGATGACGCCAGCGCCGACCAACACATGCAACACTAGAACCAGTAGTTCCATCGTCCCTTCCGTTCAGCGGCTAGTGCGAAGCGCCCGCTGCCTGGCAAATCGCCAGAAACTCCGTCGCGTCAAGTGCGGCGCCGCCCACCAGCGCACCGTCGATGTCCGGCATCTTGAACAGCGCCATTGCATTGCTTCCTTTGACGCTGCCGCCATAGAGAATTTGCAGACCAGCGGCAACGTTCGCATCAATCACCGCGATGCGTGCGCGAATGACCGCATGCACAGACTGCGCCTCATCCGGTGTCGCGGTCTTGCCGGTGCCGATCGCCCACACCGGCTCATACGCCACCACCGCCTGCGCCAACGACTGCACCCCGGCCGGCGCGATCACGGCGTCCAACTGCTCGCACACCACCGCCTCAGTCGCGCCGCTGCTACGTTGCGCGAGCGTCTCGCCGACACAAACGATAGGCAACAACCCCTGCGCCTGCGCGGCGCGCATCTTGCGCGCGACCAGCGCATTGTCCTCGCCATGCAGCGTGCGCCGCTCCGAGTGACCGACGATGACGTAGTGACAGCCGAAGTCTTTCAACATGGCGCCGCAGACTTCTCCGGTATACGCGCCTTTTGCCCGTTCGCTTACGTCCTGCGCGCCCCAAGAGATGCGGCTGCCCGTGAGCAGGGCTTGCGCTTGCGCCAGATACGGAAACGGAACACAAACGGCACCCTGAAATCCATGCGCTGAAGCCAGACCTGCCTTGAGGGCGCCGAGCAGAGCCTCGTTCTCGGTCAAGCTGCCATGCATCTTCCAGTTGCCGACAACGAGCTTTCTGCGCATCTCGGACATCAGCAATTTAAACTGTCGAATGTTACCGCTTTGCTTCGCTACGGGTCAATTTGTCGAGACGATGACGCGAGTGTGAGGATGAGGAGTCACGCGTGCGAGCTGAGCGCTGCTTGCGCGTTGGAACGCGTTCATCCTTCACCTTCAATTCATGACCGCGCGCCCGCGGGCTCCTTCACGCCGCAGCCTTGCGCACGCAATCGGCGATATCGTTCGCAAGCTCCTCCACCTGATGGCGAGGCTCGCCCTCCACCATGACCCGGATAACGGGTTCCGTTCCCGAGGGTCGCAGCAACACCCGCCCATGCGAGCCCAGCTTCGATTCGGCCGACGACACCGCTTTCGCCACCGCCGGATTCGCATGGCAGTCGAATTTGCGCTCGACGCGCACGTTGACCAGCACTTGCGGGTAAAGCGTGAGGCCCGCTGCCGCCTGCGCGAGGGTCTGCGCGTTTCGTCGCAATGCGTGTAGCACCTGCAGGGCCGAGACGATCCCGTCGCCCGTGGTGTGTTTGTCCAGACAGACGATGTGCCCGGAGCCCTCTCCGCCGAGCTGCCAGCGCTTGGCAATCAGTTGCTCGAGCACGTACCGATCGCCCACAGCGGCGCGCGCAAATTCCACTCCCATGCCGTTGAGCGCATTCTCGAGCGCCAGATTGGTCATGACCGTGCCGACGACCCCGCCCTTGAGCGTTCCGCTCGCCTGCCGATGGCGGGCAATCACATACAGGAGCTCATCGCCATCGTATATCCGGCCCTCGTGGTCGAGCATGACCAGCCGGTCGCCGTCGCCGTCGAGCGCAATGCCGAGATCGGCGCGGTGCTGGCGCACCGCTGCACGCAGCATCGCCGGCTGCGTCGCTCCGCACTTATCGTTGATATTGAGCCCATCGGGCTCGTTGCCGACGGAGACCACCTCGGCGCCGAGCTCGTGCAAGACGTGCGGAGCGATGTGGTAAGTGGCGCCATGCGCGCAATCGACGACCACGCGCAAGCCGCGCAGGTCGAGCTCGCTCGGAAACGTGCTCTTGCAGAACTCGATGTAGCGCCCGTCGGCATCACGCACGCGGCTCGCTTTGCCGAGCTGGGCGGAAGGCTTGGGGGTCAGCGGCTGGTCGATACCCGCCTCGATCAGCTCCTCGGTCGCATCCGGCAGCTTGTTGCCGTCGGAGGAGAAGAACTTGATGCCGTTGTCCTCGAACGGATTGTGCGACGCGCTGATGACGATGCCTGCCTGCAGCCGCAGGGCACGCGTCAGATACGCCACTGCGGGCGTGGGCATCGGGCCGGTCAACAGGCTGTCGACGCCAGCGGCCGACAGGCCAGCTTGCAATGCCGACTCGAGCATGTAGCCGGATATGCGAGTGTCCTTACCGATGAGGACTGCCGGGCGCTCACCCTGAGACAGATGCAAGTCGGCGCTGGCAAGCACCTTGCCGGCCGCAAACCCCAGGCGCATGACGAAATCCGGCGTGATGGGCATTTCGCCCACCCGGCCGCGTATGCCGTCGGTGCCGAAATATTTTCTGGTCATGTCGAGTTCCGGATTGAGCGACAGGGCCAAATACGGCTAGTCGCGCGAAAACCTTGCGGATTGGTATCCTGAATCGGGCCGCTAGGGCCACGTGCTCGCACGTAGCGCGCCGAGCACCGCGAGCGCGTCGCGCGTAGCGGCAACGTCGTGAACACGCACGATTCTAGCCCCGTTCGCAACGGCCAGCAAAGCGGCCGCGACGCTCGCGTAGATCCGCTCGCCGACTGGGCGGCCGGTGATCGCTCCCAATGTGGACTTGCGCGACAGGCCGGCCAACACCGGATAACCCAGTC
The DNA here is from genome assembly GCA_011525945.1 of Burkholderiaceae bacterium. Taxonomy (GTDB): domain Bacteria; phylum Pseudomonadota; class Gammaproteobacteria; order Burkholderiales; family WYBJ01; genus WYBJ01. The sequence continues at coordinate 34,885 of WYBJ01000120.1, read as the reverse complement.
CTGCGAGCTCACCGAGGCGACGCAGCAGCTCGAGATTGTGCTGCACGGTCTTGCCGAAACCGAATCCCGGGTCGACAACGATCCGGCTGCGGGCGATGCCGGCGTGTTCGGCGGCGTGCGCGCGAACGCGCAGGAAGTCCGCCACCTCGCTCGACACATCCTCATAGCGTGGCGCGAGTTGCATCGTGCGCGGTTCGCCCTGCATGTGCATGATGCAGATTCCAGCGTTCGAAGGCGCCACGACCTCGAGCGCACCGGGGGCACGAAAGGCATTCACGTCGTTGATCATATCGGCGCCATGCGCGAGCACCGCGCGCATGACCTCGGTCTTGCAGGTATCCACCGACAACGCCACGCCGGCGCCGGACAATGCGCACACAACGGGCAGCACGCGTGCGATCTCATCCGCCGCCGACACGCCAGTAGCGCCCGGGCGGGTCGATTCGCCGCCGATGTCGAGGATCGCCGCGCCCTCGCGCACCAGCTCCAAGGCATGCGCAATAGCGGCTGCGGGGTCGGAATGGGTGCCCGCGTCGGAGAATGAATCGGGCGTGACGTTGACGATGCCCATGATGAGCGGGCGCGTGAGTGAAAGCGCGAAACGCCCGCAGTGCAGGATGCACGGCGTTTGCGCGGCGACCCCGGTCATTGCGCCAGCCGCCGCCAGAGCGAAGCGCCCGCCGTTCAGGCGCCCTGAGCGGTGGTGTCGCCCGCGGTCGCAGGAGTCTGCGTGCCCTCCTGAGGCGGCGTCGCGGGTGGCGACGAGGAAGGTTTGGGCGGTCGCGGCGGACGTCCGCTCATGATGTCCTCGATCTGGTCGGAATCGATCGTCTCCCATTCGAGCAACGCTCTGGCCATCGTCTCGACCTTATCCCGATTCTCCTCGATCAGTCGGCGCGCAAGCCCGTATTGCTGATCGACGATGCGGCGGATCTCGGCGTCGACCTTCTGCATGGTCGTTTCCGAGACGTTCTTGTGCGTGGTGATGCTGCGCCCGAGGAATACTTCACCCTCGTTTTCGCCGTACACCATCGGTCCCATGGAGTCGCTCATGCCCCATTGCGTAACCATGCGCCGCGCAAGATCGGTTGCGCGCTCGAAGTCGTTACTCGCACCCGTAGTCATCTGCGACATGAACACTTCCTCGGCGATGCGCCCGCCGAACAGCACGGCGATGTTCTGCAGCAGATGCTCGCGATCGAGGCTATAACGGTCCTCCTGCGGCAACTGCATGGTCACGCCGAGCGCGCGGCCGCGCGGGATGATCGTAACCTTGTGCACCGGATCGGTCTTGGTCAGCAGTTTCGCCACGACCGCGTGGCCCGACTCGTGGTAGGCGGTATTGCGTCGCTCGTGCTCCGGCATCACGATCGACTTTCGCTCCGCGCCCATCAGGATCTTGTCCTTGGCGCGCTCGAAGTCCTGCATGTCCACCAGACGCTTGTTGGCACGCGCCGCGAACAGCGCCGCCTCGTTCACCAGGTTGGCGAGATCGGCCCCCGAGAAGCCCGGCGTGCCGCGCGCGATGATATCGGCCTTCACGTCCGGTCCGACCGGAACCTTGCGCATATGCACCACCAGGATCTGCTCACGCCCGCGGATGTCGGGCAATGGCACGACCACCTGCCGGTCGAAGCGGCCGGGGCGCAGCAGCGCCGGATCGAGCACATCGGGGCGGTTGGTGGCTGCTATCACGATAACGCCCGCGCTGCCCTCGAAACCGTCCATTTCGACCAGTAACTGGTTCAATGTCTGCTCGCGCTCGTCGTTGCCGCCGCCCAAGCCCGCGCCGCGCTGGCGGCCGACGGCATCGATCTCATCGATGAATACGATGCAGGGCGCGTGCTTCTTCGCCTGCTCGAACATGTCGCGTACGCGCGCGGCACCCACACCGACGAACATCTCAACGAAATCCGAGCCCGAGATGCTGAAAAACGGAACCTTGGCCTCGCCCGCGATCGCTTTCGCCAGCAAAGTCTTGCCGGTGCCGGGGCTGCCCACCATGAGCACGCCGCGCGGAATACGTCCACCGAGCTTCTGGAATTTGCCCGGATCGCGCAGGAACTCGACCAACTCGGCGACCTCTTCCTTCGCCTCCTCACAGCCGGCGACGTCGGCGAACGTCACGGTGTTGTTGCTCTCGTCCAGCATACGCGCCCGGCTCTTGCCGAAGGAGAAGGCGCCGCCGCGACCGCCGCCTTGCATCTGGCGCATGAAGAAAATCCACACCCCGATCAGCAGCAGCATCGGGAACCAGGAAACGAAAATGTTCATGAGCAACGACGGCTCTTCCTCGGGTTTGGCTTCGATGATGACGCCAGCCTTGAGGAGGTCGCTGACCAGCCAGGGATCGGACGGAGAATAGGTGGTAAAGCGCTCGCCACTGCGCTTGATGCCCTTGAGCACGCGGCCTTCGATGGTGACCTTGGCGATCTGCCCCTGCTTCACCTCCTCGATGAACTGGGAATACTCCATCGCCTTCTGCGTGGCCTGCCGCGTGCTGAACTGATTGAACACCGTCATCAACACCAGCGCGATGACGAGCCAGATCGCTATGTTCTTGACCAAGTTGTTCAAAATGCAGTCCTAAGCGGATCGATCGAAGACTCGATCGATTCTATCCTCAACCAGCAAGCCTTTGCACACCGCGTACGCTTCCCTGGAGTCGCTGCGCGATGCCGGCGGCTTGCGGATGCCGACTTGTGCGAACGCTCCCTGCATCTGCCGGATAACGGCATCCAGCCCAGAACCATGAAAGACTTTGACCAGCAGCCCTCCGCCGGGTTGCAGCAGCCTGCGGGCGGTCGCTAGCGCAATCAACGCCAGCTCCTGCGAACGCGCCTCATCCACCGGCCTCACCCCTGTGAGATTGGGGGACATGTCGCTCAGAACAAGGTCTGCCCGCCCGTCACGCAGCGCTTTTTCGACTGCTGCGTGCACGGCGGGGTCGCGCGCATCGCCGCGAATGAACGTCACACCGGCCGTCGCCTCCATGAATTGGACATCGACCGCGACCACACACCCGCCGGGCCGGGTTTTTTGCGCCGCCAACTGCGACCAGCCGCCCGGCGCCGCGCCCAGATCGACGATGCGCATACCGGGACGGATAAGGCGCTCGCGCTCGTCCAACTCCGCGAGCTTGAACGCCGCCCGCGAGCGGTAGCCGCGGCGCACCGCCTGCTTCACATAGGGGTCGCGCAGATGCCGGCGCATCCAGGCACTGCGCGTCTTCGAGCGCGGCATACGTGGCTTAGAATGCGTTCATGACGAAAACGACGACGTCTCGCGCGCTAGTGCCCCGGCCTGCCCCCGCGCCGGCGGCGCCGCCTGTCATCCCCGAGTCGCTCACGGCGAAAAGCCGGTATGGCTTGCGCGCACGGGCGCACGCACTGAAACCGGTCGTGTGGATCGCTTCGTCCGCCCTCACCGACGGCGTCTTGCGCGAGCTCGATCGCGCGCTCACGGCCCACGAGCTGATCAAAGTCCACGCCGCAATCGACGACCGCAATGAGCGCGCTCGCCTGCTGCAAGCACTTTGCCGGCAGCTCGGCGCAGTACCGGTGCAAGCCATCGGCAAGATGCTCATCGCCTTTCGGCCCCAGACGCGGCCCGCGCAACCCGCGGCGTCGTTGCCGCAAATACGAGCAAAGCGCGTCCGAGACGCCCGCAAGAGACCGCCGGAAAAGCGCGCGCGATCCGCTGTGTCGGCGCGGCAGGCGGATCCGTCGCCCCGCTCACGCAGGGCACCCGCACGAACGAAGCGTCGCGTCCCCGGGCGGACGCGCTGACGCCAACGACCCGCCATCTAGACGTACTTGACTTCGAGTATTTCGTATTCGCGCGTCCCGCCCGGTGCGTTGACCTCGACCACGTCGCCGGCGTATTTGCCGATCAGCGCACGCGCGATCGGCGAACTGATCGAGATCTTCCCCTGCTTCAGATCCGCCTCGTCCTCGCCGACGATCTGGTAGCTCATGACCTGCCGCGCGTCCGTGTCTTCGAGCTCGATGGTCGCGCCGAATACGCAGCGTCCGTCGGCATCGAGCAGGCTCGGGTCGATCACCTGCGCATGGGCGAGCTTGGCTTCGACTTCGGCGATGCGCGCTTCGATGAAACCCTGACGCTCCTTGGCAGCATCATATTCGGCGTTCTCCGACAAGTCGCCGTGTGAGCGCGCCTCGGCGATCGCGTTGATGACCGCCGGACGTTCAACCGTCTTCAGCCGCTGCAGCTCTCCCCTGAGCTGCTCGGCCCCGTGGATGGTAAGCGGGGTACGCCTCATGTGACAGGATCCTTGAATGCGTTGTCGATGCCAGCCGTTGCCAGGCTGGCGTGCAAGCGCTGCAGCCGGTACGGCCGGAACTCATGCGCACCGAGCAAGCCCGCGCACGCAGCGCGTGCGCCGGCCAATGTCGTGTAATACGTAACGCGCGCCTCCAGAGCCGCGTGCCGGATCGCATACGAGTCGCGCACGGCCGCGCGGCCTTCCTCCACCGTGTTGATGATGAGGGAGAAATCGCCGTTCTTGATCATGTCGACCACGTTCGGGCGACCTTCCTTGACCTTGTTGACCGCGGTTACGTCGATGCCCGCGGCGGCCAGAGCGCTGGCTGTACCACGCGTGGCGTAAAGCGAGAACTCGAGCCGCGCCAACGAGCGCGCAATGTCGATCAGCGGCGGCTTGTCGCTGTCGCGCACGCTCAGGAAAACCTTGCCCGCGGCCGGCAACCTCTGGCCCGCCGCCGCCTGCGACTTCAGAAATGCCTCCGAGAAACTGTGGCCGATACCCATTACCTCGCCCGTCGACTTCATTTCCGGACCCAGGATCGTGTCGGCGCCGGGGAACTTGATGAACGGAAATACCGCCTCCTTCACCGAGTAGTACGGCAGCAGCAGCTTGTCGGGGATGTTCTGCGCCGAGAGTAGCTTGCCCGTCATGCAGCGCGCCGCCACCTTCGCGAGCGGCACACCGGTCGCCTTGGAAACGAACGGTACGGTACGCGACGCGCGCGGATTGACCTCAAGTACGTAGATGGTCTCGCCCTGGATGGCGAACTGCACGTTCATGAGGCCGACCACGTTGAGCGCCTTCGCCAGCGCGATCGTCTGGCGGGCGAGCTCGTCTTGGATTCGCGACGAAAGGCTGAACGGCGGCAGCGAACAGGCCGAGTCGCCCGAGTGCACGCCCGCCTCCTCGACGTGCTCCATGATGCCGCCGATAAGCACGCGCACGCCATCGCAAACCGCGTCCACATCAACTTCGGTCGCCTCGTTGAGGAAGCGATCGAGCAGCACCGGCGAGTCGTTCGACACCTTGACCGCCTCGCGCATGTAGCGGTCGAGATCGGAAGGCTCGTGCACGATTTCCATGGCGCGTCCGCCCAGGACGTAGCTTGGCCGCACCACCAGCGGATAGCCGATCTCCTCGGCAAGGCGCATCGCTTCCCGCGGATCGCGCGCGGTGCGGTTCGGCGGCTGCTTGAGACCCAGCGTCTCGATCATCTGCTGGAAACGTTCGCGGTCCTCGGCGCAATCGATCATGTCGGGACTGGTGCCGATGATCGGCACCCGGTTGCGCTCCAGATCGCGCGCGAGCTTCAGCGGCGTCTGCCCGCCGAACTGCACGATCACGCCTTCGGGGCGCTCCACGGCGACGATCTCGAGCACATCCTCGAGCGTGAGCGGCTCGAAATAGAGCCGATCGGAGGTGTCGTAGTCGGTCGAAACCGTTTCCGGGTTGCAGTTGATCATGATGGTCTCGAAGCCGTCGTCGCGCAGCGCGAAAGCCGCATGCACACAGCAGTAGTCGAACTCGATCCCCTGGCCGATGCGGTTCGGACCGCCGCCCAGCACCATGATCTTGCGCCGATCGCTCGGCTGCGCCTCGCACTCCTCCTCGTAGGTCGAGTACATGTACGCCGTATTGGTGGCGAACTCGGCCGCGCACGTATCGACGCGCTTGTAGACCGGCCGGATGCCGAGCGCCTGGCGCCGCGCGCGCACCTCGGTCTCGCTCGAGCGGGTCAGGCGGGCGAGCCGGCGGTCGGAAAAGCCGCGGCGCTTGAGTTCTCGCAGCGCATCCGCTGTCAGCGTGGCGAGCGCACGATCTCGCACACCATCCTCGCGCCGCACCAGGTCCTCGATTTGCACCAGGAACCAGGGATCGATGTGCGTGGCGGCTTGCACCTCGGCGACGCACAGACCGATACGAAAGGCATCGGCGACGTACCACAGGCGCTCGGGTCCCGGGTCGGCCAGCTCGCGTTCGATCGCCTCGCGCTCGCAGGAGCGCTCGTCGAGCCCATCGCAGCCGGTTTCCAGCCCGCGCAAGGCTTTCTGCAGCGATTCCTGAAAGGTGCGTCCGATCGCCATCACCTCACCCACCGACTTCATCTGCGTCGTGAGACGCGCGTTCGCCTGCGGAAACTTCTCGAAGGCGAAGCGCGGCACTTTCGTGACCACGTAGTCGATGGTCGGTTCGAACGACGCCGGCGTGGCGCCTGCGGTGATCTCGTTACGCAGTTCGTCCAGCGTGTAGCCGACCGCGAGCTTGGCCGCGACCTTGGCGATCGGGAATCCGGTCGCTTTCGATGCCAGGGCGGATGAGCGCGACACGCGCGGATTCATCTCGATGATGACCATGCGCCCGTCGTGCGGATTGATCCCGAACTGCACGTTCGAGCCGCCGGTATCGACCCCGATTTCGCGCAGGCACGCGATCGAGGCGTCACGCATGATCTGGTATTCCTTGTCGGTGAGCGTCTGCGACGGCGCGACGGTGATCGAGTCGCCGGTATGCACGCCCATCGGGTCGAAATTCTCGATCGAGCACACGATGATGCAGTTGTCGTTGCGGTCGCGCACGACTTCCATCTCGAATTCTTTCCAGCCGATCACCGACTCTTCGATCAGCAGCTCGCGCGTTGGCGACGCATCGAACCCGCGCTCGCAGATCTCGACGAATTCCTGCCGGTTGTAGGCAATGCCGCCGCCGGTGCCGCCCAACGTGAACGATGGTCGGATGATGGTGGGGAACCCTACCAGCGCCTGCACCTGCAACGCTTCTTCCATGCTGTGCGCAAGCGCCGAGCGTGGGCTGGAAAGCCCGATGCGGCTCATCGCCGCCTTGAACTTCTCGCGATCCTCTGCCTTGTCGATCGCTTCGCGCGAGGCGCCGATCATCTCGACCTTGTAACGCTCGAGTACCCCCTCGCGTGCCAGATCGAGGGCACAATTGAGCGCGGTCTGCCCGCCCATGGTGGGCAGCAGCGCGTCCGGGCGTTCGGCTGCGATGATACGTTCGAGCACCTGCCACTGAATAGGCTCGATGTAGGTTGCATCGGCCATTTCCGGGTCGGTCATGATCGTGGCCGGATTGGAGTTGACCAGAACGACCCGGTAGCCTTCCTCGCGCAGCGCCTTGCAGGCCTGCACCCCGGAGTAATCGAATTCACACGCCTGGCCGATGACAATCGGTCCGGCGCCGATGATCAGGACGGATTGGATATCGGTGCGGCGGGGCATTGGGTCAGGTGCATGGGTTAGGTCGGAAGATGAGGAGTGAAGCGTGAAAAGTGAAGAGTGAAACGACCACCGCGCCATTACTGCGTCTTGCGAAGTGCATGCGAATCAAACCAGGGCGTCCGTGTACGCGCGCGTCACCCTTCACTTTTCACTCCTTCGCTCCGTAGTGGATCGCGGCCACGAACCTTCACTTTTCACTCTCTCGTCCATGGCCGTCAAAAAACGATCGAACAGATAATCGACGTCGTGCGGGCCCGGGCTTGCTTCCGGGTGGCCCTGGAAACAGAACGCCGGTCTATCGGTGAATGCGAAACCCTGCAGGCTGCCATCGAACAGCGACACGTGCGTGATGCGCGTGTTCGCGGGCAGCGTGTCGGCCGCCACTTCGAAGCCGTGATTCTGGCTCGTGATCAACACCCGCCGGGTATCGAGGTCCAGTACGGGATGGTTGGCGCCGTGATGGCCGAACTTCATCTTGCGCGTGCGCCCGCCCGCCGCGAGCCCCATGAGCTGATGGCCCAGGCAGATGCCGAACACCGGTATGCGCATGTCGAGCAGCTCCCGGATCGTCTTGATCGCGTAATCGCAAGGCTCGGGATCGCCTGGTCCGCTCGACAGAAAGATCCCGTCGGGCGCCAGCGCCAGCACGTCCGCGGCGCTCGTCTGCGCCGGCACCTGCGTCACCTCGCAGTCGCGCGCGGCAAGCTTGCGCAGAATATTGCGCTTGACACCGAAATCGAACGCCACAACCCGGCGCCGCGCCCGGGTCTGCCGCCCGTAACCGGATCCGAGCCGCCATTCGGTCTCGTCCCAGCCGCCCGGCTCGGCACGAGTCACCACTTTTGCGAGATCCATGCCGGCAAGTCCGGGGAAGGCGCGCGCCTTGGCAACCGCTTCGGCTTCGTCGATGCGCCCCGCCATGAGACACCCCGCCTGCGCGCCCTTGTCGCGCAGAATGCGGGTCAGCTTGCGTGTGTCGATGCCCGCGATCCCGACCACGCCATACTGGCGCAGGTATTCGTCGAGCGCGAGATGCTTGCGCCAACTGCTGGGCGCAAGCGCCAGCTCGCGGATTACCAGCCCGGCGACCTGCGGGCGGGCCGCCTCAACGTCCTCGACGTTGACACCGGTATTACCGATATGCGGATAGGTGAGAGTGACGATCTGGTTGCAATACGACGGATCGGTGAGGATTTCCTGGTAACCGCTGATTGCCGTATTGAAGACGACCTCGCCGGAAGTGCTTCCGTCGGCGCCTATGGATTCGCCGCGAAACACCGTTGCGTCGGCGAGGGCGAGGATGGCAGGCTTCGACACGCGGGCTCCGGATGCGACAGATGTGCAAAGCGGGATGCGCCGTTGGCCCATCCCGCTCGAAATTCAAGAAATTATAGCCGACGCTACGTACGCCAGGCAAACTGAATGGTCCCCGAAGCGGGCAAGCCGCAATCCCCGGCTCAGCGGGCAGAACGGAAGTGTCAGCGTAACCCGAGTACGTCCTGCATGTCGAACAGGCCGGCTGGCATCGTGTGCAGCCAGCGCGAGGCCCGCAGCGCACCCTGCGCGTACGTCGCCCGGCTGGACGCCTTGACGCTCACCTCGACCCGCTCACCGCTGCCCGCGAACAATACCGTATGGTCGCCGACGATGTCCCCGCCCCGAATCGCAGCGAAGCCGATGGTTTTCGGATCGCGCTCCCCGGTAACGCCGTGGCGCCCGTGGACCGCGCACGCTGCCAGATCGCGGCCGAGCGTCGCGGCGAGGATTTCCCCCATCTTCAACGCGGTTCCAGAGGGCGCATCGACCTTGTGGCGATGGTGCGCCTCGATGATCTCGACGTCGTAGCCATCGCCGAGCACCTGCGCGGCTTGCGCGATCAGGCGAAAGACAAGGTTGGTCCCTACGCTCATGTTCGGCGCCAGCACGATAGGGATCTCGCCCGCGCCCCTGCCGATGACAGCACGCTCGGCGGCGGAAAATCCGGTGGTGCCAATGACCATCCTCACGCCATGCGTGCGGCACGCGCCCAGGTGAGCCAGCGTTCCTTCGGGGCGGGTGAAATCGATCAGCACATCGCTTCCGGCGATCGCGGCGAGGTCAGCCGCGACGCGAACACCGCAGGGCGAGCCGACCAGTTCTCCCGCGTCCTTGCCCACTGCCGGATGACCGCGCGCTTCAAGCGCGGCGTGCAAGGTGAAATCCGGTGCATCGAGGACGGCCTCGAGCAATGCCCGGCCCATCCGCCCGCCGCTGCCTGTAATGGCAATCTTCATCGTAGCGTGCTCACAACCCGATTTTGTCCAGCATACGGCCGAAGAATCCCTTCTCCTCGGACGCGTCTTTACCCGAGCCTTGCTCCGCGCCAGGCTTCTCCGACCCACCGCCCGCGAACCTGCTGCCCGCATCGGCCGCCGGTATCACGTCGCCTTCGATGCGCTTCAAGGTATCGCCCTCGAACAGCAGCACCAGGCGCCGGTGTTCGACCATCCGGCCGCCCCTGTTGAGGTAGTAGACATAGTCCCAGCGATCGTGATGGAACGCGTCGGTAATGGGCGGCGTGCCCATGACGAAGCGCACCTGCTGGCGTGTCATTCCGGGCTTCAGTTTTGCCACCATCTCCTGCGTGACCACGTTGCCCTGCTGGATATCCATCCGATAGGGCTTCAAGCCCGGCAGCATCGGCACCGTCTGGCAGGCGCCCAGCGTCAGGCAGATGCCCGTGGCGACGACGAGCGAGCAGTAACGCGCGGCCGGCATGAGCTTCGGTCTTTGTTTGCAAGGATGCGTGAACTCAATATGATAGCCTGAACCCATGCGGGACGCGGCGATGAACCCCAATCTCAAGACGAGCGGTCTGAAGGCGACTTTGCCCAGGTTGCGCATTCTCAACCTGTTCGAAAATGCAGCCGTGCGCCATATGAGCGCCGACGACATCTATCGGTTGCTCATGCAGGAAGGACTCGACATCGGGCTCGCCACCGTGTATCGCGTGCTGACACAGTTCGAGCAAGCCGGGTTGCTCAAGAGGCATCACTTCGAAAGCGGCAAAGCGGTGTTCGAGCTCAACGAGGGCGGTCACCACGACCACCTCGTGTGCCTGCAATGCGGGCGCGTGGAAGAGTTCTACGACGCGGAGATCGAGAAGCGCCAGGAGCGCATCGCGCACGAACGCGGTTTCCGCATCCACGAGCACTCCTTGTCCCTGTACGCGGACTGCACCAAGCCGGATTGCCCGCACAAGACAGACTAGGAGCGGGCCGCGCCCCGGCCCGCTTCGCGCAGCATCTCGGCCGCGTGCTCGCGCGTGGCGCGCGTGATCTCGACTCCACCGAGCATGCGAGCGATCTCGTCCGTGCGCTGGGTTGCATCGAGATGCTCGACCCGGCTCGCGACCACGCCCGCCCGCTCGTCCTTGCCGACGCGCCAGTGATGCTCGGCGCACGCCGCTACCTGGGCCAAGTGGGTTACGCACATCACCTGCTGGCGCACAGCCAGTCGCCGCAACATGCGGCCGACGATCTCGGCGACCCGCCCGCCTATGCCGGCATCGACCTCGTCGAAAATGACGGTCGGTACCTGCGCCACTTGCACGAGCACGCTCTGGATCGCGAGGCCGAGTCGCGACAATTCGCCGCCGGACGCGACTTTCGCCAGGGAAGCGGCCTCCATGTTCGCATGCGCCGCGACGCGAAACTCGACGCGCTCCATTCCGTGCGCCGTCGCTTCGGCCGACGGCTCGAGCGCGATCTCGAAACGCCCGCCGCTCAACGCAAGCTCCTGCATCGTGCGCGTCACCTCGGCGCCGAGGGTGGCGGCCGCCTGGCAGCGGGCGGCAGTGAGTTTGGCGGCAACCGATCGATACGCTGCCTGCGCGTGTGCGATCTCGCGCTCGATACGCGTCAGATCGAGATCGTGTTCGAGCTCCGCCAAGCGCACCTGCACCGCCTGCAATGCGCCCGGCAGGGCCTGCGGTGCGAGCCGAAATTTGCGGCAGACATCGTGCACGGCCTGCAGCCGGCTCTCGACCTGGGCGAGCCGGGCCGGATCGATGTCGAGGCGCGACCGATAACGCTCGAGCTCGTGCACCGCTTCGTCGATCTGAATGCGGGCACCTTGCAGCATTTCCACCACCACGGCCAGAGTCGGGTCGATTTCGGCAAAGCGCCCCAGTCGACTCGTGACCGCCGCGAGCAGGCGCGACGCCGCCAGATCGCTGTCCGCAAGCGTTTCGATCGCGCCCGATGACGCCTCGATCAGGCTCGCCGCGTGACTCGCGCGCGCATGTTCGGCATTCATTTCCGCCCACGCCTCGGGCTGAAAATCCAGGCTCAGCAGCTCAGTAGCCTGCCAGCGCAGCTCTTCGCGCTCGCGCGCCAGGCGCACGGCGTCGCTGCGCGCAGCGGCTAGGCGCGACTCGAGCTCAGTCAAGCGCCGATGATGCTCGCCCACTTCCCTCACGAGATCGGTCGAGCCGGCGTAGGCATCGATCAGTTCGCGCTGCGCCGCGGGACGAGCAAGCGACTGATGCGCGTGCTGCCCGTGGATGTCGACCAGCATCTCGCCCAGCTCGCGCAATCGCGCCACCGTGGTCGCGTGGCCGTTGACGAAGGCGCGCGAGCGCCCGCCCGCCTCCACGATTCGGCGCACCAGGCAGATCCCCGGATCGCCCTCCAACCCCGCCTCGGCAAGCCACGCAGCGAGCGCCTGCGCGGTTCGCTCCAGCTCGAACTCGGCGCTCACTTCGGCCTGCCTGGCGCCGGGGCGCACCATGGCGGCGTCGCCGCGCTCACCCAGGGCCAGCGACAATGCATCGACAAGAATCGACTTGCCTGCTCCAGTCTCGCCGGTAAGCACGGTGAAGCCGGCGTCGAACTCGAGCGCCGAGTGCTCGACGATGATGAAGTCGCGGATGACGATGCGCTTGAGCATCCGCGTTCAGGCGTTGCAGGCCGCGTACGCGCGGCACATTGCGCGCGCACGCATCGGCGCGCCTAGTAGGTCTCGCTCCAATGCAGCTTCTCCCGCAGCATGTGGTAATAGCTGTAGCCGGGCGGATGCAGCAGGCGCGTGAAATGGTCGAAGCGCCGAACCCGCACGCGATCGTCGTCGCGCAGGGCGAAGTGCGAGTGGTTGTCGAAGTGAGCAAGCGCGTCCGGCGCCGAGCGCATCGTGATCTCGATCGTGGCATCGCTCGACACCGCGATCGGACGATTTGACAGCGTGTGCGGACACACCGGTACCAGCGCCATCGCGCGCGCCGAGGGGTGCAGAATCGGGCCGCCGGAAGACAGGGCATAGGCGGTGGAGCCCGTGGGCGAGGCGACAATGATGCCGTCGGAGCGCAGCGTATAAACGAACTGACCATCGATGTGGACATCGAACTCGATCATCCCGCCCTTGACGCCCTTGCTCACCACCACGTCGTTGAACGCCAGCACTTGGAAGCGACGCGCGCCATCGGAATACACCTCGGCCGAGAGCAGCAAGCGCTCTTCCACGGTGTAAGTCCCGTCGAGGATCGCGCCGATCGTCTCGCACATGGCATCGAGCGGGATGTCGGTGAGGAAACCCAGCCGGCCGAGATTCACGCCCACCAGCGCGGTATCGAATGGCGCGAACGTGCGTGCGATGTTGAGCATGGTGCCGTCGCCGCCGATAACGATTGCGAGCTCGGCCTGGCGCCCCACCTCGTCGAGCGGTAGTACGGCGTAGCGCGTCTGCCCGACGTGACCGGCGGTAAGCCGGTCGAGCAGCACGCGCACGCCGCGGGCTTCGAGGTAATTGGCGAGCCTGAGCAGCGGCTCGGCAATGTCGGGACTGTTGTACTTTCCGATCAGACCGACGCTGGCGAACGAGGCGCTCATGCGTCCGATTGTAAAGGTACGCCGCACCTCCTGTCCCGCGCATTCAAGCCGCATACTTCGGTTGCGGGCGAAGGACGTCGCGGCGATACGCGCCTGCTTGCCGCGATAGCGCGAGACGGTAGAATGCACTCATGCTGAACGAACGCGCACAGAGTCTGCTCAAGACCCTGGTCGAACGCTATATCGCCGAGGGCCAGCCAGTCGGGTCGCGCTCGTTGTCGCGCTATTCCGGCCTGGAGCTGAGCCCGGCCAGCATCCGCAACATCATGGCGGACCTGGAAGACATGGGCTTGATCGCCAGCCCGCACACATCGGCCGGACGCGTACCGACGCCGCGCGGTTACCGCTTTTTCGTCGACACCCTGCTCGAGGTGCGTCCCCTCGCCGACGTGGAAATCAGCCAGCTCGAAGGCCAGATCCAGTCCGAGAGTATCGAGCGCATGATGAGCTCGGCGTCCCAGCTGCTGTCGGATCTGACCCACTTCGCGGGCGTGGTGCTGGCGCCGAAGCGGCGCAGCCTCGCGTTTCGGCACATCGAATTTCTGCCGCTTGCCGACAAGCGCGTGCTGCTCATCATCGTCACGCCCGAGGGCGACGTTCAGAACCGCATCATACTCGCCGACCGCGTCTATTCGCCGAGCGAGCTCACCGAAGCAACCAACTTCATCAATCAGCACTATGCCGGCTTGCAGTTCGACCAGATCCGGGTTCGCATCCGCGCCGAGTTGCAGGAACTGCATGCCGACATGTCCCGGCTGATGACAGCTGCCCTGGAAGCAGGCAGCCAGGCCGTGGTCGATCCGGCCGACAGCATGGTGATCTCGGGCGAGGGGCACTTGCTGGCGGTGGGGGAGCTGTCGTCCAATCTCGCCCGCTTGCGCCAGTTGTTCGGTCTGTTCGAACAAAAGACCGAGCTGCTGAAGCTGCTGGACTTGTCCAGTCGCGCCAGCGGGGTGCAGCTTTTTATCGGCAACGAGTCGGGTCTGGTACCGTTGGACGAATGCAGCGTGGTGACCGCGCCTTACGAAGTCGGTGGCCAAGTGGTCGGGACGGTAGGCGTGATCGGACCGACGCGCATGGCGTACGAGCGCGTCATTCCGATCGTCGATATCACCGCGAAGCTGCTATCGAGCGCATTGGCGAGCCGCGTGCGCGCCGAGGATTGAACGGGCCGGGCGGATGGCAGGCTATCGGCGCGAGCCGCCGTTTCTGCATGGCGCGGCGACCAAGCCCGGAATCCTGTTGGTCAACCTAGGGAGTCCGGACGCGCCCACCGCGCAAGCACTGCGCCGCTACCTACGCGAATTCCTGACCGATCCGCGCGTGGTGGAGGTGCCGCGCGCGCTGTGGCTGCCCCTGTTGCACGCGAGCGTCCTGACGACGCGCCCGCGCAAATCTGCTCGCCGCTATGCCGCAATCTGGACCGATACGGGCTCGCCGCTTCTGACCCACACCGCCCGCCAGGCGGTGATGTTGCGCGGTTATCTGGGCGAGCGCCACCGAGCGTCGCTCGAGATCGAGTGGGCGATGCGCTACGGCTCCCCCTCGATCGCGCACGGGCTCGATGGCCTACGCGCACGCGGCTGCGATCGTATCCTGGTTCTGCCGCTCTATCCGCAGTACGCCGCGAGTACGACCGGATCGGTATTCGACGCGACCTGTCAGACGCTTGCCCGCGTGCGCAACGTCCCGGCGCTCCGCCTGGTGAAGCACTTCCACGACCATCCCGGTTATGTCGGCGCCTTGGCTCAGAGCGTACGCGACTATTGGATGCAGACCGGCCGACCCGACGTGCTGCTGATGAGCTTTCACGGCGTGCCGCGCTTCACGCTCGACCGAGGCGATCCCTATCACTGCGAATGCCAGGCGACCGCACGGCTCGTGGCAGAAGCCTTGGCGCTGCCGGCGGAGCGTTACCGGGTGACGTTCCAGTCCCGCTTTGGCCGTACCCGCTGGTTGCAACCGTACACGGCCGATGTGCTGGTCGAATTGGGACGCGCCCGCACCGCGCGGGTCGACGTGGTCTGCCCCGGCTTCGTCTCCGACTGCCTGGAGACGCTGGAGGAGATCGCCCTGGAGGGCAAGTCCGTTTTCCTGCGCGCCGGCGGGCAGGCGTTTCACTACATCCCGTGCCTGAACGAGCGCGACGATTGGATCAAGGCGCTGAGCGATATCGCAACCGCCAACCTGCACGGCTGGCTCACCCCGGCGGACCCGGCGGCCCTCGAAGCCGGCCGCAATCGCGCGCTCGCCCTGGGCGCCAAGGAATGATCGGCTCCAGCCGTCCGGCCTTCCCGCCTGCTTGAAATCGCCTCGCGCGGCCCCATGTGGGCGCAGAAGGTCAGGAGATAGCGATGCAGGAATACTCTACAAATCAAGATGATGAAAAAGCCCCGGCAGACGCCGCGGCGGAAACCGCGGAGCGCGCCGACAGCATGCCGGGATTGGAAGAATTGCTGCGCAAGGTCGAGTTGCAGGCGCAGGAACACTACGACGCGTGGCTGCGCGCCAAGGCCGAGTCCGACAACGTCCGCAAACGCGCGCAAATCGATGTCGCGAATGCACACAAGTTCGGCATCGAGAGCTTTGCCAATGCGCTTCTGCCGGTGAAGGACAGCCTGGAAGCCGCACTGGTCGCCGAGAACAACACGCTCGAAAGCCTGCGCAGTGGGGTCGAGATCACACTCAGGCAATTGGCCGCGGTGTTCGACAAGTTCACGTTGCGCGAGATCAATCCTGTGGGCGAAAGGTTCGATCCGCACCAGCATGAGGCAATGACGATGGTGCAGGCCGATGCCGAGCCCAATACCGTGGTGCAGGTGCTGCAAAAGGGTTACGCCCTGCACGATCGCGTGATCCGGCCGGCGCTGGTCATGGTCGCCGCGCCGAAGCAGACTTAGCGGTTCCCGCACGCGACCCCGGACGCGGGACGTGAGCTTGAAATTGCCCCGGAAACCCCAAATTCATCCACAGCTTGCGCCGGCAATGGAAGGTGAGAATGAGCGCCTTGCCGCCGGCGGTGAAATCATCCGCTGACACGACAGTTAGGAAACAATCATGGCAAAGACGATAGGCATCGACCTTGGGACCACGAATTCGTGCGTCGCCATCATGGAGAACGGCCAGCCCAAGGTGATCGAGAATTCGGAAGGTGCGCGCACCACGCCTTCGATCGTGGCTTACGCCGAAGACGGCGAAGTCCTGGTGGGTGCATCCGCCAAGCGCCAGGCCGTCGCCAACCCCAAGAACACGCTCTTTGCCGTCAAGCGCTTGATCGGCCGCCGCTTCAAGGACGCCGAGGTGCAGAAAGCGATCAAACAGTCGCCGTTCGCGATCACAGAAGCGTCCAACGGCGATGCCTGGGTGGAAGCGCGCGGCAAGAAGATGGCCCCGCCGGAAGTGTCCGCCCAGGTTCTCATGAAGATGAAGAAGACTGCGGAGGACTACCTCGGCGAGCCGGTCACAGAGGCGGTCATCACGGTTCCGGCCTACTTCAACGACTCGCAGCGCCAGGCGACCAAGGATGCCGGGCGTATCGCAGGCCTCGACGTCAAGCGCATCATCAACGAGCCGACCGCGGCAGCACTCGCGTTCGGGCTGGACAAGAAAAAGGGCGATCGCAAGATTGCCGTCTACGACCTGGGCGGAGGCACGTTCGACATCTCGATCATCGAGATCGCCGAAGTCGAGGGCGAGCACCAGTTCGAGGTGCTGTCGACCAACGGCGACACCTTCCTCGGTGGAGAGGACTTCGATCAGCGTCTGATCGATTACCTGTGCGACGAGTTCAAGAAGGAAAGCGCGCTCGACCTGCGCAAGGACATCCTGGCGTTGCAGCGGCTGAAGGATGCAGCCGAAAAGGCGAAGATCGAGCTCTCTTCTTCGCAACAGACCGAAGTCAATCTGCCCTACATCACCGCCGACGCGAGCGGCCCGAAGCACCTCGCGGTGAAGATCACGCGCGCGAAGCTCGAGAGCCTGGTCGAGGAGCTGATCGATCGCACCATCGAACCGTGCCGAGTCGCGATCAAGGACGCCGGCATCAAGCTCAGCGACATCGAGGATGTGATCCTCGTAGGCGGCCAGACCCGCATGCCGAAGGTGCAGGACAAGGTGAAGGATTTCTTCGGCAAGGATGCACGCAAGGACGTCAATCCGGACGAGGCCGTGGCCGTGGGCGCTGCCGTCCAGGCAGGCGTGCTGCAGGGCGACGTGAAGGACGTGCTGCTGCTTGACGTGACGCCGCTTTCGCTCGGAATCGAGACCCTCGGCGGAGTCATGACCAAACTCATCCAGAAGAACACCACCATTCCGACCAAGGCGAACCAGGTATTCTCCACCGCCGATGACAACCAGACGGCGGTGACGATCCACGTGCTGCAGGGCGAGCGCGAGATGGCGGGCCACAACAAGAGCCTCGGCCAGTTCAACCTGACCGACATTCCGCCCGCGCCGCGCGGCATGCCGCAGATCGAGGTGACGTTCGACATCGACGCCAACGGCATCCTGCATGTCTCCGCCAAGGACAAGGCCACCGGCAAGGAGAACAAGATCAAGATCCAGGCGAGCTCGGGCCTGTCCGAAGACGAGATCAAGCGCATGGTCAAGGACGCCGAAGCGCACGCCGAGGATGACCGCAAGGCGCGCGAGCTGATCGACGCCCGCAACCAGTGCGACAACATGATCCACTCGGTGAAGAAGTCGCTCGCCGAGTACGGCGCCAAGGTCCCGGCGGACGAGAAGGGGCGCATCGAGCAGGCGCTGAAAGAGGCCGAAGAGGCGCTCAAGTCCGACGACAAGGCTGCAATCGAGGCGAAGACCCAGGCGCTCGCGCAAACGGCGCACAAACTCGCCGAGCAGATGTACAAGGAGAGCCAGGCGCAGGCTCAGCCAGGCGGGACGCAACAGGCGCCGGGTGGCAGCGAACCCAAGGCCGATGACAACGTCGTCGACGCCGAGTTTGAAGAAGTGAAAGACAAGAAGTGACTGAGTGAAAAGTGAAAGGTGAAGAGTGAACGATGACGACTTGAAGCGTGAAGCGTGATCATCGTTCACTTCTCGCATGGCAGCAGGCGGTTGAGTTAGTAGAAGAGATCTACCAGCTCACCGCGCGCTTTCCACCCGAGGAGCGATTCGGGCTTGTTTCGCAGATGCGCAGGGTGGCTGTGTCGGTGCCGGCAAACATCGCCGAAGGAAGTGCTCGAACAGGGACGGCAGAACTATTAAGATTCTTGAGTATTTCCAGTGGCTCTCTCTCGGAATTGGATACGCTGTTGGCGATCTCGGTACGCCTGGGGTTCATTCACCCTGAAAATTCGCTCCAAGCAAAGATCGACTCGGTCACGGCCCTCGTAGTCGCGATGGCAGCATCGCTTCGCAAGCGACGTTGACTTCACTTTTCACTCTTCACTCTTCACTTTTCACTCACTCGATGGCCAAACGGGATTACTACGAAGTACTCGGCGTCAACCGCGATGCCTCGGACGACGACCTGAAGAAAGCCTATCGTCGCCTGGCCATGAAGTTTCATCCCGACCGCAATCCGGACAACCCGAAAGCCGAGGAGCACTTCAAGGAGGCCAAAGAGGCCTACGAGATCCTGAGCGACAGCCACAAGCGCTCGGCCTACGATCAGTATGGCCATGCCGGTGTCGATCCGAGCGTCGGCGCGGGTGCGGGTGGTTTCAGTAATTTCGCGGACGCGTTCGGCGACATCTTCGGCGATATCTTCGGCGGTGGGCGCCGCTCCAACGTCTACCGGGGCGCGGACCTGCGCTACAACCTTGCCATCAGTCTGGAGGAGGCCGCGCGCGGCACCGAAACCAAGATCCGCATTCCGGCGCTCGATCAATGCGAGACCTGTCACGGCACCGGCGCCAAGCCCGGCACGCAGCCCGTGAGTTGCCCGACCTGCGGCGGCGCGGGCCAGGTGCGCATGCAGCAAGGCTTCTTCTCGATCCAGCAGACCTGCCCGAAGTGCCACGGCAGCGGACGGGTCGTGCCCACGCCGTGCGCCACCTGCCACGGCGCCGGCCGGGTAAAGAAGCACAAGACCCTTTCGGTCAAGATCCCGGCCGGGGTCGACGAGGGCGACCGCATCCGACTCTCGGGCGAGGGCGAGGCGGGCACCAATGGCGGCCCGTCGGGCGACATGTACGTGGTGATCCATATCGAGCAGCACGCCGTCTTCACGCGTGACCACAACGACCTACACTGCGAGATGCCGATCAGCATCACCACCGCGGCGCTGGGCGGCGAGATCGAGATTCCGACCCTGGACGGGTCGGCCAAGATCCGCATCCCGGCGGAGACGCAGACGGGCAAGATCTTTCGCCTGCGCGGCAAAGGCATCAAGGGCGTGCGCTCGGCGCAGCACGGGGACCTCATGTGCCATGTCGTGGTGGAAACCCCGGTGAGCCTGACGCCGCGGCAGAAGGAGCTGCTGCAGGAGCTGGAAGAGATCAGCGCCTCACACGACGGTGAGCACAACCCGCGTGCTCGCTCGTGGATGGACAAAGTGAAGGAGTTCTTCGGAACATAGTGCCGAATGCACGCTTGCGGCGCGGGCTTACGGACTACTTCAGCTCGATCTCGACGAACGAGAACTCGCCACCGCTCGCGTTCACCACGTTGTGCGCGACCCCGGCTCGGCGGGCGTAGGATGCTCCTGCCTCAAGCCGCACCTCGCGCGTACCGCTGGGTTCTTCGAGTCGCAACGTACCGGTGGTCATGGGTACGACCACATAATCATGCGCATGAACGTGATGGCCGGTCTCGGCGCCCGGTGCAAAGCGCCAGTGCGTGACGCGCACGCGTTCATCGTCGATCTGAACTGTCGGGACTGCGTTCATAGCGCCTGCACCGCCAAGCACTTCCTCCGGAAACGATCCCGCCAGCCGGCGCGACCCGCGGACACGCCGCAGCGCCGCGCGCGTATGGCGCCCGAGCGATCGCGATACGCCCCGGGCTGCCGGTCGGTGTTGCGACGCATTGACACCCCCCGAGTGTACCCAATACGCTTCATCCAGGAATACTCAAATCCGACGCCGGTCGAAACGACCGCCGATCGAGCAAGGCTCCCAGTTACGCTGGCGGGCGACCGACGAAAGGAACGTTCGATGTCCAATGTGGCACGGCTGCAGTGCACGGCCGCCCTTACGCTCGCGGCGTTTGCGCTCCCCGCCGCGGTGCTGGCACAGCAATATCCTAGCCGCGCCGTTCGCATCATCGTTCCGTTCAGCGCCGGCGGGCCCACCGATATTCTCGCGCGGCTACTCGCGCAACGCCTGACTGAATCCCTGGGGCAGCAGTTCATTGTCGACAACCGTGCCGGCGGGGGCGGTACCATCGGCGCACAAGCCGCTGCGCGCTCGGCGCCGGACGGCTACACGCTCTATCTCGGCGGTATCACCTCGCTCGCGATGGCCCCGCATACGCATAGCAAGCTCTCGTACGACCCGTTCAGGGATTTCGCCCCGATCACGACACTCACCCAGCAGCCGGTCATGTTGATGGTACATCCGGTACTGCCCGTACGCTCGGTGAAAGAGTTCGTTGCACTGGCGAAAGCCAAGCCCGGCGCACTCGACTACGCCTCCTCGGGGATCGGCGGGTCGGGTCATCTCGCCGGCGAGTTGTTCAAGTCGGTCACCGGGATCAGCATGGTGCACGTACCGTACAAGAGCGCAGCGCCCGCACTGACCGACCTCGTCGCCGGCCAGGTCCAGGTCATGTTCGGCACCCTGCTCGCGTCAGTGCCGCTCATCCGCAACGACAAGCTGCGCGGCATCGCGTTGACAGGTCCGCACCGAGTCGAAGCGTTGCCGCACGTGCCGACCTTCGTCGAGAGCGGCGTTGCGAACTTCGACGCCAGCTCCTGGAACTGCATGATGGCCCCGGCCGGAACGCCGCAGCCGATCGTTGCGCGCCTGAATACCGAGCTCGTTCGCGTCGTTCGCGATCCCGCGGTGCTGGAGCGGCTGAAAGGCGACGGCGTGACCGGTACCGGCAGCACGCCGCAGGAGCTGGCCGAGTACCTGCGCGCCGAGTCGGCCAAATGGGGCAAGGTGGTGCGCGATGTCGGCATCGGGCTCAACTGAGGACGCTGCACGCCGCGCAACGCTGGCAAACGCAATTTTTCGCCCCGCCGCGATCGCGCTCATCGGTGCGTCCGAGGAGCCGTCCCGGCTCACCTCGCGCCCGCACCGGGTGCTGCGCCGCCACGGCTACGGGGGCACGATCGTCCCGATCCACCCGAGTTGCGAGCGCGTCGCCCGCGAGCGCGCCTACCGCTCGATCGACGTCGTACCCGCGCCGCTCGACCATGCGCTCGTTATGCTGCCGTCGCTGGCCGTGCCGCACGCGATCGAGCAATGCGCCGCCGCCGGGGTGAAGGTTGTGACCATCCTAAGCGCCGGCTTCAGCGAGACCGGCGTGCGCGGCAAGCGGCGCCAGGACGCCATCGTCGCCACCGCCCGCGCCGCGGGCATGCGCCTGCTCGGGCCGAACTGCCTCGGCCTGATCGACGTTCGCGGCCGCTTCGCGCTCTCCGCCAACGCCGTTTTCGAGCACGAGCCGCTGCGGCCCGGAGGCTTGAGCGTGATTTCGCAAAGCGGCTCCATGCTCGGTGCGATCGTCACCCGGGCGCAGGAGCGCGGCCTCGGATTCTCCAAGCTGATTTCGGTCGGCAACGAGTGCGACCTCGCGGTCGGCGAGCTGACGCAGCTGCTGGTCGACGACGCCGATACGCACGCCATCCTGCTGTTCCTGGAGGCATTGCGCGACGCGGACGTTCTGGCGACAGCGGCCCACCGAGCGTTCCGGGCAGGCAAGCCGATCATCGCGTTCATGCTGGGCCGCTCATCAGCCGGGCGCGAAGCCGTCGCCACGCACACCGGAACCCTGGCGAGCGACGCGCGCGTCGCGGACGCCTACTTCCGCGCCCACGGCATCTTGCGGGTGGACGTTTTCGAGGCGTTGTTCGAAACCGCACAGCTGGTGCTCGGCTGCCGCCCGCCGGCGGGCCGGCGCGTGGGCGCATTGACCGTGAGCGGCGGCGCAGCCGCGATGGTGGTCGATCGGCTCGGGCTTGCCGGCATCGAGATCGTCCCGCCGCCCGCGCGCGTGATCGGCAACCTCGCCGCCCGGCGTATTCGCATCGGCGAGGCGGCGGTGATCGATCTGCCGATGGGCCGGGCCGACGGCGGCGCCTATGCCGCCGTCGTGGACGAGTTGCTCGCGTCCGATCATTGCGAGCTGGTGCTCGCCGTGCTGGGATCGAACGCGACCTACATGCCGGGTTCGGTACGCGAGCGCATCCTGGCGGCAAGACGAGGGTCGAAACCGCTTGCCGTTTTCGCCGGCCCGCGCGCCGAGCGTGCGTTGCTGCTGCTGCAGGAGGGCGGCGTCGCGGCGTTCCGTACGCCCGAAGCATGCGCAGCCGCGATCCGGGCCTACTTCGACTGGCGCGCGCCGCAGCCGCGCCCGCCGGTGCTTGATGATATCGCGCGCGATCTGCGCGCCGCGCTGGGGGCAGCCGGCGGCGGATGGCTGAACGAGCACGAGGCGTCGAAAGTGCTCGCGGCCATCGGCATTCCATTCGCGCCCGCGTGCGTGGTGCGAAGCGGGGCCGAGCCGGTCGATCTGCCCTACCCGGTCGCGGCAAAGCTTCTGTCCCAGGACGTCGCGCACAAGACCGAGGTCGGCGGCGTGGTGCTCGGTATCGCGGATGCGGCTGCATTGGCTCGCGCGGTCGATGCGATTCTGGCGCGGACGCGTTCGCTTCTCCCGCAGGCGAGGATCGATGGCGTGCTGGTGCAATCGATGCAGCGCGGCCTGGGCGAGGCGATCGTCGGTTTTCGCCGCGATCCGCAGGTCGGTCCTGTCGTGCTGGTGGGCGCAGGCGGAGTCGCGGCCGAATTCTGCGGCGACCCGGCGATGCGCCTGGCGCCCGTCAGCCTTGCGGTCGCCGCCGACATGATCGGCGACGTGCCCGCGCTCGCCCCTCTGCGCGGCTATCGCGACCGCGCAGCGGGCGGTCTCGTTGCATTGGCGCACGCCGTCCATCGCCTGTCGCTGCTCGCGTGCGACCGATCGGTGCTGGAGGCCGAGATCAATCCGCTGATCGTGGGCAGCGAAGGCGTGGTTGCAGTCGACGCGCTGATGCGCTTGTCCAATGCGCCTCCCGGAGCGTTTCGCTGACGATTGATGCCTCGTCGCGGCAGCGGGTCTCGCTTACGCGTATTCAGCGGCGAGTTCCTGCTCTACGACACCGAACGACAGGAGTGGATGCCCGACCCGGTTGGCGAATGAGCGCTGCACACAGCCGGCGCGGCGCCGGCAGCAGACCGTCCCGAATGCTCGGCGCGCGCTTCGGACTACGAGCTCGCCCGGCTTCTCCCGGTGAGACCCAGGCGGTAAGCCAAATGGACCAGTTCAGCGAGCGAGCGCACCCGCATCTTCTCCATCACGCGGCTGCGATGCACCTTGACGGTCTTCTCGGTCGTACCGATCGCATGGGCGATCTGCTTGTTCAACATGCCGGTAACCACCAGGCCGAAGACTTCCTGCTCGCGGGCAGTCAACGTCTGCGCCCGGCGATGGATCGAATCCAATTCGGTCCGCACGCGGCTGTCGTGGATGCTCCTGGCAAGCGCCCGCTCGACCGCCTCCAGCAGAGCGCTTGCGTCGACCGGCTTGGCTAGGAAATCGACGGCGCCCTTCTTGAGCGCCCGCACGGTCGTGGGAATGTCGGCGCCGCCGGTGATGAAGACGATCGCGAGACCGGTGTCGAGGCTGTCGAGCTGCTCTTGCAATTCGAGCCCCGTCCTGCCCGGCATCCAGAGATCGAGAATGAGGCATCCTGGCGCGGGTTCCCGCGGGCGCGCGGCAAGAAAGTGTTCCGCGCTCGAAAAAGCCTGCACGTCGTAGCCGGCGGATCGCAGCACGCGCTCGATGCCCTTGCGTACGGGTTCATCGTCGTCGACCAGAAAGATGCGACCTGTCGCCATGTTGTTCTTGCCGAGTGCTCGCCGAGAGGACACCGTCCGCTCGGCATGCAACGCACAGATTGAAGCACAAGAAGGATTTTACGAACGAGCGGCGGGCTTCGCAATCATGCTTCGGCAAACTCGTCCGCTGCTTCGTTCAAGTGCTGCAGCCAGCCCGAATATTTCACCGGGCCAGCCCGACACATAACCAACCAATGTTTCAGCAATGACGTGATCTGGCGCGTAGTCGCCAAGTGCATTTCGGACGTCGGCCTGCACGGGCGCTGGACGACGCCACGCTCGCCGCCATCGCAGGTCTGTACGCAGCGTCCTGCGCGCGGGTGCGGTACGCCCAAGGTCCAATTCTCGACAGCGGCCATGCGCTTTACCCTCGGCTCGTTCAGGTTTGCGGATTCCGAGTGTACGAGATGGCGGGCAACATCCGGGAAGGGGCAGCGGACTGCAATCCGGGATTTCGCTGCATCGTCAGGAAGCCCTGAGCGATGGAGGAGTTTCTGCGGATTGTCGCCGCGAACCTGGCGCTCGCGATCCAGGCGGTCGCGGTCCTCGTCATCGCCTACGGCAGCCTGGAGGCGGTCATCGGGCTGCTCCCGGCGCTTCTGCGGCGTTCCGGCATGCTCGAGCAAAGGAAGGCAGTCTGGAGACGCTTCGGCATGTGGCTGGTTCTCGGCCTGGAGTTCCAGCTGGCCTCCGACATCGTGCTCAGCGTGATCGCGCCGTCCTGGACGGAGATCGGCAAGCTCGCGGCCATTGCGGTGATCCGGACATTCCTGAACTACTTCCTCCAGAAGGACCTGGAGACAGCCAAAGACACGGGTAAGCCGTGATGACTGGCCGGGATCGCAACCCCGGCCGCTAGGACAAGGAGTCCCGATGAGCCAGGCGTTGATCCTGATCGCTGTCCTCAGTGTCGTGGCCATCATTTTCGCCCTCGGCCTGAGCGCCGGGGCGACGGAGAGGGCGTGGGCGCTGCGCAATCCCGGCGCGCTCGCGCGCGCCGCGCTAGGGATGTTTGTCATCATGCCGCTGGTCGCCGCCGCCATGGCGGTCGCGCTCGACCTCAGGCCGGCGATCAAGGTGGCGCTGATCGCGCTGGCGCTTTCGCCTGTGCCGCCGATGATGCCGAGGCGGGAGATCAAGGCGGGCACCGAGGCCACTCAGGCCCTGGGATTCCTCGTGACGGCCGCCCTCCTCTCGATCGTCGTCACGCCGCTCGGTCTGATCCTGATCGCCGCCTTGTTCGGCCTCGAGGTCACCGTGCCTCTGCCTCGCATCCTCCTCATCGTCACGCTCTCGATCGTCCTGCCCTTGGTTGCCGGCATGCTTGTGCGCCGCCTGAAGCCCGGTGTGGCGATGCGGCTGGCGGGCCCCATCGACAAACTGGGTCTCGTGCTGCTGGTCGTGGCGGTGGTGCCTATTCTCTTCAAGATGGCGCCCGCGATGTGGTCGCTTGTGGGCGACGGAACCGTCGTGGCCTTTGTCGCCTTCTTGATCGTCGGGCTGGCCGTCGGCCACTTCCTGTCTGGCGGACGTTCCGAGAGCCGAACGGTCCTGGCGCTATCCATCGCCGTGAGACATCCGGGGATCGCGGCCGCCGTCGCGGGCGCGGTGACGGCCGCCGAGGGTGTACGGCCGGAGGCACAGCTTTTCTTGCCGGCGATCCTGCTCTACGTCCTCATCGGCGGCATCGTGACGACCATCTATCTGGTGATGGAGCGTAGAGCCACCCCGAAGGCCTGAGGGACTCGAGCGATCGCTCGTTTTGGGCGATGGCGCACGACCGCCACCGTTCAGTCCAGTTCTTCCGCCAAGCGATGAATCGGCGTTTGCTCGAGTTTTTACGTCAGGCAACAGGGCATGCGATATTGCCTGCTCGACGACGCGCGCTCAGAGCTTGCGCGGCGATGCCGCTCAGAATCGTATGCCGACGCCGAGGTAGATCCCCTGCAGCTTCATGTCGTAGACGAAATTGTCCTTGTCGTAATCGAACGACAGGTAGCGGTATCCGAGCTTCGCGCTCACGTCCTTCGTGAACGCATAGTTCACGCCCAGGCTCGCCTGCCAGGTGAGGTCGGAACCGACGCCGAAGCCGCCGACGTCCCCGTAGCCCACCAGCGCCCACCGATCCGACATGGCGTGCTGGAAGCGCAAGCCGACATAAGGATCGACCCAGTCCTTGTCGCCGGACCTGCGCGCTGTACCCGCCAACGCAAAGAGACTCGCATCGATGCGCGCGTCCACATCGATCTTGCTGTAGCGCAAGCCGCCCAGCAGATCGACCGGGCTGCGTCCGTCGACCAGCCGGTACGTCGCCGCAGCCGACAGTATCGTCTGTTTCAGCTTGGCTTCCGCATCGGCCGTGAGGGTTGCGCCAATGGGACCGGGGCCTGTGCGCTTCGCGGTCGCATCGTCCGAGACCTTGACGTAGATCCCGTCGATCAGAAATCCCCAGCGGTCCTTGCGCCCCTCGAACGTGCCCATGGCGGCGAAGTCGAGGACGTCCAGGATGTCGGAGAAGCTCATGTCGACATGCGTCTTCGGCAGCGGCCCGCCCTGCACGTCGCCCTTCATCGCCGAACCCCAGATATAGGGGGTCAATTCGAACGTCCATGCACCCGGCTGGGCGGCGCACGCAAGCTGTGTTGCCGACCAAAGGATGGCGCCCAGTGCATGGCCCGAAACCGCGCGCATGAAGGTTTGCGCTACCTCGCCTCTTGCTCGATACACGCTCGATACTCCCTTGCTAGTTCTTGCCTCTGGCGGCTTCCACGAAAGCGCGCAGGTCCTTCGCCCACTCGTCGATGATCGGCTTGAAATGCGCGACGGTGAGTTTCTCCTGCGCGCTTTTCAGCTCGAGTCCCGTACCCTGGCGCATGCCCGCGCCGACCACTTGATTGGTCTCGGTATCCTGCAGCTCGTACTCGACCGCGAGGGTCGCACCGTGGCTGGTCTTGCCCGCCGTCAGGACGAAAGCAATCGGCAGATACTGATAGGGCTTGAGCCCCAGATCCTTGGCCGCAGCGGCGGTGATCGCGGGCCGCAGTCGCAGCGTCCGCGGCCCCGGCTCGGACGCGAGCTTGACCAATCCGGTCAGTTCTCGACGCAGTGCATCGTCGAGATAGGCCCGAATCTGCGCGAGCGTGGCGGCGCTGAGCTGCTCGGTGCTCCGCGGTTCGGGATAGAAAACGGTCTTGTCGACCAGCAGGAACTCGAACTTTCCGGATGCCACCGCGGGATCGAGCCAGCGTTTGACGGTACGGCCCGAGGGGGACTGCGCGTCGGCAAGCTTGGCGTAGCTGTCGCCGAGAAACCCGGAGGTGGATTGCGCCGCCACAGGCCCGGCCGCAACGAGGAATGCGACTGCGGAAATCGCGCAGACGTAGCGCATTTCGACTCTCTCCTGGCAACGGCGCGCGGGCCGATCGTTTGTTCAGCTATGGTGCCGGCGTGTGCCTTAGTGCGCTATTGGTCTTTGGTCTAACGGCTGTCTGCGGCCGTCAATGCGCCGTCTCCGTGGTTGGCTGTGCCGGGCCGCCATGCGGCAAAGTGAAATACGCCGTGACCCCCGTCTGCGCATTCGGCTCGATCCAGATTGCGCCCTGATGCGATTCGACGATGGAGCGACATACCAGCAGGCCTATTCCCATTCCATGCTGCTTGGTGGTCCAGAACGAATCGAACATCCGCGGCAGATTCTCTTTCGCAACGCCGCAGCCGTTATCGCGCACGCTGACGAGAATGCTTCCTTCCTCGGTCCGCTTGGACGACACCGTCAGGTGCTTGTTTGCTTCGGGTTGATCCGCCATCGCGTCGATTGCGTTCATCACCAGATTCAGCATCACTTGTTGAATCTGACTCTTGTCGCCGCGCGCTGTGCAATTCGGCTCGAGGACGGTGCTCAGCTGAATGTGGCGCTCCGCCAGCTCGCTACGAACCAATGCGATCAGCTCGTGCACGGTTTGCGCGATGTCCAGTTCGACGCGTTCGGTCTCTTGCCGTGTAACCAGCGCGCGCAAGCTTGCGATCACCGTGCTCGCCCGCCTGTTGTCTCGGACGATGTCGCTCAGGATCTCCCGGACCTCCGATATATCCGCCTCATTGCGCGCGAGGAAGCGCAGCCCGGCTTGCGCATTGCTCAAGATCGCCGCCAGCGGTTGATTCAGCTCATGCGCAAGCGAGGCGGAGATCTGGCCCGTTCGAGTCACCCGGTCCGCATGCCAGATGTGCTGGCGCAAGGCGTGCGCCTCGCGCTGCGCGTCACGCAATTCGGTCAGATCCATCGACACCGCGCACGTGCCGTATACCGATCCGTCCAGATCGCGCAGAGGAAACTTGAACGATGTATAGGCGTGCGTCCTGGCGTCGATTTCGGCCTCTTCCTCGTACTGATACGTGCGTGCATGCGCCAGCACATCGGAATCGTGCACGCTCAAGGTCTGCGCCTGCGAGGCTGGGAAAAGCTCCCGGTCGGTCCTACCGAGTACGGATTCCCGTCAGACCGTACCGTTGCTCATGGCTGCGGTTGACGAACAGATAGCGCCCTTGCCGGTCCTTGACCGACACGATGCAGGGCACGCCGTCGAGGAGGACGCGAGCCCGCGCGTCGGTTTCTCGTACCTCTCGCGCCAGAGCATAGCTCATGATCGCGATCAGGCCGACCAGGCCGAACTCGCCGGTCTGGATGAAGTTCACCCACCCCCGGTTCACCACCTGATTGAACAGCAGCAAACAGATCAGGTAACCGAGTCCGAGGGCAAGCAGGGTCGCGCGGCGGCGCGCTCCACGCCGGTACTGGTGTACGCAGGCGTAGATCGCGTACGCGAGGATAAGCAGGATGCCTATCCAACCCGCATTGTGCCACCCGCCTCGCCCATGGACGCGCACATCGAGCGCCTGCTCGCCCCACGGCAACTCGACCCAGCGCAAGGACGGAAGCTCGACGAAGCTCACCCCGTAAGGCAGCAGCAGATTGGCGCCCAGTCCGATCCAGACCATCCAGAGCGTCATCGCCAGCAGGAACCACCGGTGCCCAACGCGGGTGTAGCTCGCCACGAACCAAGGCAAGACGGCGAAGAACCCGACACAGGCAATCGCGGCCTCGATGCGCCGCCACTCGACCAGTTGCTGCGGGGTCTGCACCTGGTAGGTGACGCCTCGGGCGAGCAGATAGGCGGTCACACCGAAGGACAGCAAGGCGAACCAGAAATTCGTGTGGTCCACGGGGCGCTGGGTCGCCACCATCGCGTGGTGCAGACCCGCGCAAAGGCACAAGCCGGCCGTGAGATAGACCGTCGGGAGCAGGATGCCGTCCATTCGTCCCTGAGCCGTGCGTCGAGGCGCCCGAGCTTGTCGCCACCCCCTAGCGTTTGATTGGTCTCAGCAACTTATCACGATCGTGCGATGAGACCAAGGTCCAATGGCGCTGTTGCGAAACCAACCGCTATGCTCGATTCGTCGCGCCGGTTCCGGGGTCGTCCCCACAACCGGCCCGGAGCGGGAGGCAAAGGGTTTGATTGCCAGCACACAATCTGGATCGGAATTGTCGGTGATGCGCGCCGCGCCGAAGTCCCCTGTACCGCGCATGCTGCTCGCCGCGCTGTGGTTCGCGCCGATCGCATGCATCGCCCAGCAACCCATCTACTACCCGGCGAAAGGCCAGAGCCCGCAGCAACAGAATCGCGATCTCGGGCAGTGCCAGGGATGGGCCCAGCAGACGACCGGCATCAACCCGGCTGCGCTCGCCGCAGCGCCGCAGCCGCAGGCTCCGAGCGGCCCTGCCGTAGGCGGAGGCGAGCGTGTCGTGGGCGCCGCGCGCGGCGCGATCCTCGGGGAGGTGTTCGGCGATCACGGCGGCGAGGGCGCGATCCTGGGCGCGATGATCGGCGGCGTGCGCGCCCGGCGCAATCAGGCGCAGCAGCAGCAAGCGGCGCAGCAGCAGGCCGACAGCGCACGCGCCGCCCAAGTCAACACGTACAACCGGGCGGTGGCGGCATGCATGGAAGGACGCGGATATACGGTGCGCTGATGCAGGAAGTTCGACGCATGAAATGCTACGTTGCCACGTGTGCCTTGGCCTTGGCCGCTGCCGGCATTCCCGCGATGGGCGCGGAATTCGACGGTTCGCGGCTGCTGCTTTGCGCCAACGTCGAAGCCGCCGATTGCGCGCCGGGGCAAAACTGTGCTGCGCGGCTGCGCCCCGACGACATCGGCGCGCCGGCATTCTTCCGCATCGACTTCGATCGCAAGATGATCGTCGGCCCCAAGCGCACGACCAGCATCGCCTCGATCGAGAAAAGCGACCGGCAGCTTCTGCTCCAAGGCGCCGAACTGGGCTACGCATGGAGCATCGCGCTCGATACCGGGACAGGCAAGACCGCGGCCACGCTGGTGGATCGCCAGGACGTCTTCGTTCTCTTCGGTAACTGCATGGCGATGCCCTGAAGTCAGAGTTCGCCGCGCGCCGGAACCCGAGAATCGGCGCCGTAACCCGAGGCTTGCCGCCTCGACTCAAGCCTCGCGCATGATTTCGTCGGCGTAGCGGCCCTGCCGCAGCAGCTGCGCCATCGTCTTCATCGGTGTATCGATGTGCGTGAAGAAGGCCTTGTAACCCGCGCACAGATAGTTCAGACCGGGCTCGCCGCTGGGCGTTTCGATGAAGCGGTTGCGCGGGCATTCGCCGTAACAGGCGAACAGCACCGGGCATTGCTTGCAGTACTGAGGCAAGGTGTCGTACTTGGCCCTGCCGAAGCGTCGCTGCTTCTCGGAGTCGACCAGGGAGTCGAGGGTGGCGTCGTGCAGATTGCCGAGCTTGTGATCCGGCTCGACGAAGTGGTCGCACGAATACACGTCGCCGTTGTGCTCGAGGGCCAGCGCGTTGCCGCAGGTCGGGGCGACGATGCACTGGTTGTGCTGCCCCAGCCAGCTTCCGAGGGCGACGTCGAAAGTGATCACGAACACTTTGCCGACGTCGCGCCGCACCCACTCGTCGAAGATGGCGATGAGAAAGCGGCCGAACGCCTCGGCGTTCACCGTCCGGTCGGTGACCAGGTTGCCTTCCTGCCTGTAGAGCGGGCGGTCGGACCCTTTGAGGCCGCCCCAGCCCTGGTTGGCGAGCGCGAGCGTCGCCTCGGTCGCGCGTTCGACGATGGGAATGAGCTGGATGTGCGTCACCTGCAAGGTGTCGCGGAAGAAGCGGTACACGTCGAGCGGGTGGTCCTGGTTGCCCGCGTGCACGGTGCACAGGACGTTCACCTCGACCGCGTGACTTCGCAGGCACTCCCATCCGCGCATCACGGCGTCGAAGCTGCCGCGGTTCTGCTTGTCGATGCGATAGGCGTCGTGCAGCTCGCGCGGACCGTCGATGCTCAACCCCACCAGGTAGCCGTGCCGCTTGAAGAAGGCGGCCCATTCGTCGGTGATGAGCGTGCCGTTGGTTTGAATCGTGTGCAGCACGCGCTGATGCGGCTTGCGGTAGCGCTCGGCAAGCTCCACCGAGCGCTGAAAGAAGGGCAATCCGCGCAGCATCGGCTCGCCACCCTGCCACGATACCTCGATCTGCGGTCCCGGCGCCGACTCGAACAACTGCCGCAAATAGGCGTCGAGCGTCGCCTCGCTCATCAACGGGCTTTCGCGCGGATAGAGGTTCTCCTTGGAAAGGAAAAAGCAGTACTTGCAACCGAGGTTGCACGCTGCCCCGGCGGGTTTCGCCAACAAGTGAAAGTCATGCCGAGCCGTCTGCATTCGAGCTACCCGCTGGCGTTCGTGTTTCGATTGTAAAGCGCTTGCACCGCTGCTTCGAGCGTGTGAAACATGCGCTCGTGACCGATCCGTTCGGCGATTCCAGTGCGGCTCAGCATGTTACGCACATCGTTCTTGGCGGCGGCGACAGCCAGCGTAATCCCGGTCGCTTCGAGCTCCGTGCGGACCTGTTCCAGACAGGCGGCTCCGGTCGTGTCCAGATAGGGTATGGTCTCGGCGTCGATCACAACGCAGCGTACGGCGCCGAGCGCTTTGTCGCGCACCACGCTTCTCAAGCGCGCTTTGAAATGATCGGCGTTGAAGAACACCAGCGCCGCATCGAAACGATAGATCACCAGGCCGGGAAAGCACTCCGCCTGAGGATGGGTGGCCCTGTCATGGTAGCTTTTCGTTTCCGCAACCCGACCAAGCACCGCGTCGTGCGGCCGCGACGCTCTGATCAAGAGTTGCACGATCGCAGCGACGATGGTGCAGGTGGCGGCATCGGGTGCGACGATCAGCTGGCGCGACGAGCCTAGAAACGCATAAGCCACCAGCGGCAGGAGACTCGCGTACAGGCCGTACACGGGCGGCACGCCGGCGAGCTGCGAATAGGCAATCGCGATCGGCAAAGCCACCGCCGCCACCGACACGCCCGCCAGGAGATCCGCGCGCAGCCACTCGGGACGGTAGGCGACAAGCCAGCTTGCGATCCGCGTATCGACCGCCAAGTTATGCTCGCAGTCCGAACACGATCGCCGCAGCGAAGGACGTGATCATTGCACGCGCCGCCGACACGGACTCAGAAAATTCGCGTCACGACGCCGAAGAACAGCACGATGCCCATGGCGCACATGAACAGCGCCATGACGAACGACGGCCGCGCAAGGCGTACCGGCCCCAGCTTGCGCAGTTCGTGAATCGTCCCCAGGTACTCGATCGTGCCCATGATCATCGCGAAGGTGCCCATACCGATCAGGAACAGGCCGATGTTACGAGGCGAATGGACCTCTGGCAGCGTACCGCCGTGTTCCTGAAAACTCTGCAGCAACTTGTAGATCGTGAAACCGAAGCTGTACATCGACAGCGCCGTGCGAAACCACGCCATGAGCGTGCGGTCGGCCGCCATGAGCGTGCGCGATTCGGCAAGATCGGTGCGAATCCGCGCGAGCTCGGTGGAGGTATGCTGCGAGACGATCTGGCCGCCGCCGGAGAACCAGGTCGTGATCACGCGCCGCATGCGAATGAGCGGCCCCTCCCGCAACGGCGGCGCAGTTCCCGGCGCCTGCGCCGGCTCGCCCGGTGTCGTCGGATCGGTCATCGCCCGCGATCCTCGGCAATGCGCCAACCTGGCTCCATCCCTACTTCGGGAACAGGAACGTGAGCGTCAGGCTCAAGCC
Organism: Burkholderiaceae bacterium; assembly: GCA_011525945.1. Lineage (GTDB taxonomy): Bacteria > Pseudomonadota > Gammaproteobacteria > Burkholderiales > WYBJ01 > WYBJ01. The sequence goes on along the minus strand of WYBJ01000120.1, from coordinate 1,351 downwards.
CCAATCCGGCCCGCCCGGCGGGCGCTCGGCATACGCGCGCGCGCCGAACGCGATGCTGATCGGCTGATTGCCGACCTTGAAGAGCTGACTCACCGTCAGATTGATGGGAATCGTCCATTGGCTCGCTTTCCAGTCATAGGTCGACTCGGTATTGAGCGTATAGGTCGTAGCCGTCGGCGTGGTATGCGACAGAAACGGCTGCAGGAAAGTCGCGCTGATGTCCGCGCGCCGATCGGCGCCTGCAACCGACCAGATGTGATTGGCAAGCACGCCGTAGGTCCATCCGCTGCGCTGCTTCAGCGCCACTACAGTCGGTCCCATCCCCCACTTCTCGCCGCCGAGCGCGTCCTCGGTCGCGCTCGGATAGAGAAACACGGGCCCCGCCCCCCAGATCCAGCCCCCGGCGGTCGGTTGCTTCGGAGAGAAGAAGAAGCTTTGCGTCGTATCGCCCAAGCCCTCTTCGGTCTTCGCGCCGGCAACGACGGCCTGTGCGTGGATGATCGGAACGATCGTGCGCGTGATCAGGTTCCACCGTTCACCCAGCGAAAAAGGGATGACCGGCTGCACGTTCAAGGTGTAGCGCTGCGCGTTCGTGCCGCCGATCCCCGTGTCCCAGTTGAGCTTCAAGGGCACGCTGATCAGACTGGCGATGGGATTTGCGAGCTGCTTGGCGAGCTCCGCCCCATTGTCTTTCTGCTCCGCGGCCTGAGCGACACCCGCCACAGCGAGTACCAACGCGGCGTGGACGCTCCATAGGCTCGTGCAGGAAGTAGACATCGGTAGACATCGAGAGGGATTCGGTCGCATAACCGAGGGGCTGCGTCGCTCCGGCGCTGCGCGCCGGGGTCGGGGGCATCCGACCCCGCGCCCGAAGAGACCTAGTTGGCTAGAGAAACATCGAAGCCGCTCAAACCGAGCGACAGTGCGGCGCCGTCGCTTTTTGCTTTCACACTGATCACGACACCCTTGGTGTTCTGAAACGTGGCCACCCCTTTGCCTTTGCCCGCGGTAGCGCCGATCGTGAGGCCGGTATAGATGCCGGCGAAATCGCTGGCGTTCTTCAGGTAGTAGACGTTTCCGACGGCATGCACTTCCGCCATGCCGACCCCCCCGGCGGAAACGCTCTTCGCGGTGAACGGGATCTGCTTACCCTGGAAGTGCAGGACTCCCTTGCCGGAGCTGCCTCCGACCAGCAAGCGGATCTGCTTACCGTCGAACTCGAGCGTCGCGCTCGGCTTCGTGTTGGCCAGGTCTTGTGCGGTCACTTGCTTCGGTGCCGAATCGGCCGCCCACGGCGAGGACGATACGGCTGTGAAGCTCAAGCCCACAAGAACGGCGACGGCGACTGTCT
>WYBJ01000011.1 GCA_011525945.1 Burkholderiaceae bacterium | reverse complement strand
TCGAAATCGACGCCAGACGCGAAGCGAACCGCAGCCAGGTTGGACACCTGGCGAGGATTCGCGACAAAGTATGGCGTCGATTTCGGCATCTTTTGTGCGGCGAACTTCTGACTCGGGACACTAGGGTCGCGCGCCGTGTATCCGGACCTCATCACGCACGCGGTCGATCTGCACACCGATCTGGTGCGCAACATCAAAGGCATCCGCGTCTCGCAGGATTTGTTCGACGACCTTTCTGCGCATCCCGGCGACCACGCGGTGGCGCTCGCCGCGGAACTGGCAACGCGTATCCCCAGCGATGCGCCGCTTCTGTCGCGAGCCTTCGACTATGGCGCCGCGCTCACCTACCCGTTCATAAACTTCAACGGGCACCGCACGCGCTTCTCCGACGGCCTCGGCTACGGCGTGTGGTACGGGTCGCTCGAGCTCGAAACGACGGTCTACGAAACCGTACACCACTGGCGCGAATTCCTCGCTGCGAGCTTCGCCGGCGAGCGGCGCGAGATCGTATCCGAGCGGCGCGTTCTGCGGACCCGGTGCGACGCGATCCTGATCGACCTGCGCAGCAAGTATCGGCGCGAGAAGCGGCTGCTCGATCGGCGCGACTACCGCTTCACGCAGGCGCTCGGTGGCTACTTGAAGCAACAGTACCAGAACGGTCTCATGACCCGGTCGGCGCGCTGCGAAGGCATCAACGCCGCGCTGTTCACAGCACGCGTGCTGTCCCCGGCGCGGGACATGTGCTTTCTTACCTACCGCACCGATCCTGGCGAAGATCTCGTGCGGGTGGAGCGCACGCCCGGGCGCAAGTGGCTGGAGATCATTCCCAGCAGCCTGCGATGACGATCCGCTCGATGCGCGCATGCTAATCTGCGCCAACCCGGCGTCAAGCCGACAACCCATGCCGGAGCCACCCGCTGCCATGCCCAACACCAACGCGAGGACCGATAGACCGCTGCCCCTCACCGGCGTAAGAGTGATTGACTTCAGCCGCCTGCTGCCCGGCCCTTACGCCACCATGATGCTGGGCGAGCTCGGCGCGGACGTCGTCAAGGTGGAGCAACCGGGCCTCGGTGACCCGAGCCGACACAACCACCCGCGCTATCGCCACGAGAGCGTTTACTTTCACGCCGCCAACGGCAACAAGCGCAGCATCGCGCTCGACATGGCAACGGCTCCCGGTAAGGAGGTGGCCGCGCGGCTTCTGCGCTGGGGCGACGTAGCGGTGGAATCGTTCCGGCCCGGAGTCGCCGCCCGCCTGGGTATCGACTACACGCGCGCGCAGGCGATCAACGCGCGCCTCATCTACTGTTCGATCACGGGCTTCGGTCAGAGCGGGGCGCTCGCGCACATCGCCGGACACGATCTTGCCATTCAAGCGCTCACCGGGCTCATGGGCTGCTCGCCCGATGGCGAGGCTCCGGTGCCCGGCTTCCAGGCGGCCGACTTCGCCGGCTCGCTCTATGCCGTGATCGCGATCCAGGCCGCCCTTGCGCAACGCGCGCAAACGGGCAGCGGTTGCGAAGTGGATCTCGCCATGTTCGAGGCGCTCTTCAACATGTGCTTCGTGCCGCTCACCTCGGCGCTCGCCAAGCGCGCTGGCCATAGCGGAGAGCCGCGCATGGAAGCGTTCGGCGCCAATCCGCGCTACGCCACCTATCGCACCAAGGACGGCCGGCAGGTGGCGATCACGCTGCTGGAAACCAAAGCCTGGCGTGAGTTCTGCACGCACATCGGGCGCCCCGATCTCGTATCCGCGGACGAAACGCCGGCCGATCGCCTCGGCAATCACGGCGAGCGCGCAGCGGCGTATCGGGACGCATTGGCGCAATACTGTGCATCGCAGACGTGGGAGGAGCTCATGCGCCAGGCGGAACGAACCGGCATCGCGATCTGCCCGGTCGCATCCCCGGTCGATGCCGTGAACCTCGGCCATGTCGCGGCGCGCGACATGCTGGGCCGGGTCGAACACCCGAGCGAAGGGACTATTCCGCAACTCGTCAACCCGCTTTGGCGCGCGGGACTCGCGCGCAAGCAGCATCTGCCCGCGCCGCGCCTGGGGGAGCACTCGCACGAAATCCTGAAGATGCTGGGGTATCCGCCAGCCGAGATTTCGCGGCTGACGACAAGTGAGGTGGTCGCGCAAGCCTGAGCCGCCGCCCGACCGCTGGAACCCGTGCTGGTCGGCGCCCGAAGCGGACACATACCACGGCAGCCGAGCGCTGCCGTGGTATGTCTTGCCACCGATGCGGCACGCGTATGAGCGTCGCGCGCTGGCCCCTCGCAACCGCCCGGCGCACGCCTACTCGAACGCCTTGTCCCCCAGCAACGCCTGGCGGAACCGATGCTTCAACCACGCGCCATCGCGCGGCGGCAGCACGTTGGGTACCGGGTCCGTGGTCACCTTGATGCCGATGAACACCGGCCCTGGCGCTTCGTAGACAAGCGGCATGGCCGCTTCAAGCTCCTGCATCGTGTAGACGCTGGCCGTCTTGCGGAAACCCGAAGCACGCGCAATCCCTTCCAGGTCGACCCCGCGCGCGGTGTGCGTCTCCTGCATGCCGGTTTCGCCATAGCGCTCGTTGTCGATCACCGCCACCACCAGATTCGGCGGCCCCTGCGTGCCGATGGTGGCGAGACTGCCGATGCCCATGAGCAGGTCGCCGTCGCCGGGCAGCGCGATCACCCGGCGCTGCCGCTGCGCGAGTGCGAGTCCAAGCGCGATCATCGCCGTGCCTCCCATCGCGCCCCACATCGCGAACGTGAGCGGATGGTCGCCGGCCGCCGTGGCATCCCATGTTGGCGCGCCCAGGCCCGGGACCACGAGCGCATCGCCGCGGTCGCGCAACACGCGCGCCACCACCTCACGCCGATTCAGCACAATCTCGCGTTTCGTTCCACCTTCAGTCGCCATGTGCGATCCTCACTTCAGGAAATTTTTGCTGCCGAGCACGCGCTGGCCGATCAGAACGGCGGCGCTGCGGTAGGCATTGAAGACGAGGTCGGATGCCGAGGCGACCGTTTCGACCACGCGCTGCGGTTCGTCGACGTCGAAGCACAACACACCGCACTGCTCCAGAATCGTACGCGTCGAACTGCCCATCCAGACCTGCCACGGGTTGAACTCGCCCCATTGGCCGCGCATCGTCACGAGCATCAGCAGGGGGAAGCGGCACTCCTGCACCATGCTGAACAGATTGACGCAGTTGCCTACACCCGAGGATTGCATCAGCAGCACGCCGCGTTCGCCGCCAAGCCATGCGCCGGCGAGCATCGCGATGCCCTCCTCCTCGGTCGTAAGCGAGATGGTCGACATCTGCTCGGTGGCCTGGCACAACTTGATCAGCTCGGAATGTCCGGCATCGGGCACGTAAGCCACCTGCCGCACGCTATTCGCTCTCAAACCATCGTAGATGCCTCGCGGCCATGTCGGCGTAGCCGGTTGTTCGCTCAAATCACACCTCCAACGTGTCGTTCCGTTGTCGCAGCGGCGGCTGCGACACAGGGACCATCATCGCGTCAAATTGCCGGCTGCACGCAAGCGCTGCAGCACGGGCGCTGTCGTGAAATCCGCGACGCGGGCGATGCGCGCCTTTCCGCATCGCCCCCGATCGAGAACGGCAACACTCATTTCTTCGCCGCTTCCATCTCCGCGAACGCTTCGCGCGCCAGGCGAAAACCATCGATACCCGCGGGCACGCCCGCGTAAGCCGCCACCTGCAGCAGCACTTCTTTGATTTCCTCCTTGGTCACTCCGTTCGTGAACGAGCTGCGGATGTGCAGCTTGAGCTCGTGCGGGCGGTTCATCACCGTCAGCAGCGCGATGTTGAGCAGGCTCCGCGTCTTGCGCGGCAGGCCCGGGCGCGTCCATATCGCACCCCAGGCATTTTCCGTGGCGAGCTCCTGCATCGCCAGCGAAAACTCGTCCGCGCCCTTGATCGACTTGTCGACATACTCGGCGCCGAGCACTTCCTTGCGTACTACCATTCCCTGATTGAACCGTTCGCTTGCCATGTCGTTCTCCTTGCCTGGAAATCCAATCCTGCCCGGCCATTGTCGCAGAACCAGGGGGATGTATCGAACGGTCGGCAGGTATGCCACAATGGTTCGTACCGCCAGGTATCTCGCGGGAGACCACCGACATCCTATTGGAGGCACCCATGGCATTCAAGGTCAGGCGAGTCGGGCACATCGTACTGCGCGTGAAGGATATGGAACGCTCGAAGCGGTTCTTCAAGGAAGTTCTCGGGTTTCCCGAGGTGGCCCACAACGAGCGTGGCATGGTGTTCTTCAGCACCGACGTGAAGGACAACCACCACATGCTCGCGCTGATGCCGGGCAAGGAAGGCGCCAACATGCCGACCTCGGATCAGATCGGCATGGAGCACGTCTCGTTCGAGCTGGGAAGCTTCGCCGAGATGCAGGATGCTTACAGGACATTCCAGGAAAACGGCGTGAAGATATGCGGAACGGTTTTTCACGGCATATCCAAGAGCATCTATTTCCACGACCCCGACGGCAACATGCTCGAGGTCTACTGCAACGTACCCGAAGACGAATATCGCAAGTCCGTACCCAACCCCTACTCGCGCTACGGCAGCATCGAAGCGGAGCTCGAGGGCAAGGTTGCGCAGATGGAAGGCTCGGTGGCGCCCTAGCCGGGTCGGATCGAGATTGTCCTGCCGCTGCACGCGACTCCGGCGGCGCCTAGTGTCCCGAGTCAGAACACGGAGCGGTAACGCCAACGCGTGCATGGCGATCCGGGCAGTCGAAGAAGGGAGTAATCGATGGACGCCGCAAGTTCCGTCGTTGTCGATGCGGACGTCGCCCGTTCCGAGGAAGAGCTGGTCGAGCGCTGGCTCGACCAGCTCAATACCCTGCTAGGCAGCGAAGATGCGGGATCGGTGGCGTCGCTGTTCGCTCCCGAGAGCCACTGGCGCGACCTGCTCGCCTTCACCGGGTCGATCACGCCGTGCGAGGGCGCGGCGGCCATTGCCACATCCCTGGTCGCGCGGCAGGCGTCCACGCAGGCACACGGGTTTGCGATCGCCGAAGGACGAACGCCGCCGCGTCGCGTGAAGCGAACCGGGCTCGACCTGATCGAAGCCATCATCGCTTTCGAGACGAGAGTCGGACGCGGTCTTGGCGTAGTGCGGCTCCTGGCAGCGGATCCATCGAAGGCGTTTCAGCTCATGACCGGCCTGCACGAGCTGAAAGGCTTCGAGGAGCGGGTCGGCCAGCGCCGCCCGACCGGCGAGGCCTATTCGCGCAACTTCGGCGGCATGAACTGGAAGGACCAGCGCTTGGCCGCCCAGGCCTACGCCGATCGCGAGCCGGCGGTGCTCGTGGTCGGCGGCGGTCAGGCTGGACTCACGCTCGCTGCGCGCCTGGGTCGGCTCGGCGTGGACACGCTCGTGGTCGATCGACACGAGCGGGTGGGCGACAACTGGCGCAAGCGCTACCACTCGCTCGCGCTGCACAACAACACTGCGTTCAACCACCTGCCCTACATGCCCTTCCCCCCTTCGTGGCCCACGTACCTGCCGAAAGACATGCTGGCCGACTGGTTCGAAGCTTATGCCTGGGCAATGGAGATCAATTTCTGGACCGCGACCGAGCTGGCGGGCGCGAACTACGACGACGCGGCGCGCACGTGGACGGCGGTCGTTCGAAACGCCGGCGGCGCTGAGCGCACGCTGCATCCGCGGCATCTCGTTTTCGCCAACGGGCTGGTGGGCTTCCCGCATATCCCCGAGTTGCCCGGTTTGAAGGATTTCCTGGGGGACGTGATCCACACCGCCGACTTCACCAACGGTTCGAATTGGCGCGGCAAGCGGGCGCTGGTGCTGGGAACCGGAACGAGCGGGCACGATGTCGCGCAGGATCTGCACGCCAACGGCTGCCGCACCACCATCGTCCAGCGCGGCGAGACCATGGTCATCAGCATCGACCCGAGCGCCAAGCTCACGTATGCCATCTACGAAGGAATACCGGTCGAGGACGGCGATCTGCTGGTCAGCGCCAACACGTTTCCGGTCGTGCGCAAGAATCTCCAACTCGCCACCGCACGCATGGTGGCGTTCGACAAGGAGATGATCGAGGGACTGGTTGCGCGCGGTTTCAAGTGGACCATGGGCGAGGACGGCGCCGGCCATCAGATGATGATTCGCAGGCGCTACGGCGGCTACTATCTCGACGCGGGCTGCGCGCAGCTCATCATCGACGGGGAGATCGGTCTCATGCAGTCGGACCGGATCGAACGCTTCGTCGCGCAGGGCGTGCTGTTGAAGGACGGCTCGGTCAAAACGGTCGACCTCGTTGTGCTGGCGACCGGCTTCGTCACGCAGCAGGTGCTGGTGGGGAAGCTCCTCGGCGAAGAAGTCGCGAGCAAGGTGGGGCCGGTGTGGGGTATCGGCCCCGACGGGGAGATGAACAACATGTGGAAACGCACCGCCCAGGAAGGGCTCTGGTTCGTCGGCGGCAGCTTTGCCAACTGCCGCACCTATTCGCACTACGTCGCACTGCAGATCAAGGCGATCGAAGAAGACATTCCTCTCTGGCGCTGACTTTCGCGCCGACGCGCCGACGGCATGACAGCGATGACATATCCGGGCAGTCCCGTACGGAATTCTGACTGGGTAGCGATGCCCACATGTCGGAATCCATGCGGTACACTCGCCGCACGCGATGTGTCGGTCTTTACCTGTCGTAGCAGAGCCCTTAGTCGAGGAGGTGTGTGATGCGCGGTGTGATCGGAGCAAGTCGTGGGTTGACGTTCGCAATTGCCGCTGCGGTCTGGGTGTGCCCGGCGGTTTCGAACGCGCAGAATTATCCGACCAAGCCTGTCCGTTACGTCATCCCGTTTGCGCCCGGCAGCAACAACGACATCGTCGGGCGCCTCGTCATGGATCCTTTGACGCGCCTTTGGGGGCAACAGGTCATCATCGACGATCGCGCGGGCGCTTCCGGTTCGATCGGCGCGGCGTTCGTGGCGAAGGCGCCGGCCGACGGCTACACCTTGCTTCATTGCAACATCGCGCCGAACGCCATCTCGCTGTCGATGATCCGGGATATTCCGTATAAGCATGACGATTTCGCTCCGATCTCGCGTATCGGCCAGCCGACCAATGTCATCGTCGTGCACCCGTCGACGCCGTTCAAGTCGATCAAGCAACTGGTGGCATTCGCCCGGGCCAATCCGGGCAATCTGAGTTACTCGTCCGGCACGGTCGGCACTTCACCGCAGCTCACCATGGAATGGCTCAAGCTGCTCATGAAGATGGACCTCGTGAACATCCCTTACAAGAACTCGGGCCAGGGCACCAACGACGTCATCTCCGGACAGATCCCGATCAACGTCACGAATGCGCCGTTCGTCGTTCCGCACATCAAACAAGGACGCCTGCGCGCCCTTGCCGTTTCGAGCGAGCAGCGTATGGCGTTGCTGCCCGATGTGCCGACGATGCAGGAATCGGGCGTTCCCGGCTTCGTGGTCAATTCCTGGTACGGGGTATGTGCGCCAGCCGGCACGCCCGTGGCGATCCTCGACAAGATCAATGCCGATGTGCACACGGTTCTGCGTATACCGAAGGTGGCGCAGCGCCTGACCGAGCTGGGCATGCCGCCCGCGCCGACCACCCGCGCCGAATTCGACAAGTTCATTCGCAAGGAAATCGCGCACTGGGCGCAGGTGATCAAGGACGCGAAGATTCCGAAGATATAGTCGCCGCCGGCTGCAATCCTCCACCACCGAAGCAACGCCCGCTCGAGCGCAGCGCATGCGATGACGCCGAAGGAACCGCGCCCCGGACACGCCGATCCGAGACCCGCACACGGCCGGCTTTGCGGCTTCGCCTGCAACGGCACACCGGCCGGGCGCCGATAACGCGCCCGGCCGCTAGGTACTGAAAGCCTTTCAGCGCCGGATCGCGCATCGACGCGGCCGCGAGCACCCGGTCATCGAGGCCTGATTCCCGCCGCCTCGACTCGCTTCCCCCACTGCGCCGAGTCGGCTTCCAGGAATGCCCTCGTTTGCGCGGGCGTCGCGAAGCCCGGCTCGACACCCTGTCTGCTCAAGGCGTCGATGACGTCCTTCGAGGCCAAGGCTATCTGCACACCGTCACTCAGGACTTTCACCACCTCGTCCGGCAGGCCAGCAGGCCCCAGAAACGCGAACCAGGTCTGAATATCCAGCATCGGATAGCCCGATTCGGTGAACGTAGGCACCTCGGGCATCAGCGTCGAGCGCGCGGAGCCGGTAACACCGAGCAGTTGTATCTTGCCCGCGTGGTAGTGCGGCAGGCTCGTCACCATCGGCGCGAACAGCAATTGGATGCGTCCACCCAGAAGATCGACCACACCTGCCGTCGTTCCCTTGTAAGCCACCATCTGGATTTGGACGCCGGCTGCCTTCTTGAACGCTTCCAGGAGAAAGAAGCTCGTGCCGGTGGGTCCGCCGCTGCCCGCCGTGTACTGCCCGCGGTTCGCCTTCAGCAGGGCGACCAGTTCCTTGATGCCGGCGGCCGGCACCGACTTGGCGGCAATCAGCGTATAGGGGAGCATGCCGATCAGCGCGACCGGCGTGAATCCCGAAAGAGGGTAGCCATCCTTCATCGTGTACTGGTTGATCGAGAAGCTGGTGCTGGCGACGACGAGCGTGTAACCGTCCGGCGCGGCCCGATGCGCCAGGCCGATGGCGATGTTGCCCGAAGCGCCGGCCCGGTTGTCCGCCACCACGCGCTGGTCCAGTATCTCCGAGAGCTTGTTACCGACGATGCGCCCGACGACGTCGTTGCCCGTACCGGGTGGAAAGGGAATCAGCAGCCTGACGGGTCTGGCGGGAAAGTCCTGCTGAGCCGCGGCCGATCCTGCGATGCCGAAGAGCGCTGCGACGAACAGCACGTGCATGAGCATAACGAGCCGAGCCATTGCCGTCCTCTCGATCAACCTGTCAGGCGAATAGCGATTATCGCGAAAGAACGCGGCGTCGGCCGTCCGACCAGGAATGATCGGCAAGTCCGTCGAGAAGCGTCGCGTCGCAGCGCCGCATCACACCTGCGCGACGTTGTCATCGCAAACCGCCGCGCTTTCGCCACCGGCCGCCTAGCTAGCTGGCCAAGCGCGCGTTGATTCACTATGCTTTGCTGCTCTGGACACGAGAATCACCGTTCCGACCGCCGCAGGCGGAAGGTTAAACGAGCACTCGTGCGCGCAGCACAACGCTTCATACCCCGATTGGAGGACGCCATGAAACGCACGGCATACCAGCCACCCGATAGTTTCGTCCCCGCAGGCAAGACCTACTCGCACGGTGTAATCGTCGAGGCAGGGCGGTTCCTGTTCGTCGCCGGCCAAACGGCTCGCGATGCGAACGGCAACATCGTCTGTAAGGACGATGCGGCCGGACAGACACGTCAAGTGCTGGAGAACATGAAGAAGGTCGTCGAAGGCGCGGGCGGTCGCATGGCGGATGTCGCCAAGCTTACGGTATTCATCACCGACATCCGCCATCGCGAAGCCGTGGGACGGGTTCGCCAGGAGTTTTTCAAGGGCGATCCTCCGGCAAACACACTCCTGGTGGTCGCGGGGCTTGCCGATCCCGCTTTCTTGGTGGAGATCGAAGCGATCGTCCCCTTGCCGTAAACTTCAACCTACACCCGTGCAAGACGAGGACGATCGCCCATGACTGCCGCCGCACCCTCCGTTCCCCCTGCCGCAAAAGCGCAGCTCACGCCCACCGGCAAGCTGCGCGCGGGGATCAATTTTCAGAATGTCCTGCTCACCACCCGGGGACCGAATGGCGAACAAGGGGGTGTGGCGGTCGAATTTGCACGCGAACTCGCACGCCGGCTCGCGTCGCCATTGAAGATCATCGTGTTCGAATCGGCCGGCGCCCTAGCCGACTCGGTGCGCAGCGGCGAATGGGATATCTCGGTGCTCGGCGTCGAACCGCAGCGGGAGAAGGAGATCGCGTTCGCGACGCCACTCACCGAGATCGAAACCACTTACTTGGTGCCCGCAGGCTCGACCATACGCACGATCGATCAAGTCGATCGGCCAGGCGTGCGCATCGCCGTCGCCGCGAAAAGCGCCTACGACCTGTATCTTGGCCGTACCATCCGGCAGGCGACACTGGTGCGAGTCGACGGCATCGGCGCGGCCAGCAAGCGCTTCGTGGATGACAAGCTCGAAGCGCTGGCGGGGCTCAAGCCGCAACTCCTGGAGCTGGCGCCGAGCCTGCCCGGAGCGCGCATTCTCGATGGCAATTTCACTGTCGTTCGGCACACCGTGGGCACGCCGCGCGGGCGCGATGCTGCCGCCGCTTACCTGCGCGATCTGGTCGAAGATGTGAAGGCATCGGGGCTGGTCGCCCAATGGATCGAGAAGAGCGGGGTGAGGGGTTTGTCGGTCGCCCCACGCGCCGAAACCGAGCCCAAGACCTGAACCCGGCGGCCCGGGTCGTCCGATCATTTGTGGAGTGAATCATGAGCGAACCCTACGTTCGAGCGGGCAAGGTAAGCTGGATTGCCAAGGGATCCGATGTCGGCGTGCAAGAACGCACGCTTGCGCCCGGACAGACGATCCCGTGGCACTATCACACCATCATCACGGATACGGCCTACTGTCTCGACGGCACGGTTCAAATCGAGCTGCTCGGCCCGCCCGAGCGCGTGCTCCTGTCGTCCGGCGAGAGCTTTGCCATCCCGACCCATCGACCGCACAAGCTCACGTCGAGCGGCGAGCGGCCTTGTCGTTTTCTGCTGATACAGGGCGTGGGCGAGTACGACCGGCACGCGGTCGACCCGGAACACTGGAAGCCCTAACCGGCGCGGGCGCCTCTTCAGGCGAGCACGCCGGCCGCGCGCAACTCGCGCAATTGCGCATCGCTAAAACCGAACTCGCGCAGGATCTCGTCGCTGTGCTCGCCGCGGTCGGGCGTTGGCCGGCGAATTGTCTTGGGCGTACCGTGCATGTTGATCGGCGAGCCGACGATCCTGAACTCGCCCTTGACCGGATGCGACACCGGCGCTGCGATGCCCAGGTGCTGCACTTGCGGATCGGCGAAGGTCTGATCGATCGTGTAGATCGGCCCGCACGGCACGCCTGCCTCCTCGAACAGCTCGACCCAATGCGCGGAGGATTTGTGTCGGGTGATATCGCTGATCGCGTCGTTGACGGCGTTGCGCGCCTGGGTGCGCTTCTGGCGTGTGCTCCATGCAACCTTTTCCTTCCACTCCGGATGGCCGATCGCGTCGCAGAAGCGTAGCCAGACCCGCTCCCCGGCTGCCGCGATGTTGATATGACCATCGCTGGTCGGAAAAACCCCGGTCGGTGTCCCGGTCGGATGATCGTTGCCCGCTTGCCCGGCAACCTCGCCGCGGATGAGCCAGCGCGAGGCCTGGAAGTCGAGCATGAACACGGTTGCCTCCAGCAGGCTCGTATGCACCCATCTGCCCACGCCGGTACGCGTGCGGTCGAACAGCGCCGTCGCGATCGCGAACGCCAGCAGGTTGCCCGATGTGAGGTCAGCGATCGCCACACCCACCCGCATCGGACCCTGCCCCGGGCGCCCGGTCACGGACATGAGCCCGCCCATGCCTTGCACGATCTGATCGACCCCGGCGCGCTTGCCGTAAGGTCCGGTCTGGCCGAAACCGCTGATGCTGCCGTAGATGATGCGCGGATTGACCTTGCGCACATCGTCATACGAAATCTTCAGGCGGTGCTTCACGGCCGCGCGCATGTTCTCGACGATTACGTCGGCTTTCTCGACCAGCTTCATGAACACGGAGTGACCAGCATCGGTCTTGAGGTCCAACTGCATCGCACGCTTGTTGCGGTGCAAGTTCTGGAAGTCGAATCCGTCGCGCCGGCCGATCTCGTCCTCGCCCTGAGCGGGCGGTTCGATGCGGATCACGTTCGCGCCCCAATCGGCCAGGTGGCGCACGCAGGTCGGACCGGCGCGGGCGAGCGTCAGGTCGAGCACGATGATGCCCGAGAGCGGCAAGGGAGCTTCAGATGCGCGATTCATGTCTGACACCTAGCTTCTCGCGGCGCCCAAAGAAAACCGCTGTCCCTTTCTGTTGGAGCTTCTGCTTCCGCCTTCCTGCCTCACTCCGGTTTGATTCCAGCCATCTTGATGACATCGCCCCACTTCTTGACTTCGGCCTTTTCCAGCGCGACGAAGTCCTGCGCCGTCCCGGGCCGCGGTACCGTCCCGTTCGCCAGCAGCCGCTCGACCGCGCCTTTGGTCTTCAGCACTTCGTTGATCTCGCGATTCAGCTTCGCAACGATATCCTGGGGCATGCCTCTGGGACCGATGATGCCACCCCACGAATACGCCTCATAACCCGGAACGCCGCTCTCCGCGACGGTCGGAAACTCGGTCAGGCCGGGGATGCGCTTCAAACTTCCCACGGCGAGCGCACGCATCTTTCCGGCGCGCACATGCGTGAGCGTGGGTGGAATGCTCGCGAACATCGCCTGCACTTCGCCCGAGCGAAGCGCGATCGCCGTCGGACCACTGCCCTTGTACGGCACGTGCAACGCCTGGATTTTCGCCATCGAGCGGAACAGCTCGAAGGCGAGATGGTCGGCGTTGCCCACTCCCGAAGAAGCGAACGTGAGCTCGTTCGGCCGCGCCTTGGCGAGCGCGATCAACTCGCGCGTGTTCTTCACCGGCAGTGCCGGGTGCGTGAGCAGCAGCAGCGGGAAGTCCACCGTTAGGCCGAGGTAAGTGAAATCCTTGAGCGGGTCGTAGGGCAGGCTCTTGTACATGGAAGGATTCACCGCGAGTGGCCCGGCGGTGGCCGCGCATATGGTGTAACCGTCGGCCGGCTGTGTCATGAGGACCTGCAAGCCCGTGATGCCATTGGCTCCACCCCGATTCTCGACGATCACCTGCTGCCCGAGGCGCTCGGAAAGGTTCTGTGCCACCACGCGCGCCATGAAATCGGTGCCGCCACCAGGCGGGAACACGACGATCATGCGGATCGGCCGGTTGGGATAGTTATGCTGCGCCAGTGCAGCGCCGGAAGCTGCGCATGCGAGGGCGAGCACCAGGGCGAGCGCTGGTTTGCGGCGTGGCATCGTACCTCCTGTTCAACGGATTGACAAAGGACTGTCTCCGACTTCCACGACTTTGTCAATTATTATGTCGTTATCATCCGCCGCGAAGCAGAATCCTCGTGACCGCTGACTCGCTGAGCCTCGGATACGGGACGCCCGCACACCCACTGAGCGCCGACCAAGCGAACGCCGCCGCTGTTAATCGCGATCGATCGGCCGATCCGAATAGAATTGCCCGTTTCTTCACACGACCAACGGGCAATATCCATGACCGATCTGCAAGCCGCAACCGGCGCGAGCCACTTCGTCGACGCCGACGGCATCACGCTTCATTATCTGGATTACGGGGTCGCCGGGCACCGGCCCATGCTGTGCGTGCACGGCGCGGCAGCGCATGCGCATTGGTTCGACTTCGTCGCTCCCGGTCTCATGGCGAACCATCACGTCCGCTCGCTCGATCTGCGCGGACACGGCGACAGCGACTGGGCGGCACAGCAGACTTACGACTTCAAGACTTATGCCGAAGACGTCAACGCGGTGGTCGAAAAGCTCGATCTGCGCGACTTCGTCCTCATTGGGCATTCGATGGGCGGCATGGTGTCGCTGCTCTATGCCGCAACGTTCCCCGGTCGCGTAGCGCGCCTCGTCGTCGTCGACAGCATGATGTTGATGCCCCTGGAGCGCATCGAGCACATGCGCGCATTCGGGACAACGCCGCCGAGCACGTATGCGAGTCAAGAAGAGCTCGTCGCGCGCTATCGCCTGAGCCCACCGCAGTCGCATATCGCCGCAGCCGAAATCATCGAGCACATGGCGCTGCACAGCGGCCGACAGGCCGCCGACGGTCGCTGGCAGCACAAGGCCGATCGGCGCGTCTACGCCAATTCACACCAGCTCGCGGGTATGCCGTTGTGGCGGAACATCAAGATCCCCGCGCTCGTGATCAAAGGCAGCCGCAGCACGCGCTTCGGAGCGCAGGAGATGGTTTCGATTCGCGCCAACGCACCGCAGGTGCAGCACGCCGAGGTGTCATCGTCCAATCACCACATCACGCTCGACAATCCGCGCGGCTTCGTCGAGGCCATACAGGCGTTCCTGCGCACGTGAATGCTTCGGGCGTGGGGATACCCACCGCTTCACGCGCGATGCATCAACCCGGGCCCACCAGATCCGTGCGGCCGAATGCGTCAGCGAGCACCCAGGTTGCCACCTCGAACAGTGCCGCATCGCGGCCGGCGCCGCCGAGAAGCTGCAAACCGAGCGGCAAGCCCTCATCTTGCATGAGCGGCAGCGTCAGCGCCGGGCAACCGAGCAGCGATGCCGCAGCATTCATCGCCGGATTTCCGGTCGAGCCCAGGCCCACCGGCGCTGCGCCGCACGCGCTGAGCGTCACGAACGCGTCGTATCGGCTCGCGGCCTTGGCGTAGGCCGCGCGGGCGGCGTTACGACGTGCCAGCAGTTCGCTGTACTCGCCTTGCGTCATCGCTTGCGCGGTCTTCAGGCGCTCGCGAGCCGCCGGGCTGAGCTTCGCCGCATCCCGATCGGCATAGGTGTTCAGCGGCCAGCGGCCCTCCCAGGCATTGATGGCGAGCGTCAATGCATGTGCATCTGAAATCGCCTGCTCGGCCATCTCGATGTCGGAATCCTCGGCGCGCCCGCACAGAACGATGCCGATGCCGGCGAAGCGTGCTTTCGCCTCGGTGAAGGCCTTGCGAGCGCCTTCGCTCGTAAGGCTCCAGCCCCCGGTTTCGAGGAATCCCAGGCGAGGCTTCGTCCTGCGGGCGAAGTCCACATCGCCTGCCAGCCCGACGAACCCAGGGTCGCCGCCCGCGCGGTCGGCGATCGCACGCAGCACCAGCCAGGTGTCGGCCAATGTCGCGCCGATCGCGCCCTGGCAACTCTGGCTGAAGTGATCGTACGAACCGCTGCGGTTGATCGCGCCCACAGTCGGCTTGAAGCCGATGGCGCCGCAAAAACTCGACGGCCGCAGGATCGAGCCCACCACCTGGGTACCCAGTCCCACAGGCAGCATGCCACAGCCGACTGCGGCAGCCGAGCCGCTCGAAGATCCGCCTGGTGTGCGTGCCGCGTCGTGCGGGTTGCGGGTCTTGTGCCACGGGTGAGTGGCAGCGAACTCGGTGGTGGTCGTCTTGCCGATGATGATCGCACCGGCCTCACGCAAGGCGTGGACACTGGCCGAGTCGCGGTAAGACTCGCGCCCCTCGAACAGCAGCGAGCCCTCGCCAGTGGGCATGTCGGCGGTCTCGATGACGTCCTTGATCGCCACTGGCATGCCGTCGATCGCGGAGAGCGGCCGCCCATCGCGCCAGCGCGCGGTCGATCTGTCCGCGGCGCTGATCGCGCCCTCCTTGTTCAGCGCGACGAAGGCGCCGATTTCGGGATCGAGGCGCGCGATGCGTGCGAGCGTTTCGTCGAGATAGTCGCGCGCGCTCCCTCTGCCCGCACGGAATTCGCTCGTCTGCGCGACATAGCCGCGCAGCGTGGTTGGCATACTCATGGCCTAACAACCCGCAATCATTCGAGTGTGCATGACGCCTCCGTGCACCATCCGGTCGCCCCTTCGAAACACGCCAGGGCGAAGCATGCCACTACAGTGCCCTGGTGCCCTAGCCTGTTATCTTGCACCAACACCCCTCGCCCCCCCGCGTTGCCAGGATACAACGTTACGATGGATGCCGCCGACTTCCGATACCCATCGGCAAAGACCACGGCGAGGCCTACGCCCAGGACAACTTGCCCGCTGTCGGAGGACATCAGCGCGGATTTCGCCTGGCGCAGTCGGCGGCGGGCTCCGCCAGGCTGCAGATCTTGATCGGCAGGAAAGCGTTGTGCAGCGCGCTCGCGTTGTCCGGCCTGATCGGCGACGTGGAGCTGTTAAAGCCCGGACCGCGCACCGCGCGCTGGAAGATCAGCATGTCCTTCGTGCCGCGCACGACCAGGTAATACGCGACTTCGCCGTGTCCCGCCTTCGCGCCAGCGGTCGGATGGGGTTGCGCGCCGCAGCCCATGATCGCGGAAAACGCCGGATGGCCGTCGATCTTGAGGCCCCCAAGCGCGATATTCACTGCGGTCGCGCCGCAGCTCTCCCTCATCTTTCCCGCCATGAGATCCATGAACGATCTGGGTGTCACCTGCGCCGGCGGATTGCGTACCGCCTGCACGGTGATCATCTCCCGCCAGCCCTCCAGTGTCTGTCCGCTCGGCAGAAACTCGACGATCGCAACATTGTCGTTGCGCTGTTGGTACGTCTTTTTCCAGCCGGGCGGCAGGCTGAACAGCACCCCGTCGCCATACATCGGAATGATGTTGACGCTCGGCTTCGCCGGATCTGCGTCCTGCGCAAAGGACACGGCGGGGGCAAGAAGCATTATGGCGAGGAAGAAAGTTAGCTTCATGACCGCTCTTTCTTGTCGATTACGGACAGCGCAGAGACTATCACCACCGGGCGCGTTCGCTGGGTTTCGCACGCACTCAGGCCGCGAGTCGATTGGAGCGAAAGTCCGAGGCGTGGCATCCGGGACATCGGGCAGGTCTTGCATTCCAGCAGCTACCCGGTCATGAAGGAGGAAGATTCTGTTGGGATGCAAACCCTGATCCCGAATCCCGAATCGTTCGCGACCCAAATCGATCTTCGGTGAGCGCGTCGCGATGCCCTGCGCCATCTTCTATCAGGGCAACGTCGCGATCCACTACTCCCAGGATTTCGCCGACAAAAGCTACCGGAGCGGCTCGCACGGCTGCAGCCAGTTGCGCGACGATCAGGGCGCCAAGTGGCTCTTTGAGCGGGTCAAGGTGGGGGACAGGGTCGTCGACTATCAATAGCGGATAGCGGCGGAGGTTCTGTCATTCCGGCCGCTCAGCGCAAAGAACTCGAACGGCTGTCCCGCACGATCACTCGCACGGCGATTGCAAACGAACGCCTCAGCCGCAATCGCAATGGCAAAATGGTCCCGCAGTTGAAGAGCGCCTAGCGCGACGGCACCACACACATCGTATCGTCAGGCGATTGACCGCCCGCACGGCGGGCGATACAGTGGCGGCTGAAAAAAGATGGTTTGAAAATCCCACCCGCCGAGCAGTTAGATGCATTCATGTCGGATTGTCTCGCCCGTCGCTGCTTGCGCGAGCGGGCTGGTGTCACTGGCTTGAGCCCGATTTGCTGCTGATCCGGCCGACGTTGCTATCGTAGCGGCATGCTTGGCGTGCCGCTCGATCAACTGCTCCCACTCGCCGCGGCCAGCCTTGCCGGCGGCGTGGCGGCGGGACTGCTCGCTGGCCTATTCGGCGTCGGTGGCGGCATGGTCGTGGTGCCGGTGCTGTACGAAGTGTTCCGCCTTTTCGGCGTGCCGGACACGGTGCACATGCAGCTGAGCATCGGCACATCGCTCGCGATCATGGCGCCGACCAATATCCGTTCGTTTCTGGCCCATCGCGCGAGCGGTGCGGTGCTTATGGATGTCGTGCGACGATGGACGCCGGGTGTGATCGTCGGCATTGC
>WYBJ01000119.1 GCA_011525945.1 Burkholderiaceae bacterium | reverse complement strand
CGGGAGAGGGGTTGGGGGTGAGGGAAGAGGCGCCACGCGAGGTTCCAGGGCGCAAGTCGCGATGCGCCATCGTGGCGTCTCTCCCACCGGGAGAGGGGTTGGGGGTGAGGGAAGAGACTGCACGACAGCGTTCCAGGGCGCAAGCCGCGACATACCCATCGTGCAGTCTCTGCCGACGCGAGTGAGAAGACGACCGTGTTCCTGGAATAAACCTACACGGGCCCGAACGAGTGATCACTCATCACGCCAAGCTCGCCCCGCCCGCACATGGATCGCGGCGCGACGCGCAACTGCGAATGAGGGTCGGCTCGATCGCAAGCGGTTCTTCTGGCGGTAACGCGACGACGTGCTCGCACTGCGCGCGTGCTGCGGTTCGCTCGAGGGCCTCATTCGATCATTGTTTGCCGAACGGCTCGCGTGCGCTCTACAATGCCCGTCGACTCGTTCGGGCGTGTCGGCCGCGCGCCAGGATGCGACCCGGCGTATTCCTCGGCCAAACGAAGGAGGAGCACATGAAACCTGCCATACGGGACGGAAGATCTGTCGCGCTGCGCCGCGCGGCGTTCATGACCATGGCTGCGGCGCTCGCGTGGCCTGCGGCTGGTCTGGCGCAGACCATGCTTCAGTTGACCACCGGCGGAGCCACGGGCAGCTACTACATGATCGGCGCGCCCATGGCGAAATTCGCCAACGAACACTCGAAGACGATCCGGGTGACGCCGATCACCTCCGGGGGCAGCGTGGAGAATCTGCGCCGCGTCGAAGCAGGCACCGCGCAACTGGGCATGACCTCGCAGGATCTGATGTATAAGGCGTGGCATGGCGAAAAGCCCTTCGGCAAACCGACCCGCAACTGGCGCGTCATCGGCATCATCACGCCGATTCTGGCGAATCACGTGGTGGCGCTCGACGCAAGCAACATCGAGGCCGCGCCCGATCTGAAGGGCAAGATCTTTGCCATCGGGGCGCCCGGTTCGATGGCGTCTGACCAGATGAACCTGTTTCTCGAGTTCACCGGACTCAGGGGCGCGGTCGATGCGAGGATGCTGCCGCATCAGGACTATCCCACCATGCTGCTGGACGGTAAGGTGCAGGCGATCAACCGGGCCGCAAGCGTTCCCGCGGCGTCCGTGGAGGAGATTGCCGTGCAAAAACCGATCTCCCTGGTCGATCTGGGCAAGACGCTCGACCAGAGCGGGTTCCTGAAGAAGTATCCGTTCTACCAAAAGACCGTGATCAAGGGCGGCACCTACAAGGGCGAGAAGCGCGACGTCACGACTTTCGGAACCGCCGGCTACCTGATCGCACACAAGGACGTACCCGACGCGGTGGTCTACGAATTCACCAAGCTCGCGTATTCCAAGGACGGGATCAAACACGTCGACCTGGCGTTCAAGGGGGCGAACGTGAACCGCGAGCATCCGCTGGACGGTAACATCGGGCCCGTCCACCCCGGAGCGGCGAAATTCTGGAAGGAAATCGGTGTGACGTATCCCGAGCCCACGCTCAAGTAAGGAGCGACCCTGGTGCCCGGGAGGACCATCGGCGGCGCGCACGCGGTCCCGCCGATTCGCGCCGCACGCACGCCGGCGGCGACGGATGAACCCCCGACATGCCGCTATCGATACGTCGTCGCGGTTGGTGGCGGCATCGTGGTGCGGGCCGCCTCGACGCACAACCTTTGACGCCCCCGCCACATGGCAAACGACGCCGCCATCAAGCCTAATCTCTTTCTGCGCCTGATCGAGGAGGCGGAGGGCGTGCGCACGGTGCGTACCTTCTCCGGGGCGTGGCATGCGATCTTCAAGACCACGGCGGCCTGCTACAGCCTGGTCCTCATCTACTCGGTAACGGCCAGTCACTGGAACTCGTCGGACCTGCGCGGCTTGTTCATCATGTTCGTCACCTGCATGGTGCTCATGCGCTATCCGGCGAGCCGGCGCTCGCCGCTCGATCGGCCGAGCGTACTCGACTTGGTGTTGATCGTGCTGAGCATCGCCACATTCGGCAACTTCGTGGTCGATTACGACGCGATGGCGTGGCGCGCCGGCAGCCCCACGATGCGAGACGTGGTATTCGGTGCAGTCGCCATCGTGCTGGTCTTGGAGGCTTGCCGCCGCGCGATGAGCGTGATCCTGCCCGGCCTTGCCTTGATGATGCTCCTTTACGCCTACTTCGGACCCTATCTTCCGGGCGATCTGTTCAGTCACTCGGGGTTCTCCGCGGAGCAGATCATCGGCGACGTGTACGCTTCGATGAACGGCATCTTCGGGTTTGTCGCCTACGTATTCATCGCATTCGTCATGTTGTTCGTCGTCATGGGTGCGATCCTCGAACGCTTCGGCGCGGGCGCATTTTTCATCGACCTTCCGATTGCGTTACTCGCGCCTTTCCGCGGCGGCGCGGCCAAGGCCGAGGTGGTGGCGAGCGGCATGTTCGGCATGATTTCCGGCAGCGCCACCGCCAACGTGGTGGCAACCGGCACGTTCACCATTCCGCTGATGAAGAAGCTCGGCTATCGCCCGCCGGTCGCTGCAGCGATCGAATCGGCCTCATCCACCGGCGGGATGTTCATGCCGCCCGTCATGGGCGCCGGTGCGTTTCTCATGGCCGAGATGCTGCGGGTTCCTTACGTGGATATCGCCAAGGCTGCGCTGGTGCCGGCCCTGCTTTACTTCTTCGCCGTTTTCGCCATGGTGCACGTCGAGGCCCTGAGGACGGGCATCGGCAGCGTCCCCAAGGAGCAACGCGTCAGCGCGTGGAAGGTGTTCAAGGGCGGCTGGTATTACTTGGCTCCGATCGTGTTGCTGTTCTACCTGATTTTCAACGGCAGCTCGGTCTCGTTCGCGGCGTTCTACGCGATCGTAAGCTTCCTCGCGATCATGGCGGTCAAGTTCTTCGCGCAGAAAAGATTCAAGGAGTACTTCACGACCCTGTTCGACGCCCTGGCCGACGGCGGCGACAAATCCCTGATCGTCGGCTCGGTTGCCGGGCCCGTGGGCATCATCATGGGCATCGCGTTGTTGAGCGGCCTCGCATTCAAGTTCTCGGCGCTGGTGCTGTCGTACACCTTCGGCTTTCAGTGGGCTGCGCTGCTGCTCGTCTTGTTCGCGACCATGGTGCTCGGGATGGGAATCACCGTCACCGCGGATTACCTCCTGCTGGCGCTGCTCGCGGTGCCTGCGATGGTGCAGATGGGCATTCCCCCCTTGGCCGCCCACTTCGCAGTGTTCTGGTACAGCCAGTCTTCGAATGTCACACCGCCGGTGTGCGTTGCGGCATTCGCCGGCGCCAGTATCGCGGGGGCGCACCCGTACACGACCGGATTCCACGCCATGCGCTTCTCCGCCTACCTTTATTTCATGCCATTCATGTTCGTGTATTCGCCGATCCTCATGCCGGATGGATTCAACGCTGACGTGCTTTATGCCTGGGTCATCTTGTTCCTGTCGGTGATCCCGTTCGCAGCCGGAGCGATGGGCTACTTCTGCGGACACCTCAACGTCGTTCAGCGCCTCGTCCTCATCGTTGCCTCTTTCCTGCTGATCTTCCCGTCGGTTGTCGCGGATATGGTCGCTGCGGCCCTGTTCCTCGTCATCGCGATTCCACAGTATCTCAAGTCGCGGCGGGTAATCGGGGCGACGAGCGCGGCAGGGCGCGGATCGCCCTGAGGACGGCGCATCCGCCGGTATCGGGATCGAGCACGCACGCCGGCCGCATGGCGCATGCGGCCTCGTGATCGGAGAGGCGACACGGGCTTTGCCGCGGTGCTGGCGTTTCTCGAAATCGCTCGGGTGTTGGGTTGTACGGTGTGTCGGGTCCGCTGGCCCGATTCTGGAGGAGCAATCGTGAAGCGCATTCTCGCCTGTTTGAACGCGTTCGCCTGCGTGTGCGCCGCATCCGGCGCCGCAGCACAGACCTATCCCACCAAGCCGATCCGTCTAATCGTGCCGTTTCCGCCGGCTGGGTCGGCCGACCTGCTGAGCCGCACGATCGGGCAGAAGCTCGGCGAAACGTGGGGCCGGCAACTGATCGTGGACAATCGCCCCGGCGTGGGCGGCAATCTCGGAATGGAGCTCGCCGCCAAGACGCCAGCCGACGGCTACACCGCGGTGATGGCGGCCACGACCAGCAACGCCATCGGCATGAGCACCTACGCCCGACTTGGCTATGACCTGGAAAAAGACCTCGCGCCGGTGACGCTGGTCGCCAATGTGCCGCACATCCTCGTCGCCCACCCGTCGTTGCCGGTGAGGTCGGTCAAGGAGCTGATCGCGCTCGGCAAGGCGCGTCCGGGTGAGATTGCGTTCGCCTCTCAGGGCAACGGCACGCTGTCGCACCTGGAGCAGGAGCTGCTCAAGTCGATGGGCGGATTCAGCGCCCTGCACGTACCGTACAAGGGCAGCGCTCCCGGCGTCGCCGACCTCATTCCGGGCAACGTGCAGCTGTTCTTCGACGGCATTCCGTCGTCTTTGCCGCATATCAAGTCCGGCCGTATCCGCGCGCTCGGGGTCGCGTCGAGCCGCCGTTCGCCCGCCTTGCCCGATGTCCCCACGATCGGCGAATCGCTGAAGGGTTTCGAGGCCGACAACTGGTTCGGCATCATGATGCCGGCCGGCACCCCGCGCGATATCATCGTGCGCTTCGATGGTGAGGCGCAGAAGGTGCTCGCGACCCAGGAGGTCAAGGAACGCCTGCTCGCCGTCGGTGGTTTCGTGCAAGCCGGCGGGCCCGCCGAGTTTGCCGAGCGCATCCGCAGCGACGTGAGCAAATGGGGCAAGGTCGCGCGCGCGGCCAACGTGAGGATCGAATGATGCGAGAAGCGTATCGCGACGCGGTCGAACGGGTCAGCGAATCGCGGCTGTGGCAGCGCCATATGACAATGGCGCAGATCGGCGCGATCCCGGGCAACGGCGTGAACCGCGCCGCGCTTTCGGACGAAGACATCGCCGCACGCAAGCTGCTGCTCGATTGGGCGCGCGCGCGCAATTTCCAGATCGCAGTCGACGCCGTCGGCAATCTGTTCGTGCGCCGGCCGGGATCGGACACGCACGCGGCGCCCGTGATGACCGGCAGCCACATGGACAGCCAGCCACGCGGCGGGCGCTTCGATGGCATCTTCGGCGTGCTCGCGGGACTCGAGGCGCTGGAGGCGATCGACGAGGCCGGTGTCACGACGCGCAGGCCGATCGAGCTGGTGGCATGGACCAACGAGGAAGGCGGCCGCTTCCAGCCCTGCACCATGGGCTCGTCGGTGTACACGGGAGCGCGCAAGCTCGAAGACTTTCTGCATGTGCGCGATAACACCGGTGCAGTCTTGCGCGACGCGCTCGCCAAGACGCTTGCCGCCACGCCGCAGGCCGGCGAGCGCGCGCTCAACACGCCCGTGGCCGCCTATATCGAAGCGCACATCGAGCAGGGGCCGCTGCTGGAGCGCGAGAACCGGACGATCGGCGTCGTGACCGGCATTCAAGGCCTGCGCTGGTTCAATGTCGAGGTGTTCGGCAAGACCGATCACGCCGGCACGGCACCGCTCGCACTGCGCCAGGACGCCATGCGCGATGCCATCCATATCATCAACGCGCTCACCGAGCTGGCGCACGATCCTACGGATGTCACACGCTTCACCGTCGGGCGCATGCTGGTCACGCCCAACTCGCCCAATTCTGTAGCGAGCCACGTGCTGTTCTCGGTCGACCTGCGTCATCCCGATCCGGCCACGATCGATCGGCTGGGCAAGAGTGTCGAACCGCTCGCGCGGGCGGCGGTGCGGCAGTGCGCAGTGACGGTGACCCCGACATTGCACGACGATCCGTGCGCGTTCGATGCCGGCGTGGTTACTGCAATCGAGCGCGCCGCCGGCGATCTGGGGCTTGCGCACATGCGCCTGCCCTCGGGTGCAAGTCACGATGCCAACTACCTGGCGCGCGTTTGCCCGACCGGCATGATCTTCGTGCCGTGCGAAAAAGGCATCTCGCACAACGAGGCGGAGAACGCCGCGCCTGCAGATCTCGCGGCCGGCGCACGCACGTTGACGGCAGCCTTGCTCGAGCTCGCCGAGCGCTG
>WYBJ01000118.1 GCA_011525945.1 Burkholderiaceae bacterium | reverse complement strand
CGTACCCGGGCCTCCACCTCTTCCTGGGCGCGGCGTTCGGCGTCCTCGCGTGCCCTGCGTTCGGCCTCCTCGCGTGCGCGCGCCTCGGCCTCGGAGCGTACCCGGGCCTCCACCTCTTCCTGGGCGCGGCGCTCGGCGTCCTCGCGTGCCCTGCGTTCGGTCTCCTCGCGTACGCGCGCCTCGGCCTCGGAGCGTACCCGGGCCTCCACCTCTTCCTGGGCGCGACGCTCGGCGTCCTCGCGTGCCCTGCGCTCGGCCTCCTCCCGGCTTCTGGCCTCAACCTCGGCGCGCAGGCGTGCTTCGGCTTCTTCCTGCACGCGGCGCTCGGCGTCCTCGCGTGCCTTGCGCTCGGCATCTTCGCGTGCCTTGGCTTCAAGCTCGGCTCGGGCCAGGGTCTCGATCTCTGCCTGCGCGCGTGCTTGTGCTTCCTGTAATTCGCGCGCGGATGCTTCTTCGCGCGCTTTGGCCTCGGCTTCGAGCCTCGCGCGTGCTTCGGCTTCAGATTTCACTCGCGTCTGCGCTTCCGCCAGCATGCGTGCCATGGCCTGCAGCTTGGCTTCCAGATCGGCGCGCGCGCGTGCTTCCGTTTCGGCGCGGGCGAGCGCTTCGGCCTCGGCCTGGGCGCTCGCCCGGGCGCGCTCCTGAGCTTCAGCTTCGGCCTGGGCCCTGACTTCGGCCTCGGTACGGGCGCGCGCCTCGGCTTCAGCCCGCGCCTTCGCTTCAGCTTCGTAGCGTTGTTTCAGCTCCAATGCCGCTCGCATGCGCGCCTCGGCCTCGCTGCGCGCTTGCGCCTCGGTCGCGGCGCGCGCCTCGGCTTCGGCCTTTTCGCGCGCGATACCGGCTGCGCGCACTTGAGCTTCGGCTTCGACGCGTGCGCGCGCTTCCGCCTGTGCCTGCGCTTGCGCCGCGAGCTTTGCCTTCGCTTCCATCGCCGCGCGCGCCTCGGATTCGTGCCGAGCGCGCGACTGCACTTCGGCGCGCGCCTTGGCTTCGGCCTCGGCTCGCGCGCGCGCTTCCGCCACCTGGTTGAGCTTGTTGAGCGATTCGGGCGAAGTGAAGTCGAGATCGGCGAGATCGGAGCGCCGCTCCGGCGGCGCGAGCGCTGATTCGTTCATGCGCACCGTGATCGGGCGCATGCGCACGGTTTCGTTCGGATTGATGGCAGGTGCGCCCGCCGCGGGGGCGCCGGTGGAGAAGATCTTGACGAAGCCGTCGTGCGTCAGCTTCTTCAGTGCCTGGTCGATATCTTCGTAGGCCATGCCCGCGTTACGTTCCAGCATCTCGGCCACGGTCGACTTGCCATCGACGAGGGAGAAGACGCGCTCGAGATCCCGCGAAAGCTTGATGGTCTTGTTCTTGACCTCGAGTACGCCCTTGGCTGTCTTGGTGTAGATCGTCTGCTGGCTCATGCCTGCTCAGCCTTCAGCGGTTGTCGGCCCACGCCCTGTCAACCCGACCTCCAACGTGGATTATTACTATTGTAAAGGCGCTATCCTTGTAGTGTAATCCGCGCCGAGGGACAGTCGTGCCAGGTTCACGGAAGGGCGACATGTCGAGGCGGCGTAACGACTACGACGTAACGAATCGAGTTCAGACCACCGATCCTGGCGATATCCGACACGAGATCGGCCGAATCTTCGAAAAACTTTATCCCGGTCGTCACGATGCCGCGATCGCCCGTGCCATTGACGACGCGGCGCGCCTGTTTCGGGGCGAGTTCCCCGGCTATAGCGCCTGTGATACCGGCTACCACGATCTGCAGCACACTCTGGACGTGACGCTCGCCATGGCGAGAATCATGGCGGGATACATTGGCCAGGGCCACGCACCGGCAATCGATGCGGATTTGTTTGCGTTCGGCATCGCTGCCGCCTTGTTCCACGATGCCGGCTATATCCGCCGCAACGGCGACCATCGTCACCTCCATGGCGCCGAGTACACCAAGATTCATGTTTCTCGCAGCGGCCGTTTCCTGCGCAACTATCTCGGCACGATGGGTCTCGAGCGCTTCGCCGACGCGGCTGCACCGACGGTGCACTTCACCGGGTACGAGCAAGCGGCGCAGAATATCCGCGTTCCGGCGCCCGTATTCCGCCTACTCGGAAACATGCTGGGATCGGCCGACATCATCGCGCAGATGTCCGACCGCTGCTACCTGGAGAAGTGCTACGAGCGGCTCTACCCGGAATTCGTGCTGGGCGGCATCGACCGCAAGACCGGCGACGATGGGACGGAGGAGGTCGTGTTCTGTTCCGCCGAGGACTTGTTGTTCCATACGCCGCAGTTCTACCGCAAGGCGATGGAGCGCCTGCATCAGCAACTCGACGCCATGATGCGCTTTGCGGCTGGCGCGAACGCGCAGCAGAACCTTTACATCGAAGAGGCGGAGAAGAACAACCGCTACGCGATCAAGGTCGCGGAGCGACGCGATACGAGCGCTCTACGACGCCGGCCTCCATCGAAAACGAGTTCGGTGCGCCGTGCGCGCACCGGATGAGGCGGCGCGCGCACGGCGCGTGGCCGTATCCAGGCGAGGCTGTCCGCGCCACGGGCGCGAAGTGGTCGGTGCCGAAGTCGTCAGTGCAGGTGCTTGTTGCGCCCGAGCGGCAGATGCTCCGAGGGCTGCAACTCGCCAATGCGTTCGCGATCCGACCAGTCTTGGTCGAACAACTCGTTGACCACCGAGGTCACCCGATCGATGGCCTCCTTGCCGAAGTGGCGCCCAAGCAGGTATTGCACGTCATCGATCATACGACGGCGCTGCGCCTCGTGAATCGCCTCAGGTGTCGGGCCGACGAAGATCAATTGCGATTCGTCCTGGCCGTCATCGTGATAGTAGGTGAGCTCGACCACCGTTGTCCCGTCGGTGAGTGGCCCGAGCGTTTGCATCGACTCTTCCACGCAGCGATGAAAATTGCGTCCCACCTCACCGGTCCAGCAGATCGTCAGCTCGCGCGCCGCCGTGTCGTAGGCGATGCCCGGCTCTTCTTGCTCGAGGCTGCGCGCTTCCTCCACCGAGTCGATGTCGAGATAGCTCAACCAGGGACGCAGACCGCTTTCCACCTGCGCGCTGCTGACGCCCTTGAGGAAGCGCAGGTTACCGTGGACATGAACTTCGGTTCGCATGCTCGTCACCCTGCAAATGACCTATTTGACCACTATCAACCAGTAGCCTCAACCGCAACGCTCGACACCAGCGCTCGCGGCACGCGAACGGATCGACGGTGCATTCTATGGACAATGTTGCGGCGTGAGCAAAGGCCTTGTCGGGGCGTGGCTATAATCGGCCGGATGTTTGAGCGGCGCCGCCGGGGCCGCCCTTGCGCGGAGGCAACTTGATGGCTGCACGAATCGGTGGGTGGGTGTTGTTCCTGTTTTGTTCCGCGACAATAGCTGCCGCATCGGATGCGCCGCAAACGAGATTTCCCGAGCGGCCGGTCCGCATCATCGTGCCGTATCCGCCTGGAGGCGCAAACGACATCCTCGCCCGGATGCTGGGGGCGCGGTTGAGCGAGTCCTGGGGGCACCAGGTCGTGATCGATAATCGGCCCGGCTCTGCCGGCACCATCGGTGCGACGCTCGCCGCTCGCTCCAGCGCCGACGGTTACACGCTGCTCATGGGCGGTGCGGGCACCATGACCATCAACGGCAGCCTAAAGAAACTGCCGTTCGATACATTGCGCGATTTCCATTCGCTCGTGATGATCGCCTCGCTCCCCATGCTCGTAATCGTACATCCGTCGGTGCCGGCGAAGACCATCAAGGAGCTGATCGCGGTCGCGCGCGCCAAACCCGGCGCCCTCGCGTTCATGTCGCCCGGCAGCGGCACACCCGGGCACCTCGCCGGTGAACTCTTCAAGCGCATGACGCAAATCGACATGCTGCATGTGCCGTACAAGGGCGGCTCCACGGCGCTGACCGATCTGATTGCGGGACAGACTCAGCTCTCGTTCTACAACATGGCGCCTGCGCTGCCGCACGTACGCGCCGGGCGCCTGCGCGGCATCGCGGTCACCGGCGAGAAGCGCTCACCGAGCGCGCCCGAGTTTCCGACCGTAATCGAGTCCGGAGTACCCGGATTCGTCGTCATCGGTTGGTGGGGCCTGTTCGCACCCAAGGCGACGCCTGCGCCGATCACGGCCAAGCTCACCGAGGAGATCCTGCGTATCGTTGAATCCGCGCCGGTCCGTCAGCAGCTTCTCGCGCAGGCGTACGAACCTGCGGGCATCGCGGGCGAAGCCTTTCGCAAGCACATTGAACACGAAATCGTGAAATGGGCGAAGGTGATCGAAGCCTCGGGTGCCCGCGCGGACTGAGAGCCCGAGAAAAAATGCAATGACTGTGTCAACGATATTGCTTGTCAGACGTCGAATGTTGAGTGGTGATCGAATCGAGCGAGCTGACGATGAGTGAAAGCGGGAGATTGTTTGAGGATGT
>WYBJ01000117.1 GCA_011525945.1 Burkholderiaceae bacterium | reverse complement strand
CGACTTGCGCCCTGGAACCTCGCGTGGCGCCTCTTCCCTCACCCCCAACCCCTCTCCCGGTGGGAGAGGGGAGCGTTGTGTGCCCGCGCGGCGGGCAGGTTCCTGGGTAGGGGTTGGGGGTGAGGGACGAGGGTGCACGACAGGTCCCAGGGTGCAAGCCGCGACATACTCGTCGTGGAGTCTCTCGCGGAGGGAGAGAGGCGCCATGCGAAAGCCGCTCAGGCTCTCCGGCGATCAGGGCGCCTCAATCGGCGCGGGAATCGATCACGATGCGCAGGTACGCGTTGGGATTGCGCTCGTATTCCTCGAATGCGGCGGCAGCATCCAGCAAAGGGTAGGTGGCGCTGACGAAACCGCTCACGTCGATCGCACCGCCTGCGGCGATCTCGATCGCCGCCTCGATGTCGGCGGAGGTGAGCGCGCGCGAGCCGATGATGCTCACTTCCTTGAAGTAAAGCGGAAACGCACTCACGCCGCTCACCGGCTCATGGCTCAGCGAGAACGAGCAGAAACGTCCGCCGGGACGCAGCATGTCGATCCCCGCCTTCAACGTATGCGCACCTCCCGCGGTATCGATCACCACGTCGGCGCCGAGCCCGTGCGTGAGACGAGCGACCTCGGGTAGCGCATCTTCGACGCCCGCCGCGACGACCTCGTGTGCACCCATCGCCGCGGCCCGCTCGAGCTTCCAGCGCGAACGCGACACCGCGATGACCGGGTGGCACCCGCTGAGCACGGCAAGGCGTGTGTGCAGCAATCCGGTTGCGCCCTGGCCGAACACGACCACCGCTTCGCCGGCCTGCAGATTGGCTCGCACCTGCGCGTGGCGCACGGTCGCGAGCGTCTCCAGCAGGGTCGCCTCGTCGAGTGGCATCGCGTGCGGCAAGGGGTAGAGGTAGCGGGTCGGGATGAGAACGTAGCGGCTAAGCGAGCCCTCGATCTCGCGGCCGAAAAGACCGGCGTTGCGGCACAGGTGTTCGTGCCCGCGCAGACAGCAGTCGCAATGGCCGCAAGTGATGACGGGATTGATGATGACCGGTTGCCCCGGCTGCAACCTTGGCGTCTGCGAACCGAGCGCCGCCACGACGCCGGTCGATTCGTGTCCCAGCACGATCGGGTAGCGCAAGTTCTTCGGCCCGCCCGTGTAAATGTCGAGGTCGGTGTGGCAGACGGCGGTCGCGGCGATGCGCACCAGCGCTTCGCCCTCGCGCGGGCTCGGCAAGACCCGCTCGGCCACTTCGAACTTGCGCGGCGCGACCAGCACTACGCGCGTGGACTGCTGCGACATCGACCCATCCTCATCGCGATCTCGCGTCCGCGCGGAAACGATTCCTCGCTCGTACGCGAACGGCTCGCCTCGATTGTACAAGCATGGCCAGCCGCGCCGATCTCCAATATGATCGATGCGACCGTGGCGAACAGAGGTCGAACGCACCATGCAGAATCTCCCCTACACGCTCGCGACCAATGCGCGGCTCGATCGCTGGGTGCGCATCCACGACGATGGCACGGTAAGCGTACTCACCGGCCGGGTCGAAATCGGCCAGGGAATCGTGACGGCGATGGCGCAAATGGCTGCCGACGAGCTCGACGTGGCGCTCGAACGCGTGCGCATGCCGGCGGTGGACACGACGCTCAGTCCAGACGAGGGCACGACCTCGGGCAGCAGGTCGGTGGAGGAAGGCGGCACGGCGCTTCGCCATGCCTGCGCCGAGGTGCGCGATCTGCTGCTGCAGACCGCGGCACGCAAGTTCGGCACCACGCTCGAAAGCCTCACCGTCGAGGACGGAACGATCCACGTGCGCGGGCGCGACGACACCATCACCTACTGGCAGCTCGCGCCGGAAGTCGATCTCGCCCAAGACGCGCGCGGCGATGTGCAGCCGAAAGCGGCAGGCGCCCTGAAGATCGTCGGGCGCGAAATCCCCCGTACCGATATCCCGGGCAAGCTCTTCGGCGCGGCCTTCGTGCACGATCTGGACCTTCCCGGCATGCTGCACGCGCGCGTCGTGCGGCCGCCTTCGTACCGCGCGCGCCTGCAGGCCGCCGACATCGAAGCAGTGCGCGCGCTGCCCGGCGTAACGGCGGTCGTGCGCGAGGGCAGTTTTCTCGCCGTCGCGGCCGCGCGCGAGGAGCAGGCGATCAAGGCCGCTCGGGCGCTCGCAGGATCGGCGCGCTGGAGCGAGCACGCCGACCTGCCGGATGTCGATGCGCTGCCCGCGTTCCTGACCAGTCAGCCGACCGACGACGAGGTATTGAGCGAGTCGTCGGCGAAGACCGCACCGCCCGTGCACGAGCTTGCTTCGGACTACAGCCGGCCGTATCTGGCGCATGCCTCGACCGGACCCTCTTGCGCACTCGCACGCTGGAATGCGGATGGCACGATCGAGGTATGGTCGCACTGCCAGGGGCCCTACCCGCTGCGCGACGAGATCGGCCGCATCCTCGGCATCGAGCGCAGCACGATCGTGGTGCGACACATGCAGGGTGCGGGCTGCTACGGCCACAACGGCGCCGATGATGCCGCTTTCGATGCGGTCATCATCGCCCGAGCCGTGCCCGGCACGCCGGTGCGCCTGCAATGGATGCGCGAGGACGAGTTCGGCTGGGAGCCGTTCGGTCCCACCGCGTTTGTGCGCATGCGCGGCGGCGTCGACGCCTGCGGCCGGATCGTCGACTGGCAGCAGGACCACTACACCAACCGCCACCTCTGCCGCCCCGGGCGCCATCCCAATCCGGGGCTGCTCGCCGCCTGGCATTTCGATCAGGGCCACGAGCCGCCGCCGACTATCGACCCGCCGCTTGCGTCGGGCGGTGGCAGTCAGCGCAACGCCATTCCGGGTTACGTCCTTGCCAATCATCGCGTCGTCAACCACGCCTTGCGCACGATGCCGGTTCGCATCTCGACGCTACGCGCGCTCGGCGCGCACATCAATGTATTCGCCATCGAGTCGTTCATGGACGAGCTTGCGGCGGCGGCGGGTGTGGATGCGCTCGAATTCCGCTTGCGTCATCTCGAAGACAAGCGCGCGCGAGCCGTTGTCGAAGCGGTCGCCGAGCGCGCGGGCTGGCGCAAGCGTTCGCATGCCGATCGCGACAACGCCACCGGGCTCGGCATCGGCTACGCCCGCTACAAAGGGAACGGCAACTATGTCGCCTGCATCGCCGAGGTGGTGGTCGAGCAACGGGTGCGCGTGCCGCGCATGTGGACCGCGCTCGATTGCGGGCGCATCGTCAACCCCGATGGCATGCGTAACCAGGCCGAGGGCGGCATCGTGCAGGCGGCAAGCTGGACACTCAAGGAACAGGTGCGATTCGATCGCACCCGCATCACCAGCCGCAACTGGGACGAGTATCCGATCCTCACCTTTGCCGAAGCGCCGCAGGTCGAGTGCGTGCTCATCGACCGGCCGGAGGAAACCTCGCTCGGCGCGGGTGAAGGCATGGCGGGGCCGACTGCGGCGGCGATCGGCAATGGCCTCGCCAACGCGCTCGGTGTGCGCGTGCGCGATCTGCCGTTCACGCCCGAGCGCATCGTGGCCGCGATCGAGAATCGGCGATGACGAATCAATCCACCTGGATCGAGCACTTCCCCGGCAACCTGCTGTGGTCGAACGCGGTGCTCATGACCAAGGCGATGGCGCCTTACGGCGGATCGGTTGCGCTCGCCGAGATCGATGAGGTCTGTCAGCGACTGATGGACAAGCAGATCGATCACGAGGCCTGGCAAACGGAATGGTGCGCGCTTGGTGCGCGCCTGGAAAAGGTCGCCGATCGGGCGGCGGCCGAGGGCCGCGGCCACACCGCCGGCAACTACTACCTGCGCGCGGGCATGTACTACTTCACCGGCGAGCGCTTCATTCCACCCGGACCGCTCAAGCGCGAGATCGGCCGCAAGGCGCTCGAGTTGCATCACGCCGGGCTCCTGCGCCGCTATCCGAACATGGAAAAGGTCGAGGTGCCGTTCGAAGCCACGACGCTGCCCGCACTCTTGCTCAAAGCGCCCGGCGTATCGGGGCCGCGGCCGACGATCGTCGTGTTCGACGGCATGGACAACTGCAAGGAAATGAGCGTGCTCTTCAACGGGCTCGAATTCGCCGCCCGTGGCTGGAACACGCTCGCGATCGACGGGCCCGGTCAGGGCGAGTCGCTGCGCCTGCGCGAACTGTACGCGCGCCACGACTACGAAGTCGCCGGCACGGCCGCGTACGACTACGTCGCGCGGCGCCCTGAGGTGGATGCGAGCAAGGTCGTAGTCATGGGCTACAGCTTCGGCGGCTACTATGCCGGGCGCGTGGCCGCGTTCGAGCCGCGTTACCGCGCCGGCGTCGCGTTCGCCGCGCTGCACTGGGATCTGGCCGCATGGCAGCGCGAGATCAAGCGCCGGCACGAGCAGGATCCGACCAATACGGCGCAGTCGAACTTTCACTTCCGCTGGATCATGGGCTGCGAGACGATCGACGAGGCGATCGCGAAGGCGGAAAACTTCTCGCTCGCCGCGGTCGCCGCACGCATCGCCATGCCCTTTCTCATCGTGCACGCGCAAACCGACCGTACCGTCCCGGTCGAGTCGGCGCACAAGTTGTACGCCGCGATCGCATCGCCGCGGAAGCATCTGAAGATCTTTACGCCCGAGGACGGCACGCGCTACCACGTGCAGGCCGACAATCGGCAGGTCGCGGTCGATTACATCGCGGATTGGATCGCCGCGACGATCGGCTGACCCGCGCGAGATCGACCGGCGCCGGGTGAGGATCGAAACGATCATCGAAATTGCCGAAGCGCGCGCGCCGGGCCGAAACGCGAAACATCTTGCGCGCTCGGCGGGCTGAGCCTTTCCGGAGAAATCGATTGCGTGCTCAGTTGACCTTCGCGCCGCTTTCCTTCACGACCCGCGCCCACTTCGCCGCTTCCCGCCGCGAGAAGTCGAGAAACGCCTGCGGCGATGCGCTGAGCTGGACTTCACCGCCGACGTTGCGCAGCCCCTTCACCACGTCCGGATCCTGCGTGGCCGCTCTGGTCGCGGCAAAGATGCGATCGACCACGTGCTGCGGCAATCCTTTCGGCCCGGCAAAGCCGACCCATTGCGTGGCGTCGTAACCGGGCACGCCGGCTTCGGCGATGGTCGGCACGTCGGGCAGTGCCGGCGAGCGTTTCTCGGGTGCACCACGAGCACGCTGGGCGAGCTCAACCATTCGGTGATGTGGGTGAAATCGTCCACCGGCCGAAACGGAATCTTGGATCTCAGCGCCGCGGTCACATAGTGGGTGTTGGCGATGAGTAGCAGCGTATAGCCGTCCGGGGTGGCGCGTGCCGCGAGCTCGGCTCCGATCAGGCTGCCGGCGCCGGGGCGGTTGTCGACCACGAGCTGCTGCGCCAGCCGCTCGGACATCTCTTGCGCGACGATCCGTCCCGGCACGTCGGCGGCGCCGCCCGCCGAATAAGGAATGATCAGGCGGATGGGCCGAGTGGGATAGCCCTCGGCAGCATACCCCGAGCCGAAGACGCAGCAACAGATCGTGCCGGCGACCACCGTTGACTCCGCGGAGCGCATGGCGCCTCCTTGCTTGCGAACGCGTGGCGCGAGTCTGACGCATGCTCGGACGAGCGGCAAGCGCGCCGCAAGGAAAGCGCATCCGCGCGCACCGATCCCGGCGCCGAGCACGCCACCTCGCATCGCGACCGGCACGAAACACCCTCTGCTCGTGGTCAAGACGCGGGAAGCGACCGTATCGCGGACCGCGCGGACGCGACCCGTGCTGCCTACGACGCGCCTGCCGCAAGCGGGCCGAACGCGGGCGGGGGCACGCGGCGACGCGACGCGTTCTCGTAAGTTGCGGCTACCTGCAGCACGATGTCTTCCCTGCCGGGCTCGGCACGGAACACCAGCGAGAACGGCAGCCCCGGTTCGGCGAGCGCGGTGGGCTCTTGCGCCGCGACGCCGACGTAGTGCATCGCGTCCGCGCTCAACGCAAATACCGGGTCGTAAGCGAGCTTGACGTAGCCCGCCGGAACGAGCACCTCGGTGAGGCCCGCGTTGGGGCCGTACTGCGATTCGTTGCGCAACTGCCCGATCGGCCCGGGCACTTCCGGCCCGCCGATCTTCGCCGGCGGCAGCGGCGTGTGCAGCCGCACCAGTACATCGAGCCGATTCTCCAGGATCACCATCATGTCCACGCGCCGCAGCAGCTCGCGCAGCATGATTCGCTCGTTCACGCCCTGGCGGCCGTGCAATGGATTGCGCGGATCGGCGATCTCCTCCCAGTTGCGGAACGCGGCACGCCCGTC
Organism: Burkholderiaceae bacterium; assembly: GCA_011525945.1. GTDB lineage: Bacteria > Pseudomonadota > Gammaproteobacteria > Burkholderiales > WYBJ01 > WYBJ01. The sequence goes on along the minus strand of WYBJ01000117.1, from coordinate 53 downwards.
ATCGCCCCAGAACTTCGAGCGCGCATTGAGACTCGGCCAGTCGACCAGCGTTT
>WYBJ01000116.1 GCA_011525945.1 Burkholderiaceae bacterium | reverse complement strand
GCGCATCGCGACTTGCGCCCTGGAACCTCGCGTGGCGCCTCTTCCCTCACCCCCAACCCCTCTCCCGGTGGGAGAGGGGAGCGTTGTGTGCCCGCGCGGCGGGCAGGTTCCTGGGTAGGGATCGAGGATGAGGGAAAATCTTCACGCCCGTAGACGTGCTGAAGTTTGTCGCGAATCCAGGGAACCGCTCGAATGAACCGCACAGGGTCTGCGCCGAAGCCGCATCGACTCGCTCTCTTGGGCGGATTCCAGCTCGAAGACGCCGCCGGCACCCGACTGCGGCTGCCGACGCGCAAGGCGGAAGCCTTGCTCGCGTACCTGGCAATCAACCAGCCGCGCACCCATCCGCGGGAATCGCTTGCCGCGCTGCTTTGGGCCGATTCACCGGCCGATAACGCCGGCGCGAGCCTGCGCCAGACGCTTTTCCTGCTGGGCAAGGTTTTGGGGAACGGCGTGATACTGAGGTCCGGCCGCCACGTCGGGATCGCGCAGGGTGCACTTGATACGGACGTAGCGCGCTTCGCCGCGCATTGCGCTCGGCCGGAGCTCGAATCGCTGCAGCTCGCGTCCGATCTCTATCGGAGTGAGTTCCTCGCGGGCCTCAACATCGACGAGCCGACCTTCGACGAATGGTCGACGCCGCAGCGCCAGCGGCTGCACGAGCTGGCGATCGATGCGCAGAAGCGTCTGGTCGATCTTCATTGCCGCGATCGAGACACCGAGAACGCCATACGCGCTGCGCTGCGTCTGACGGTTCTCGATCCCCTGGATGAAGCGACGCACCGTCTGCTGATGGATCTCCATGCGCGCTCGGGACGACGGGGTGCGGCGCTGCGACTATACCGGGCGTGCGTCGGCGTGCTTCGGCGCGAGCTCGGCACGGACCCGCACGAGGCGACCCAAAGGCTCTATCGCGACATCCTGCAGCACCGGGTCGGCCCATCCGTAACCGAGGGCCCGCGCGCGCCACGGTCTCGGCAAACCGTCGCCGAGCCGGACGATGCGCGCCGGTCCGATCTCATCGAGCGCGCGATTCCAACGCACGCATTGATCGGCCGAGCCGGCGACCTGACCGCGCTGCGCGAGGCGCTCGACGCCGCCGCACGCCATGAGGGGCGGGTGGTGATGCTGCTCGGCGAGGTCGGCATCGGCAAGACGACCTTGCTCACCGCCGCGGCCATGGAGGCGAACCGGCGCGGTTTCCACGCACTCCTGGGACGCGCTCACGAGAGCGAACAGGTGCTGGCTTTCTCGCCCTGGATCGATGCGATCCGCAGCGGCGGGCCCCTCGCGGACGCAGCGCTCGAAGGCATGGAAGGCATATGGCGGATCGAGCTCGCGCGCCTGTTTCCACGGCTCGAAGCGCCCGGCGCTGCGTCCACGAAAGAGGACTACCGGCGGCTCTTCCAGGCGATCGGCGCGCTGATCGATCGGCTTGCCGCGCGCGCGCCCCTCGCCGTTCTCCTCGACGATCTGCAGTGGGCGGACGACATGAGCCTGCGGTTGTTGCCCTACCTGGCCCGCCACATCGCGCAGCGGCGGGTGTTCGTCCTCGGCACGGCCCGTAACGAAGACATGCACGAGATGCGCGCTCTGTCTCGGACCCTCGACGAGCTTCGTGCCGAACGGCACTTCCGCATCGACATCGTCAAGCCGCTGTCGTCGGCCGATACCGCCGTGCTGGTGCGATCGTTGACGAAAACGCCCACGGACAAGCGCACCATCGGCCGGCTGGAAGAACGCATGTGGCGCTTGAGCAAGGGCAATCCGTTCTTCATCGTCGAGACGGTCCGTGCGCTGGACGCAAGGCCAGCCGAAGGCGCCGCCGATCGGCTCCCCATTGCGTCGCGGCTCGCGGAAACGATCTCGGCGCGCCTGGACCGACTGAGCCGCCAGGGACAAGAGCTCACAGCGCTGGCCGCGGCGATCGGCCAGGAGTTCGACTTCGCGCTGCTTGCACGCGCAAGCGGTCTCTCGAGCTCGCGCGCTGCCCGCGTCATCGAGGAGCTGGTGCGCCGGCGCATCCTGCATGATGTCGGCGAGCAGTTCGATTTCGTGCATGACCAAGTCAGACAGGTCGCCTATGGCCGCATCCTGGCGCCGCGCCGGCGCGTCTTCCACCTGCGCCTGGGCCGCGCACTGGAAACGTCCCATGGCGGCGCACTCGATGCCTACTATGCGCGCCTTGCCCATCACTTCGAACAAGGCCACGCCTGGGCGGCGGCTCTGCGCTATCTCAAGCAAGCCGGCGCGCAGGCAGCCACGCGCTCGGCGTATCGGGAGGCAGCGCAGCTCGTCGAGCGCGCGCTCGCGTGCCTGGAGCATCTGCTCGCCGCGGCCCATGACCGATCCGGCCGCCGCAACTATCGGCGCCTGCAGATCGAGGCGATCGATCTTCGTCTCATGCTGCGCAACTGTCTGTTGCCGCTCTTGCAGCACCAATCGATCATCGCGCGCTTGCGCGAAGCCGAAGCGATCGCGCAACAATTGGGCGAGCGCGGCAAGCTCGCCAAGATCCAGGCCTATCTCTGCCGCGACTATTACCGGATTGCCGATATCGACAGCAGCGTTGCCGCAGGGCGGCGTGCACTCGCTTTGGCAAAGTCCACGCGCGACCTCGAGGTCCAGGTCGCGGCCAACCTGTACCTCGGAGTTCACTTTCACGCGCTCGGGTCTTATGGCGATGCACTGGAACACTTGCGCAACAACCTCGTTCTGATCCCTCCCGGGAAAGAGCTGGACCGATTGGGGCTGCCCTACTTGCCCGCCGTGTTCTCGCGCGTCGTCCTTTCCTGGTGCCTGGCCGATCGCGGCGAGTTCGAGCAAGGCTTCCGCGCCATCGAGCACGCAACGAAGCTCGCCACGGAGGTTAATCAGCCGTGGGATCTGCTCGCAACAACCCGAGGGGCCGCGATTCTTCACCTCGGTCGCGGCGAGCTGGACGACGCCATACGGCTGCTCGAGCGCTGCCGCAGCCTTTGTGAATCCGCGGACATCCCCGGCTGGGCGCCGAACGTCCTCGGTCACCTGGGATACGCTTATGCGCTCGCGAACCGGGTTGCGCCAGGGATCGACCTCATGCGGGAGGCTGTCGCGATGGCCCAGGACACGCGCACGGGGCACGAGACGCGATTGCGGGTATTTCTCGCCGAAGCCCTGATCCGCGCCCGCCATTGCACGCAGGCGATGCAAGAAGCACGGACTGCCCTGGACCTTGCTCGCAGCCGCAAGGAACGCGCAGCCGAAGCGCTCGCTCTGCATGCGTTCGCGGCGGCCAGCGCCGAGGAAAATCCCGTCCGTGCGAAGAAGGCCTACCTCGGCGCTCTCGATCTCGCACAGCGCCTGGGCCTGCGCCCGCTTGCTGCCCATTGCCATCTCGGCGTTGCCGAGCTCTCGCGAGCCGGAAGGGAAAGTGACGCGGCGGGTCGGCATGCACGCGAGGCAGCTGAAACCTATATGGCGCTCGACATGCAGAGCTGGCGGCGGCGTGCCGAACATCTGGCCGCAATGCCTCGCACCCGTCGGCGCGCAGCAGCTGGAAAGCAGTAACGCGTATCGCGACAGCCGGGCCGCTCCGGCGTTCGCTATGTTTCCACGATATCCAGGCGCCGCTCCACGCGCTCCACGCGCTCGCTCAACCGATCCAGTCGAGTCGAGAGCTCGGCGAGGAAGACGTGCAACTGTGCAACGTCGGTCTCCAGGCGACCTAAGCGAGACTTTACTTCGCGCATGTCTTCACGCAGGTCGCGCTGCCCGTCCAGTACCTTCTGGACCATCTGCATGAGCAGTTCTAAGCTGGGCTCCGGCATGGCGGCGATACCATCGGTCCTGAACGATCGAGATTGCAGTCAGTATAGCAACGCGCGCCGCTTTTGAGGCCGTCACTGAGCTACCCGGCGGGTGTCGGCGCATCGGCCCCGATCGCGCGCGGCATCGCCGCAAGCCAGGGCGTCAGCACCCGGGCTAGCAGCTGCGAACGGCTTCGCGCTTCAATGACAATCGGATCGCATTCATCTCGCGCAGTCGAATGCCATGTCACGCGACGATCGCATCGGGTATAGATACAGGCAGCGCGGCGCATCCGCTTTCCAGGAACCTGCCCGCCGCGCGGGCACACAACGCTCCCCTCTCCCACCGGGAGAGGGGTTGGGGGTGAGGGAAGAGGCGCCACGCGAGGTTCCAGGGCGCAAGTCGCGATGCGCCATCGTGGC
>WYBJ01000115.1 GCA_011525945.1 Burkholderiaceae bacterium | reverse complement strand
TATCGACCGCCATCATCTCCAGGGCCGCGAGCTGCTCGGTCGATTTCATCCGGCCGATCTGTGCGGTCTTGGCCGAGCCTGCGGGGCTGGCTAAAAGACGCGCCGACACCACCGGCCCAAGCTCACGCACGAGCGACAGCGCCACGAGTACGCCGAGTGCGGATTCCGAGCCGTACGTGGTGAGCGTCTGGTAGCCCTGGAAGCCGAGCACCATGCCGACGAACAGGCCCGATACCAGGATGATCACCAGCGACAGCACCCCGGTGTAGTACACCTCACGCACCACCAGCCTCGGCCGGCGCGCGCTCGGCCCGGAGTGCGCCAGCGTGAGACCGAGAAAGCGCGTGGCGTAGCCCAAGCGCCAGATCGCATCGATCGTGTCGGCGCCTATGGTGCGCACCGACAGGTGCCGGCGTCCGAACATCATGCGCCGAGCTCCTCGGCGATCGGCCGGCTGGGATACTGATACGGAACCGGCCCGTGCGCCTCGCCGTGGACGAACTGGCGCACCAGCGGATCGCAATTTGTCCGCATCTCGTCCGGCGTGCCTTGCGCGACGATCTTCCCCTCGGCCAGATAGTATACGTAGTCGACCACCTCGAGCGCCTCCTCCACGTCGTGCGTGACCACGATGGAGGTGCTGCCGAGTGCCGCATTGAGCTTGCGTACCAGGTTCGCGATCACGCCGAGCGCGATCGGGTCGAGCCCCGTGAACGGCTCGTCGTACATCATGAGCAGCGGGTCGAGCGCGATCGCACGCGCCAGAGCGATGCGCCGCGCCATCCCGCCGGAAAGCTCGCCGGGCATGGCCGCGTGCGCCGCGCGCAAACCCACCGCGTGCAGCTTCATCAACACGAGGTCGCGCACCATCGATTCCGGCAGGTCGGTGTGTTCGCGAATCTGGAAGGCGACGTTCTCGAATACCGTCAGGTCGGTGAACAAGGCGCCGAACTGGAACAACACACCCATACGCCGGCGCAAGCGGTAAAGCTCGGCGCGGTTACGCGGTTCCACCTTGTGGCCGTCGAACAGTACCTGCCCGCGCTGCGCCCGGATAGCACCACCGATGAGACGCAGGATCGTCGTCTTACCCGACCCCGAAATCCCCATGATCGCGACCATCTTGCCACGCGGGATCGTCATGTCGATATCCCGCAACACCGGGTGCCGGCCATAGGCATAGGTCACGTTCCGGATCTCGACAAGAGCATCGATCGTCACTGCACGGCTCGGCTGGGAGAAAACAAAAGCGTCGGATTTTAAACTACACGGTCGCGCACGCAAGGAACCCGCCGCGGCCCGAAGCGTCCGCCGCTAACGCAGTCGCACACGAATGCCGTGCTGGGAAACCAGCCGCATGGTGGGAGCGACCAACTTGAGCACGAACTCGCGACGCACCGAGTTGCGCAACGCCCCGCGGCGCCAGGCGCGCCCGTCGCCCAGGCCCGCACGCTCGTACAGCTCCTGCCGGGGCCAGAAGTAGGCGCGCACGAAGCGGTTGAAGAGTACGTCGAACAACAGCGGGAACAAGCGTGCGATCGCGCGTCCAGGGCCTCGCATCGCAAGCTCCAGACTACGGCGCGCGTATGCCAGATGGCGCGACTGATCGAGCATATGCAACGTGATCATTTGACGGACGAACGCGCTGTGCTCGGCGCCAGCCTGCCGGCGCACGAAGCGATGCAGCTTGTCGGGCACGTCCTGCGCGACCACCATCATGAACCAGTAGACCACGTCGGCCCCGAGCAATCGCGGCAGCGGGCGCCCCAGGCGCGGTAGCGCCTTGCGCCAGTCCGGCACATCGAGCCCGCTCGCTGCGGCCAGACGCAGGAACATCAGACTATGGCCCGCCTCCTCGCGCATCTCGTGCAACAGGAACGCGTACTCGGCATCCGGCTCGACTCGGCGCAGGTGCCGCGCGGTCGACTCCAGGAATGCGCGCTGCAAGGCAATGCCAGCCTGGGCGAAGGATAGAAACTCGTACTGCGAAAGCCGCATGCGGGCCGACTCGGACAGCGCCTCGAACTCGGCCAGCCCGTGGAGCGAGACCGCCTCCGGCGGCAGCCAGTAGTGATCGAGACTGAGCGCGCGCCAGTCGAGCACCGCCAGCGGATCCCGGTAGGGAATGCTGTTCGCGGAAAGCTGCTCGAGTAGTGGGGCGTCGGGCGGAGACATGGCAGCAATGTAGCACAAGGGTGACCCGGATCGGCCGTTCCGGTCGTGGATGACGCGCACGGTCGCACGAGCACCGCCGTAGACGCCGCCGAGTCCCGACGGGATTAGGCATATCCGCCGGCGCCAGGGTACGCTCGCGTCGTTGCTTGCGAGAATCGACGGGGATGGACGAGGTCGCGCTTCACTTCGAGCACGTACGCAAGGCATTCGGGCGCCGGGTCGCGCTGGCCGATTTCTCGCTCACGGTCCGCGCCGGCGAGTTGTTCGGCCTGGTCGGCATCAACGGCGCCGGCAAGACGACGCTGCTCAAATGCTTGCTCGATTTCGCTCACGCCGACGCCGGCTCGATCGACTTGTTCGGCTTGCCCTCCGGGACCACGGCTGCGCGCGCCCCTCTCGCCTTCCTGCCCGAGCGCTTCCTGCCGCCCTACTACCTCACCGGGCGCGACTTCCTGCGCTACATGGCGAAGTTGTACCGGGCGCCTTGCCTCGAGGGCCCGATCGGATCGATGTGCGATGCCCTCGACCTGGACCGCAGCGCACTGGGAATGCCGGTACGCGCCTTCTCCAAGGGTATGACGCAAAAGCTCGGGCTCGCGGCCTGCCTGCTCTCCGGCAAGCGGCTCTATGTCATGGACGAACCCAGCAGTGGCCTCGACCCCAAGGCGCGCGCGCTGCTCAAGCGCGAGCTGCTGCGTCTGCGCGCGCGCGGTTGCACGCTGTTCGTCACCTCGCACCTGCTCGCCGACATCGAACAATTGTGCGACCGCATGGCGGTACTGCACGAGGGCGCGCTGCGTTACGTCGGCACGCCCGCCGGGTTGCTCGAACGTGCTGGCACACGCGACATGGAGCGGGCATTTCTCGCCTGCATCGAATCGGACACTGTCCCGGCCACGCCGCCTGAAGATGTTGGTTAAGAATCGATCTGGCACAATACCGGCAATGCAAATATAGAAGGGAAAGGGATGGACACCGCAGCCCGCTCCAAGCCCGACCTGCTGATCGTCGACGACGATCCCCTGATCACCGATACGCTCAATTTCGTCCTCAGCCGCGACTTCAACGTATACGTGGCCGAGTCGCGCGAGCAGATGAAGAGCCTGTTGCGCCAGCTCGAAGCGGCGCCCAAGCTCGCGCTGGTCGACCTGGGGCTGCCGCCAACGCCGCACCGCCCGGACGAAGGCTTCAAGTTGATTGCCGAGCTGATCGCCTACTCTCCGACCATAAAGATCCTGGTGCTCTCGGGCCAGAGTGACGAGACCAACGCCAAGCACGCACGCACCCTGGGTGCGATCGACTTCATCGCCAAGCCTTGCGAACCGGCGGTAATCAAGGCGCAACTCACCAAGGCGCTCGAGATCACCACCGCGGAGCTCGGCGCCGCGCCGGAGGTGAGCAAGCTCATCGGTGCCAGCATGCAGATGGAAAAGCTGCGCGAGCAGATTGCACAATACGCGAGCGCGCCCTTTCCGGTGCTGATCGAGGGCGAATCGGGCAGCGGCAAGGAGCTGGTAGCCGCATCGCTGCACAGCCGCTCGGGCCGCGCCGCCAAGCCCTACCTCGCGCTCAACTGCGCGGCGATCTCGCCCACATTGGTCGAGCCGACGCTGTTCGGCTATGCCAAGGGCGCATTCACCGGTGCGACCACGTCACGCTCGGGCTACTTCGAGGACGCCTCCGACGGGACGCTTTTCCTGGACGAGATCGGCGAGCTACCGCTCGAGCTGCAAGCGAAACTCCTGCGCGTACTGGAAAACGGTGAATACCAGCGCGTCGGCGAGACACAAAGCCGCAAGAGCAACGCGCGCGTCATCGCCGCCACCAATCGCGACCTGCGCCAGGAGGTACGCGGCGGCCGGTTCCGCGCCGATCTCTATCACCGCCTGTCAGTGTTCACGATCGGGGTGCCGCCGCTACGCGATCTGGGTGAGGACAAGCGCATGCTGCTCGACCACTTCAGCGCGTTCTACGCCCAGCAGGCCGGATGCGAGCGCTTTGCCCTCGACAAGCGCGCGTTGCGCTCGTGGCTCGATTACGGCTTCCCGGGCAACGTGCGCGAGCTGCGCAACATCGTCATCCGCCTCACCACCAAGCACGCGGGCCAGGAGGTGACGAGCGAGCAGCTTCAAGCCGAGCTCGACCTCGAAAGCGTCGATGTGGCGCTGCCGGGATTGGCGCCCGCGCAGGACTTCAAGACGCTGCAAGAAGCAGCGCGCAAGCACCTGCAGTTGCAGAAGAATTTCAATCTCGACATGACCTTGCAGCAATGGGAACGCGGCTACGTGGAAGCGGCGCTGGCGATCACCCACGGCAATTTGTCGCAGGCGGCACGGCTGCTCGGGATTCATCGCACCACGCTCTACAGCCGCATTCAGAACTACGGGACGCAGGACGGCGAATCGGACAAGTAGTCCATGTACTACGCCCACTTCGGCCTCAGCGAAGCGCCGTTTCGGATCACGCCGAACACCGAAGTCTTTTTTGCGGGCGGCAATCGCGGCGCCATCCTCGATGCGCTGATCTACGCCATCGCGCAGGGCGAAGGCATCGTCAAGGTCACGGGCGAAGTCGGCACCGGCAAGACGATGTTGTGCAACATGCTGCAATCGCGCCTGCCGGCGCACATCGAGACGGTTTACCTCGCGCATCCGAGCGTATCGCCCGAGGAGATCTTGCACGCAATCGCCTTCGAGCTGCAGTTGAAGGTCGCGCGCGACGCGAACCGCATGGAAGTGATGCAGGCGCTCTACAGCTACCTCTTGCAGCGCCATGCGCAAGGCAAGCAGGTGGTCATCTTCGTCGAGGAGTCGCAGAACATGCCGATCGCGACTTTGGAGGAAGTGCGCCTGCTCTCCAACCTCGAGACCGGCAAGCACAAGCTGCTGCAGATCGTGCTGTTCGGTCAGCCGGAGCTGGACGACAACCTGCGCCAGCCGCACATTCGGCAACTGCGCGAACGCATCACGCACAGCTTCGCGCTGCCGCCCTTGTCGGTGCAGGAAGTCGGCGAATACCTGATGTTCCGGATGCGCGCAGTCGGATATCGGGGGCCGGACCTGTTCAGCGCGCCCGTGATCAAGCGTATCGCGCAGGCGTCCGCAGGACTCACGCGGCGCATCAACCTGATCGCGGACAAGGCGCTGCTGGCCGCATTCTCGGAAAACACGCATAGCGTGCAGCCGAAGCATGTGGCGGCCGCCATTCGGGACAGCGAGTTCGCCCGCGATACGGCGACGAGGTCGGATAGCCGCAGACGCTGGCTGATTGCGGCCGCCACCGTGGTGGTTGCCATCGCCGCGGCGCTTTATTGGGCGATGCGGCAGACCCTGGCGCCCTCGCCCGTGAGTCAGAATCGCCCAGGCATCCCGGCCATGGCGGCCTCGGATGAGGCTCGATCGCCGGGTGCTACGAGCGCCGCGGCGACGCCATCCGATCACAACGCCACCGCTGCGACCGTCGTCGCTCCCCGCTCCGAGAGCAAGGATTCCCCTCACCCCCGGCCCCTCTCCCGGCGGGAGAGGGGAGAAGACCACTCCCAGCGCCCCTCCCGGGAAGAGAGGGGAGGAGATCTCTCCCAGCGCATCTCCCGGGAAGAGAGGGGAGGAGATCTCTCCCAGCGCCCCTCCCGGGAAGAGAGAGGAGGAGATCTCTCCCAGCGCCCATCCCGGGAAGAGAGGGGAGGAGATCTCTCCCAGCGCCTCTCCCGGGAAGAAAGGGGAGGAGATCACCCCCAGCGCCTCGCGGGAGAAGAGAGGGGAGTAGATCCTGCTCGTGCCCGCAGACATACCGGGCTCCACTCGCCAGTCGAGGCGAGAAGCGAACCCACAGCCCCCCCTTCGCCTACTGGGGGGAAAAACCTATCCACGGGACTCCACTCGCCCACCGAAGGGAAAAATCTAGCCACGGGACTTCACTCGCCCACCGAAGGGAAAAATCTAGCCACGGGACTCCACTTGCCAATCGAGGGGAAAAGCGAACCCGCGGGACTCCCCTCTCCCTCCGGGAGAGGGGTTGGGGGTGAGGGAAAAGCGTCTGGTCCGAAGGAAAAAACGATCAGCGCTGAGAGCGCGAGTACCGATCCCCGCGCCGTCGCAGCCGTCCTGGACACCTCTGTTGCAACTACACAACAATCGCCTGCCCTGGGCGCCGCCATCGCGCCATCCGCTGCCGCTCCTGATAGCCGCGAAACCAAGCCGAATCAGCCCGATATGCTGCTCGAACGGATCGAAGCAACGCGCGTCTGGCTCGAGCGCGAGGCGCCGCAGACGCACTCCATCCAGTTGCTTGGTGCGGAAAATTCACAACAGCTGAAGGATCATCTCAGAAGCATCGCCAAATCTATTGAAATATCGAAGATTTATGTGTACCGTACTGTCGCCGGCCAGAAGCCATTCCTGACGGTTCTGTACGGCAGCTTCGGGAGCCGGGAAGCCGCTCAGAATGCGCTCGATCGCTTGCCGCCGCCGTTGAAGGCGTTCAAACCTTACCTGCGTACGGTGCAAGGGATACGCGACGAGATGAGCCGCAATAAGACGCTGTAAGCGTGCGCACCCGTTTGGCTGCTGGTCCTAGAACGTTGGCTGGGTGGTGATCATGCGTCCGGTACGCGAACATCCTCCCGGTGGGCAGAGGAGCGTGGCTGTGGAATCGCGCGCAATCCGAGCAGGAAGCTCGATAAAGGGGTGAATCGATGCGACTTGCAACGTCGCGTTTGAGCGCTGGCGAGGATCCAGACGCGACTCGGGGCGGCCGAGCCCCGCGACTGGCCGCGTGCATTGCTGCCGCGACGGTCGCGTTATCGGGCTGCGAGAGCCTGCATCGCACCACCGAGCCCTCGGTGGGACACGTGAAGATCGCGCCGGCGCCGCCCGGCGAGATCCCGTCACCGGCCCGCACCACGACGTTCGCCGTGCCGGCGCCCAAGCCCACGGTCAAGCCGCCCACCTATAGCGTCGTCGTCAATGACGTACCGGTGAAGGAACTGCTGGTTGCGTTGGCGCGCGATACGCGCCAGAACATCGATATCCATCCCGGCCTCACCGGGCTGGTCAGCCTCAACGCGATCAACGAAACGCTGCCCGCGATCCTCGAGCGCATTGCGAAGCAGGTGAACTTGCGCGTGCGCTACGAGGGCGACACCATTCTGGTGCAGCCGGACACGCCGTATCTGAAAACCTATCGGGTCAACTACGTCAACATGGAGCGCGACAGCGAGTCGCGTATCGGCGTGTCGGGGTCGATTACCGGGAGCACGACAACGACCGGTGCACAAGGCGGCTCCCAAGGGGCGAACCAATCGCAGACCACCGTCAGCACCAAGTCGCAGAACCGATTCTGGATCGTGCTGCAGGAGAACATCCGCAACATCCTGGCGTCGACCCAGGCGTTGGCGCAGTCCGCTGAGGAGAAGGCCGCGCGCGCCGAGGCGTTGCGCGCGGCGCGCGAAGAACGCATCGCGCAAGCCGAAGCGGTTGCCCGTGCCGGCGCCGCGGCGCCCTCGATGCTCGACAAGGTGATCGAAAATACCCCGCCGCGCGACATCCCCGGCGACGTCAATCGGAACATCATGATCAACCCGGTCGCAGGAACCGTCAGCGTGCTCGCCACCGAGCGCCAGCACGACCTGATCCGGCAGCACATCGACAGTGTGCTCAACGCCGTGCATCGACAGGTGCTGATCGAGGCGACGATCGTCGAAGTACGGCTCTCGGACGCGTTCCAGGCGGGGGTCGATTGGAGTCGCCTGCGCATCAGCGGCGGGCTCGACATCGTGCAGTCGCTGACAGGATCCATCCCTCAAAGCGGGATCAATCTCGACCAGAGAATTCTGCTCGACACCAGGCAATCCGCCCTTAGCGGAAATTTCCCCAGTCCTAATTTCGTCATCGGATATACGAACCCGACATCTCGGCTAGGCAGTATCGGAGCGGCCATCAAGCTGCTCGAACAATTTGGTGATACGCGCGTTCTGTCGAGCCCCAAGTTGATGGCGATGAACAATCAGACCGCTTTGCTCAAGGTGGTCGACAACATCGTTTACTTCGAAGTGACCTCGTCTACCGTCACGAGCCAAGTGCAGACCAATGTCAGCATCAATACGACAGCCAAGACGGTGTCGGTCGGCGTGGTCATGGGGGTGACCCCACAAATCAACGAGGATGGACGCGTGACCCTCACGGTACGCCCCTCCGTGTCGCGCGTGCTGCGTTTCGTTGCCGACCCCAATCCCCTGCTGCAAATCCAGAATCTGGTCCCAGAAGTGCAGATCCGCGAGATGGAGTCAGTGCTCCAGGTTGGCACCGGACAGACGGTCGTGCTCGGCGGTCTGATGGAAGACGACATCCGCCGTGATCGTAACCAGGTTCCGGGGGCCGATGCCATCGGTGATTTGGGCAACATATTCCGTTTCCGCGACAATCAGAACATCAAACGCGAGTTGGTGATCTTCTTGAAGCCCACCATCGTCACCAACCCGTCGCTGCAATCCGACGCATTGAAGTTCTACCAGCGTTTCCTGCCGCAGCAGATGCGCCCTCCGACCGACACGCCAGCCACCGTCACACCGCCATGAGCCTGTTGCTCAAAGCGCTGCAGAACGCGGCTAAAAACCGCGAGGCGGCAGAGGCAACGCGCACCGAGACGGACACGGGCAGCGCCGATCGTCCTAGCGCCTCGGGCGAACTCGCGCTCGAGCCTGTACAGCCGACCGTACGCGCTTCGACACGGGCGCAGCCGTCGACCGGCGAAGAGGCGTCGAGCCAGCCCGCCGCCCCCGGACCGCAACAGGCGCAGACGATATTCCGGGCCGGTGCGCGCACGCCACGACCGGCGAGAAGCCAGCCGGGGCTGCTCGACTGGCTTGCACGCCGTCCGCTGGTCGCCTTCAGCACTGCCGCGGGTCTGTTCGCCATCGGTTATGGCGTCTACCTCTATCTGCAGATCACCAGTCCGGGCATGTTCGTCGCACGGCCGAGCTCGCCGCCGCCGCGCGCCAGTCCGCAAGTCGCCACGGCGCCGCCAGCGGCTGCGCCTGCATCGTCGATGCCTCGAACTATGTCCGCGCCACCCGGGTCCGCCGCGCCGCCGATCGCACCGCCCGCGCGCGAGCTTTCGGCACCAAGCGCGCCGGCAGCCGCCGCATCCCCGGACATGACCACGTCGGCGCCGGTCGCGGCTCCAGCCGCCGCTGAACCGGCACGCACTGTTCCGAGCGAACGGATCGCGCCCGGGCGAACGCCGTCCTCGCCCGGCCCGACTGCTCACGGCGAAGCCGTAACTGCGCCTGTCGGATCGAAGGCTGCGGCATCGCCCGCACGCGCCGGTGCCGCGGCAAGCGACAATATTGCCGTGACGCGGCATGCGGCGAGCGACGCCACGCCGGCGACTTCGTCCCGCGGTGCGTCTCGACCCAGGCCGGCTGCCAGGGCCGCAGCGTCGCCCGCGCGTGCGCCGAGTGAAGGCGTTGCCGCCACGGGTGGCGCCCAGATCATCGCGGTGGACAATACCGTTCTCGCCGCCTACCACGCGCTCGAGCAAGGCCGGCTGGAGGAAGCCGAGCGCCTGTACCGGCAGGCGATCGCATCGAGTCCGCGCAGCATCGACGCCCTGCTCGGCCTGGCAGCCACGCTCACGCAGCAGAACCAGGGCGACGCCGCCAGCCAGCTCTATCTGCGCGTGCTGGAGCAGGATCCGCGCAATACCTACGCCCAGGCCGGCTTGCTCAACCTCGGCGGGCGTGCCGATCCGGCCGCCGCAGAGACGCGCCTGAAGCAGCTTATCGCGCGCGAGCCTTCGGCTTTTCTCTATTTCTCGCTCGGCAACCTGTATGCCGGGCAAGACCAATGGGCGGCGGCGCAGAACGCCTACTTCCAGGCACACAACCTTGCGCCCGACAATCCCGACTACGCCTTCAATCTCGCCGTCGGGCTGGAGCATCTGAGCCAGCTCAAGCTCGCACTCGACTACTACCGGCGTGCCGTCGACCTGGCAAAGTCTCGTGGCCACGCCCAGTTCGATCTGGCGCGTGTCGAAAACCGCATTGCGAGTCTGGCAGCGACCTTGGCGCAAAACCCTTAGCCCGGGTGCTTCATCGCGCCTGAGCGATTCGCCCGCGGCGCGCAGCCGTGCTATTTTCGACGCATGAGGACGGGGCCCGAATCGCCGAGGATTCGCGATCCGGTTTGGCGCGAAGCGCCCACGTACACCCGTCCATCGGATCCCCGCCCCGCCGTTTAGGGAGCCTGTCGGACATTGGCCGAACAACGCAAGAAACTTCGCCTGGGTGAGTTGCTCGTCCAGCAGGGTCTGATCACCACCGATCAGCTTCGCATCGGACTTACCGAGCAGAAGTCGAACAACACCCCGATCGGGCGCCAGCTCGTTCGCCTCGGTTTCGTCACCGAAGCGGCGATACGCGACGCCATGGCGCGCACGGTCGGGCAGGAGTCGATCGACCTGTCGCAGGTGGTGGCCGACGCCGAGGCGCTGCGGCTGGTGCCGCAGGAATTCGCACGCCGCCATCGCGTGCTGCCGATCGCCTGGGATGCCGACGAGCGCGCGTTGACGGTCGCCACCAGCGGATTGTTCAACGTGGTCGCGCTCGATCAGTTGCGCGCCATGCTGGGCCAGGGTGTCATGCTCAACACGCTGCTGGCCGCGGAAGCTCAGC
Source organism: Burkholderiaceae bacterium (assembly GCA_011525945.1). Classification (GTDB taxonomy): domain Bacteria; phylum Pseudomonadota; class Gammaproteobacteria; order Burkholderiales; family WYBJ01; genus WYBJ01. The sequence continues at coordinate 1,470 of WYBJ01000115.1, read as the reverse complement.
TCGAGGACTACATCGATCAGTTCTACGGCTTCGAGCTCTCGGTCGACGGGATCCTGCGCGAGATCGAGACGGGCGAGATCGACTATCAGAGCCTGCAGGCGATCGGCGACGAGTACACCCAACCGATGGTGCGGCTGGTGAATGCGCTGCTGGTCGATGCGGTCAAGCGCGGCGCCTCCGACCTCCACCTCGAGCCCGAGTATGCGTTCCTGCGCATCCGCTTTCGCATCGACGGCGTGCTCGAACAGGTGCGCAGTCTGCACAAGACCTACTGGCCGGGGATCGCTGTACGCATCAAGGTGATGAGCGAGATGAACATCGCCGAGACACGTGCGCCGCAGGACGGGCGTATTTCGCTCACGTTGAACGGCCGGCCGATCGACTTTCGCGTCTCCACCCAGCCTACCATCCACGGCGAGAACATCGTGCTGCGGGTGCTCGACCGAGAGAAGTCGATCATCAGTCTCGACAAGATGAACCTCGCCCCCGAATCGCTGCCGAAGCTGCAACTCATGCTGGCACGGCCCGAAGGCATCCTGATCGTCACCGGTCCCACCGGCAGCGGCAAAACCACCACGCTGTACTCGCTGCTGGCCGAGATCAACGACGAGACGGTCAACATCATGACGCTCGAGGATCCGGTCGAGTACCCGCTCAATCTGATGCGCCAGACCTCGGTGAACGAGGCGATCAAGATGGATTTCGCCAATGGCATCCGCTCGATCATGCGCCAGGATCCGGACATCATCCTGGTCGGTGAAGTGCGCGATCAGGAAACCGCCGAGATGGCTTTCCGCGCGGCGATGACCGGACACCAGGTGTTCACCACCTTGCACACCAATTCCGCGCTCGGCGCCTTTCCGCGCCTGCTCGATATCGGCATCCAGCCCGACATCATGTCGGGCAACATCATCGGCGTAATTGCGCAGCGTCTGGTGCGGGTGCTGTGCTCGTTTTGCAAGGAGGCGTATCTGCCGTCTCCGGAAGAGCGCAAGCTGCTGGGCTCGCGCGAAGTGGGCGAAGTAAGCCTGTACCGATCGGTGGGATGCAAGCAATGCGCGGGCAAAGGCTTCAAGGGGCGCATGGCGATCATGGAAATCCTGCTCATGGACGGGGATCTCGACGAACTGGTCGCGCGCCGTGCGACCACCCGGGAATTGCGTACGCTCGCCCTCAGCAAGGGATTCCGGCCGCTTGCCGACGAGGCCATCGCGCGCGTGCTGGACGGCAGCACGACCATCGGCGAAGTGTCGCGCGCGGTCGACCTGACCGGGCGGTATTCATGAGCACGGCGGCACAGTCACTCTCACGCTCGATGAGGACGGCGCATATTTCTCCCTCACCCTCGATCCCTACCCAGGAACCTGCCCGCCGCGCGGGCACACAACGCTCCCCTCTCCCACCGGGAGAGGGGTTGGGGGTGAGGGAAGAGGCGCCACGCGAGGTTCCAGGGCGCAAGTCGCGATGCGC
>WYBJ01000114.1 GCA_011525945.1 Burkholderiaceae bacterium | reverse complement strand
GGCCCGGGCCGGATCGGAGCGGATATCGGAGCGTGCCAGTTGGGTGTCGACGAAATACGGTCCCTCGGTTTGCTCGGGGCGCGCTACGCACCGCGGCCGGTTCTGCGCCCGTGCGCCGAGGCTGCGAACAGCCAGCGCGCTCCCTGCAATAAGAATGAGCGACAATGCCGTAAGCCCGCCGGGCTTGCGTGCCTGGTTCGTTTCGTCCGAGCTCATGGCCGATACTCCTACCGGAGATCCAGAAAGTCACACGTCCACGCCCGGATGCTCTCGGTTCTCGATGGCGGCAGCTCACGCCAGTCGTATGCTCTCGTCGACTGTACCGCAGCACGTTGGACCGCCGCACGCGCAAAGTTCCGGCGCCAGCGGTGAGACGCCCAAACCCGGTTCCGGTGCACGATTGCTGACCCTCGAAGGAGAAGCATCATGGCCGTTGGTTTGTTCGTCGTGCGCGCGACCATCGCCAAGGACCGCGAAGAAGCGTTCAACAGCTGGTACAACGAAGAGCACCTGCCGCAGGTGCTGCGCTACAACGGTGCGGACAGCGGGCGCCGCAACCGGCGCATCGCCGGCGACGACCAGTACGACTACATGGCCGTTTACGAATTCGCGAGTGAGGTCGTACTGCAGACCTTCCTGAAGTCCGACGCGCTCAAGGACCTGCGCGCCGAGTACGACCGGCACTTCGGCGTAGTTTCCGAGCGTGTCGGCAGCGGATGGGCGCAGGTTTTTCCTTGAGCGACTGGTAACGCTTGCCTGCGCACCCCGGTGTCGAAGGCGATCATCTCGGCGCCGAGCGGCACAACCGTTACGCGGCTGAGCGCTCGTCCGCTGGCGCGCGCTTCGGCGCCCCCGCAATCGCCCGCCACAATTTCGCCGGTGTCAGCGGCATGTCCATCGGTCCCACGCCCAGCGGCGCCAAGGCATCGTGTACGGCGTTCGCCAGGCAGCCGAGCGAAGCCGTGCAGCCTGACTCGCCCACCCCCTTCACGCCGAGCGGGCTCAAGGTCGAAGGGGTGGGATGTTCCGCCATGCGGATCGCGCGCACGAGCCCGGCACGCGGCATGACGTAGTCCATGAAGCTCCCGGTGATGAGCTGGCCCGAATGCGGGTCGTAGACGATGTGCTCACCGAACACCTGCCCCGCGCCCTGCACGACGGCGCCATGGATCTGGCCCTCGACGATGGCGTGATTGATCGCGACACCACAATCGTCGACCGCGACGTAGCTCACGATCTCGGCCTTGCCCGTGTCCGGATCAATCTCGACCTCGGCGACGTGACAACCGTTCGGCCAGGTGGAGCCGAACTTGCCCTCGCCTTTCGCACTGAGCGCGCGCTTGCCGGCGAGTTGCTGCAAGGTGAGCGCCGCGCCGCTCTCGCGCTCGCGGAACGTGCCTTGCGCGTACTCGACCTGCGAAGGTTCGACGTTGAACTCCTCGGCCGCAAGCGAGCGCCCGCGCTCGATCAACAGATCGGCCGCGATCTTGCAGACGCTGCCGGCGCCCACCATGGTGCGCGAGCCGTTGGTGGCGTTGCCGATCAGGCCCTTCTCCGGCACTGCCTGGTGCAGCTTCACCCGTTCCGGTGCGATACCGAGCGCGGCTGCGACGATCATCGCCATCGTCGTCTCGTGCCCCTGCCCCTGCGAATGCGCCGCCGAGAATACGTGCACGCCACCGTCGGCGTCGACTTCGAGCAGGATCTCGTCCTTGGGCGCATTGCCTGCGCCGCTCGCTTCGATCACGGTGGAGATTCCAATGCCACGCAGCCTCCCCTTCGCCGCCGAGGCGGTGCGACGGCGTTCGAACCCGGCCCAGTCGGCTTGCGCCAGCGCCTGGTCGAGCAAGCTGGGCAGGTCCGCCACCTCGTACACCGTCCCGGTTGCGGTCTTGTAGGGGAAAGCCTCGGGAGCGATGAGGTTGCGCCGGCGAAGCTGCGTCGGGTCCACGTTCATTTCCCGCGCCGCCTGGTGAACCAGTCGCTCGAGCGCATAGGAAATATCGGGCCGCCCTGCGCCACGAAAGGATGCCACCAATCCCGTGTTGGTGAGCGCCACGCGAAAGCGCGCATACGCGACCGGAATCGCGTAAACGCCGGTCAGGCAATTGATGATGTTGCGGATGTAGCCCGGGCCGCCGGACGATATGAAAGCGCCCTGGTCGGTGATCCAGTCGTAGCGCAGTGCAGTGAATCGGCCGTCGGCGTCGAGCGCGAGCTCGCCCGCTCCGATGTTGCCGCGGCCGTGGGTGTCGGTGAGAAAACCCTCCGAGCGGCTCGACACCCATTTCACCGGCCTCCCCAGCAGCCTGGCCGCATACAGCGTCATGCAGTATTCCGGATAGACCGTGCTGCGCTGCCCGAACGCGCCGCCGACGTCGCGCCCCAGTACCTTGACCTTCTCCTTCGCGATACCCATGTAGGCTGCGATCTGGCTCGTCATGGTGCCGATGCCTTGCAGGCACACGCGTATGGTGTAGGTGTCGCCGGCCGGATCGTAGCTCGCAAGGCACGCGCGCGGCTCCAGCGGCGAGGGCGTAACCCGCGTGCAATCGACCTTCAAGCGCGTGACGCGATGCGCGCGGCCGAAAGCCGCATCGACCGCCGCCTTGTCGCCCACCCGCAGCTCGAACGCGCAGTTGCCCGGCACGTCGTCGTGCAATTGGATCGCACCCGGTGCGAGCGCCTGCTCGGGGCCGATCACCGGCGTGAGATCCTGGTAGCGCACGTCGATCGCTTCCAGCGCATCGTGCGCGGCCAGCGCGGTGTCCGCGACGACGATCGCGATCGGCTCGCCGACATAGCGCACGCGCCCGTGGGCGAGTGCCGGGCGGTCCGGCACGCGAGCCTTGCTGCCGCCGACGCCGGTGAAGGTAAGCTGGTGCGGCGCCTTGACGAAGCCCGCCCGCACGGCGTCCTCGCCGGTGAGGATCAGGCGCACACCGGGCAGCGCGCGCGCCCGCGCCGCGTCGACATCGAGCAGCCGCGCATGCGAGCGGTCGGAGCGCAGGAAGGCGGCGTGCAACTGGTCCGGGAGGTTCCAGTCGGATGCATACGTGCCGCGGCCGGTGATCAGACGCGGATCTTCCAGCCGCAGCGCACGAATGCCGCCGACATCGAAGTAGTGGTGATGTCCGTCCACGAGCGCACTGCTCCGCGAGTCGATGCGGTGCATTGTCGCACGCGATCCGGCGGCGACGTGAAGCGTGCAAGGCAGCGAGGCTCGCCGCGGGCCGGTGCTAGAATCGTCACGCCCTTCGTCTTGACGTCTTCCAGGCCGGGAGGAGAGATATAGGCATGATCGCCGGCGGCGCACGATGAACAACCTGGGCAGCGCGCTCGCCAGCGCAACCGCCGGCATCGTCGAACGCATCGTCGCCTTTCTGCCGAGCCTGCTCGGCGCGCTCCTGCTGGTCTTGGTCGGGTGGCTGCTCGCGCGCATCCTGCGAGCATTGACGGTGCGCGCGCTTCTGCTGGTCGAGAGCCTTGCCTCGCGCCTGTCCAGCACTCCAGGGGCGGAGCCGCTGTGCATGCGGCGCGCGGCCACCGTGCTGGGCGCGATCGCGTTCTGGGCGGCGCTGCTCGTCTTCGTCACCGCGGCCACGCACGTTCTCGAGCTCACGTCGTTCACCGACTGGCTTGCGCGTCTGGTCGGCTATCTGCCCACACTCGCAGCCGGCGTGCTGATCGTGATCGCCGGCTACGTACTGTCTCGCTTCGTCGCCGATCTCGTGCTCGCCAGCTCGCATCGCCTGGAGACGACCCAGCGCGCGCTGCTCGCGCGCGTCGTTCAGGTAACGATCCTCACCGGCGCGATCCTGGTGGGCGCCGATCAGATCGGGATCCGCATCACTTTCCTCGCGATCTTCGCTGCTTCGATCGGCGCGGTGGTGGCGGGCGGCGTAGCTTTGGCGGTAGGGCTTGGCGCGCGCGACTACGTGGCGAACTTGATCGGTGCACACTATCTGCGCCAGGCGTTCGCGATCGGACAGACGATCCGCGCGGGTGCGTATGAGGGCCGCATCCTGGAGATCACGGCCCTCGGACTCATCATCGAGACCGCCGATGGGCGTCTGACGCTTCCCGGGCGCATCTACAACGAGCAGCCGATCGCGGTACTCGGCCGCACTGCCGGACACGGCGATATCACTGCCGGACGCAACGAGACGACCGGCCATGGCTGAAGCCGAGAACGTCACGCTCGCGTTCCTGGACGCGCACCCGGTGGAAGCCGCGCGCGTGCTCGAGACGCTGTCGAGCGCCGAGTCGGCGGCGCTGCTCGAAGCCGTCAATCCGCGGCTCGGCGCGCCGGTGCTTGCCGCCATGTTGCCACCTGCCGCGGCACGCCTACTCGAGCGCATCGACGAGGCCCAGGCGCTCGCGTTGTTAAGCGCCGCTGCCACGCAAACCCGAGTCGGCGTGCTGCGTCACGTCGGCGAAGCGTTGCGCCGGCGCCTGCTCGCGAGCCTGCCGAGCGCTACCGGTGTCGCAACCCAGTTGCTGTTGGGCTTTCCCGACGACGCGGTGGGCGCCTGGACCGATCCCGATGTGGTCGCGCTTGCGCCGATGCTCTGCGCCGAGCAGGCACTGAGCCTCGTTCGTGCCAGCGACGCGCCCGAACTGGATGCGGTCTACGTCACCGATGCGAGCCGCCATCTTCAGGGCGAGATCGCCTTGCAGACTCTGGTGCGCGCGCCCGAGGCCACGCCGGTCGCGGCGCTGATGCAACCCAGCGCCGTCATGCTCTCGGCCATGATGCCTGTCGGCGCGGCGAGCAATATGGCCGTTTGGCAACGGGCCGCGGCGCTGCCCGTGGTCGATCACGACCGGCGGCTCCTCGGCGTGCTGCGCCGTGCGCAGCTTGCACGCGCCGCGCGCGAACGCGCGCAGCCTGTGCGCACGCAAGTGCGCGAAGCTTCGGTTGCGGGCGTCCTGGCAGGCGGCTACTGGGCGATCGTTTCGGGATTGGTCGGCACCGGGCTCGCGTTTCTTCCGCGCGTCAAGCGCGTGTACGTGGACGAATCATGAGCGCACCGGCGAGTGCGGCGATGCAGGCGCTCAACCGGCGTTTCTTCGTCGACTTCCCGCTCGAAGCGGCACGCGAGCTCGAACGGCTCCCTGCCGCCGAGATTGCGCGCGCGTTCGCCCTGCATCCGCCAAGCGCCGTGCTGCGCCCTTGGCAGCGATTTACGCCCGACATCGCGGCCACCGTGCTCGCCGAGACCTCGCCGGAGCTCACGCGCTACCTGTTGACGGAAGCCCCGCCCGTGGTAAGCGCGGCGGTGCTGGCGCAATTTCCCCCGGAGGAGCGCGAGCGGCTGCTCGCCTCGCTCGATGCCACGGTTGGGCGCGAGCTACGCGATCTGCTCGCTTACCCGGAGAATTCGGCCGGACGCCTGATGGATCCGGTTCTCGCTCCGGTGCGCGCCGAGATCTCGATCGCCGACACGCTCGAGCGGCTGCGCTCGGCCCGCCGGCGCGGCCTGCGCGAGCTGTTCGTGGTCGACGCCGGCGGCAAGCTTACCGGCCGGGTCGAGATCCAGGATCTCGCCACGGCCGATGCGCGTGCTGCTCTTGCCTCGCTCGTGAAGCCCTTGCTCGCCGTGGCGCGCGATCTCGATCCGCGCGAGGACGTCGTCAACAGCTTGCAGCAACAACCGATCACCGAGCTGCCGGTGGTCGACAGCGAAGGCCGCTTCGTCGGCGTCATCCGCCACGCCGCACTCGTGTTCGCGCTGGAACAGGAAACGAGCGTGGACATCCAGACCATGGTGGGCGCTAGCCGCGACGAGCGCGCGCTCTCGGGTTCCCTCTTCGCCGTGCGAAAGCGCCTGCCCTGGCTGCAGCTCAATTTGCTCACCGCGTTCCTCGCCGCTTCGATCGTCGCTCTGTTCGAGGGCACGATCGCAAAATTCACCGCACTCGCGGTGCTCATGCCGGTGGTGGCGGGCCAGTCGGGCAACGCCGGCCAGCAGGCGCTCGCGGTGACGATGCGCGGGCTGGTGCTGCGCGAGGTGTCGCTGCGGCAGTGGCCGCGCCTGCTGTGGAAGGAAGCCGGTACGGGCTTCGTAAACGGGGTCGCCGTGGCCGCCACCACGGCGCTCGGCGTATGGGTCTGGAGCCGCTCGCCTGGCCTGGTCGCGATCATCGCAAGCGCCATGGTGATCTCGATGAGCATCGCCTGCATCGCGGGCGCGCTGGTGCCGCTGCTGCTGCGCCGCTTCGGGCAGGATCCCGCGACCGCCTCATCGATCTTTCTCACCACGGTCACCGACATGACCGGGTTTCTCTCCTTCCTCGGCATCGCGACGCTGCTCTCGGGAATGCTCGGTTAGCACGCGATGATCGCGCGCGCAGGAAACGTCAGTGGCTCCAGGCGGCGCTGAGACGCCGTTGGCTGCGGAATCGTGGGCCGCGCTTGCGCGAACTCGACGCCGACGTCCCGAAGCAGTCATCCAGCAGGGAGTAGACCGATGATCCGAAAACTCAGAACCGAGCGCGACAATCAGCAGTGGGTGCTCGACCTCGCGCTCAACATGCGCAGGCGCGTGTAGAAATTCGAGCATGACGATCTGGAAGTGCCGCCGATCAAGCGCGGACAGGCTTACTTTTGAGTAGAAGCTTGCACGCGCGGCAATGCGCCGTCATCCGGCGTTACTCAGTCGAGTGAATACGACACCTCGTCGACGAATCCGGGTTGTTTCGACCGCGAGGCGATACGCGATCGAACGGTCTCGCAGCCGGCGAGATCGATTCTGTGCTGACGCAGGTTCGTGCGGCGCTTCGGCTCGACCGCGAAGGTCAGGCACGGCGAGCGCCGCTAGTGTCCCGAGTCAGAAGTCGTTGCAACAATGTTCTTGATGCTCGCGACGCCACGAGTGGCAAAAGTGTCGAAATCGACGCCAGACGCGAAGCGAACCGCAGCCAGGTTGGACACCTGGC